>JBDHJO010000306.1:0-3982 GCA_039586875.1 Gemmatimonadota bacterium | reverse complement strand
ACCATCGGCTCCGGCACGTCCACCACCAGCTCCTCGTACGGCTCGAGTCGCTCCCCGTTCGGGCCGGCATGCGTGATCACCCGCGGACGACTCACCTGGAACTCGTACCCTTCGCGCCGCATGGTCTCCATGAGGATCGAGAGATGCAGCTCCCCGCGCCCCGAGACCGTCAGCACCTCCGGTTGGTCCGTATCCTCGACCTTGAGCGCCACATTGCGCTCGAGCTCGCGCAGCAGGCGATCGCGCACCTGCCGGGACGTGACATACTTCCCGGCCCGACCGGAAAACGGCGAGTTGTTGACCATGAAGTCGACAGAGATCGTCGGTTCTTCAACCGCGATGCTCCGTAGCCGCTCCGGGCGCTCGGGTGCCGACACCGTGGTGCCGATCTCGACTCCCTCGATGCCGGCCACGGCCACGATGTCCCCGGCCTCGGCATCCTCGATCTCGGTACGATTGAGTCCCTCGAAACCATAGAGCTGACTGATCCGGGCCATCGAAAACCCCGACTCGGCAACCAACCCCGGCTCGCCCGTCGGAAGCAGTGCGACCTGCGCACCAACCGCCACGCGACCACGGTCGATGCGCCCGACCCCGACACGCCCGACGTAGGGTGAGTGATCGATCGTCGAGATCAGCATCTGAAAGGGACCGTCCACGGTACCGTGTGGTCGGGGCACGTACTGCAGAATGGCGTCGAAGAGCGGTGCGAGATCGCCGGTCAACGTGTGGCCGGCCACACCACTCTCCGGCAGCTCCTCGAGGGCGACGCCGTCACGCGCCGAGGCATAGATGAACGGCGCATCCAGCTGTTGATCCGACGCCTCGAGCTCCATGAACAACTCGAGGACCTCGTCGTGGACTACCATCGCCCGAGCGTCCGCACGGTCGATCTTGTTGATGACCACGACCGGCGCAAGTCCGAGTGCCAGCGCCTTTCGTGTCACAAACCGGGTTTGCGGCATCGGCCCTTCGGCCGCATCGACCAACAACAGCACCCCGTCGACCATCCCCAGGATGCGCTCGACTTCACCCCCGAAATCGGCGTGCCCCGGCGTGTCCACGATGTTGATCTTGACGTCACGCCAATGGACGGACGCATTCTTCGAAAGGATGGTGATGCCCCGCTCGCGCTCCAGCGGGTTGGAGTCCATGACGCGCTCTTCCACATCCTGATTCGCACGGAAGACACCTGCTTGACGGAGCATCTTGTCCACGAGCGTCGTCTTCCCGTGGTCGACGTGCGCAATGATCGCGATGTTGCGGATGTGCAAGGGAGGACCCTGAATCTGCCGGAGACGGTGCGTGTTCGAGACGCCAGTATAGACGGGCCGGGTCTGGAACACAAGCGGCTAGGCGGTCGAACCCTCCGGGGCGCAGGCGTGCTCGCGCTCGATCTGCAGGGTGACATGGAGGATCCCCAGGTCTCGCATCCGCCGCTGTACCGCCTCCAGTACTCCCTGCCCCCGTTCGACGTCCGGGACGACCGCGTGTCCGCTCATCGCCACCACACCGCTCGTGAGCGTCCAGACATGGATGTCATGCACCTCGGTCACCCCCGGCACCGACGCGATCCCGGTCGCCACATCCGCCACGTCGATGTGCCGCGGCGTCGCCTCCAGGAGCACGTCCGTGCTCTCCCGCAGGAGGCGCCACGCCCCGACGAGGATCAGCAATGCGATACCCACCGAGATGATCGGATCGGCCAGCACCCAGCCGGTCAGCAGGATGATTCCACCCGCCGCCATTGCCCCGATCGAACCCAGGAGGTCGCCGAGCACATGCAGATACGCACCCCGAACGTTGAGGGACTCCGTGTGGCCCGCATGCAGGATGCGGGCACCAATCAGGTTGACGACGAGCCCGGCGGTCGCGACACCGAAGAGGATGCGGGGTTCCACATCGGGTGGCGCGGCGAGCCGGCCGGCTGCGTCCCACAGGATCAGGCCCGCGATCACGAAGAGCGCTGCACCATTCACCAATGCGGCCAGGATCTCGATTCTGAGGTAGCCGTACGTCATGTCCGGCGTGGCCGGACGCCGTGCAAACCACGTGGCAAAGAGCGCAAGTGCCAGCGCCGCTGCGTCGGTCAGCATGTGCCCGGCATCAGCGAGGAGTGCCAGCGAGTTCGCCATCACCCCGCCCACGACCTCGACCACCATGAATACGGCCGTCACCACCAACACGAGACGCAGGGACCGGCCGTGACGCCGCGACGCCGGGTGCGGCGTCTGGCAGTCGAGGGAACCGGCCGGAACCGGCACCTGATCCTGAGGCATGGTCATGCGTTGTTGGTGAACGCCGTATGGAAGAAATCTCGGTCACGTCCCTGCTCTGGCGCGCTGCCGCCGTTGTTGTGCTCGTGGCGGCGAATGCCTTTTTCGTCGCCGCGGAGTTCGCGCTCGTGGCGTCGCGCCGGACGCGCATTGATGCGCTCGTACGGCGTGGTGACGCGAAAGCTAAGCTGGCCAGCCGGGCCCTTCAATCGCTGGACCGGTATATCTCGGGTACCCAGCTCGGCATCACGGTGGCGAGCCTGGGACTCGGCTGGATCGGCGAGCCGGCGGTCGCCGGGGCGATCGCGGCGCTCTTCCGTGGCCTGCCCGCGCCGTTCGACGTGTTCACCACCCACGCCGTGGCGGGCACGATCGCGTTCCTCATCATCACGTTCCTCCACATCGTACTCGGCGAGCTGGCCCCGAAGGCGCTGGCATTGCTCCACCCGGAACAGACGTCACGCTGGCTCGCCGCCCCCCTCATCGTCTTCACCGAAGCCACGAACCCGTTCATCTGGTTGCTCAACGGGGCGGCCAATCAGCTCCTCCGCGTGTTGGGGGTCCATCGGCCGTCCGAGGCCGAGCGCGTGCACCAGCCGGAGGAGATCATCATGCTCGTGCGACAGAGCCAGCGCGCGGGCAGCATCGAGCGGGAAGACGCCAGGATGATCGAGGGCGTGTTCGAGTTCACGGAGAAGAACGCGCGCGACGTCATGACGCCGCGCACGGAGATCCAAGCCCTCAGCACCACCATGACCATCCGGGAGGCCACCAATCACATCGCACAGATCGGTCGGTCGCGATACCCGGTCTACGGCGAGACTCCTGACGACGTCGTGGCAATTGTCCATGTCAAGGACATTCTGGCGGCGCTCTCGGATCGCGCCGATCGACCTGTCACCGAAATCGGCCGCGAGCCGTTCTTCGTGCCGGGCACCCGCGAGGTCGAGGATGTCCTCGCCGACATGAAACGTCTCAAGGCTCAGATGGCGGTCGTGCTCGACGAATACGGCGGCACGGCAGGCATCGTCACGATGGAAGATCTGCTCGAGGAAATCGTCGGAGAGATCTACGACGAGTACGACGCGACGGAGCCCCAACCGAAGGTCGGGGGCGACGGCGTCGTCCTGCCCGGGGACATGGAGATCGCCGACCTGAACAAGCGGTACGACCTGGAGTTGAGCGACGACGATTATCTGACAGTCGGTGGCTATGTGTTCGGCGCACTGGGTCGGTTACCACGGCCGGGCGACCGCATGCACGTCGGCGCAACCCGTTTCGAAATCGTCGCCATGGAGGGGCGGCGAGTGGCCAGCGTCAAGATGGTGCTCGCCGCACCGGGTGAGCAGTAGCGATCACCGATTCGGTTCGCCGCGCGCGAGCGTCATCGCCGTCCGCATCGCCTCCCGCATCGACCCACCGTCGGCAATCCCCTGACCCGCAATATCCAGTGCGGTACCGTGATCCGGCGACGTGCGAACCCACGGTAGTCCGATGGTCACGTTCACCCCGGAGCCGAAGCCTGCGACCTTGACGGCCGTCATCCCGACGTCGTGATACGGGACCAAGACCGCGTCGAACTCGCCTCGCAGCCCGCGCACGAACACGGTATCCGCCGGCAACGGTCCTGCGGCATCCAGCTCACGCGCAGCCGGCTCGAGGACGTCGTCGTCTTCAGTGCCGAAGAGCCCGCCGTCGCCGGCATG
>JBDHJO010000098.1:0-11978 GCA_039586875.1 Gemmatimonadota bacterium | reverse complement strand
CCGTCAGTTGTCCGACGGGGGCTCCGGCTCCCACTCCAGGGCGGCTCGCAGTCGAGCGAGCGACTCCTCTCGACCGACGGCCACCAGCAAGACGTTCACCGGTTCCGACACCGTTTGCCCCGTGATCCCAACGCGTACGGGTTGAAAGACCGCACCGGGCTTCACGCCGCGCTGGTCCGCCAGGTCCCGAAGCGCAATCTCCAGAGACTCAACTGCCCAGGCATCGTCGGGCAGGTCCTGGAGGCACGCGATCGCAGCCGCGAGGGCGTCGCGGAACCCCGGGAGATCCTTGGCAAGAAGCTTGTCGGCCTTGGCGTCGCGGGTGATCAGGGATCGGTCGAACCGCACGCCCACGCGTTCTGCGAGGTCGTGCGTCGTGCGCGCGCGCTCGCTCTGTACCGCGACCGACTCCAGCAGTCGGTCCTGCCCGATCGCATCCAGGTCCAGGCCGAGTCGTCGGAGATCGTCCTCGATGAGCGGAAACAGCGCCGTTGGATCGGTCCGACTGATGTGCTGCCCGTTCAACCACTCGAGCTTGGTCAGGTCGAACACGGCCGCCTTCTTCAGCACGCGCTCGAGCGAGAAGGCGTCGATCAGCTCGTTCGCGGTGAAGAAGATCTCGCGCTCGTCCCCGGGGTTCCAGCCGAGGAGGGCGAGGAAGTTCCGCATGGCGCCGGGCAGGATGCCTTCATGCTGGTAGTCGCCGACCGCCGTGGCACCGTGGCGCTTCGAGAGTTTCTTGCCGTCGGGGCCGTGGATCATCGGGAGGTGTGCGAACACGGGCGGTTCGTGGCCCAGTGCGCGATAGACCGCAATCTGCTTTGGGGTGTTCGGTCGGAGCGCAGAATCACCCAGTCCTTGATGTCCCGTCCGTGGAAGCTGATGTGTTCGTAGACGGCGTCGTCCCAGGCGATCTCGTCGTCGGGCATGCGGAAGCGGATCGCGCCGTCCTCTTCGTAGGCCTTCCCGTCGGCAAGCAGTTGGTCGGCCACCGCCTGATGCCGCTCGAGCCCGGCGCCCTGAAAGACGATCTCTTCGTCGACATCCAGGCCGAGCCACGTCAACCCGTCGAGAATCACGCGGACGTGCTCCTCGGACGAGCGCGCCTTGTCCGTATCCTCGATCCGAAGCAGGAAGGCACCGCCGTGCTTCCGTGCAAAGAGCCAGTTGAAGAGTGCGGTGCGGGCGCCACCGACGTGCAGGTACCCAGTGGGGGAAGGGGCGAAGCGAACACGAATGGGGACCTGCGTCATGGGATCACGATGGCTCAGGTTGACACGAGAAACGAAGCAGCCGGAGACACGGACACGTGTCCCCGGCTGCCGACCAGCGACAGATCAGACGCGAGCGCGCCCGGACGGAGAGGGGGGGATTCGAACCCCCGATAGGGCGATTAACCCTATAACGGTTTAGCAAACCGCCGCCTTCAGCCTCTCGGCCACCTCTCCCGTATCGGAACGGTCAACGGGGCGGG
The DNA here is from genome assembly GCA_039586875.1 of Gemmatimonadota bacterium. Taxonomy (GTDB): domain Bacteria; phylum Gemmatimonadota; class Gemmatimonadetes; order Gemmatimonadales; family GWC2-71-9; genus JAOTVV01. Next base: position 10,504 of record JBDHJO010000098.1, on the reverse strand, counting down.
ACGGTGCGGGCGACCACCCGACCCATGCCCCTCGATCGCCCGAACAATGTCACCTGCGCCCGGCGTGAAGACAAGCCCCGTTACATCGCTCCAAGGAGGTCCGGAATACCGTGCACGACCTTCTTCTTTCCGTCACCGGAAATGGGCTTCTCACCGAGGTAGACATCGAAGAGCGCCCAGCACAGCGCGGGAGAGCCGATCTGGTCCTGGACTGCTCCGCGCACCGCCGTGCGCAATGTCCCGTCGGCCGCGCAGGAGAACACGATCTCCGATTCCTTCGTCATTTCCTCGACATCGAAAAACCCGCGGAAGACGTCCAGTGCTTCCTCGCCTCCCGGCATCTGCATCTCCGCAGCGGCGGTCTGCACGCGCGGGCGGAGCGCGCCGTCGAACGCCTCGGCCATGTCCTCGCCGCCCACATCCCGCGTCATCACGAGCCGGAGAGTCATGTCGAAATCTTGCGCCAGGATTCGGTCGTAGAGCGAGTCGTCCTTTTCGAGTTCCTTGGCGGTCTTTCCTTGCCAATCGGCCAGCGCGGCACGCGCACCGGCGGGGTCCACGTAAAGGCCGAACGCGTACACCTTGACCTTGAGAAAAGTCTTCGTTCGGAGGCCCATGCCGGTGAGCTGGTGCATCATGTCGGTGCCGGGCACGGCCAGTTCCGCGGGGAACTGCACCTTGCTGCTCGGCTCGACGGCCATACCTTCGGCGGCTTCTTGCGCTGACAGCGGAACGGCAAACGCCAATGCCAGTGCGGCGGTGGCCAGCGGTTTCATGTGAGGCTCCACGGGTCGGAAGGTGAAGCATGATTCTGTCGCCGAACGCGGCTCGCCACAAGGGCCGGCTGGCGAAAACGTCACGCCCAGCGCAACCTTGTGCCGCGCACGAAGCCAACCAGGAGACGCCGGCCATGCTCAATCCGGAGATCACCGAACTCACGACCGCGGCCACCGACGGCGCCATCGCCGTCGTGTCGGTCGCGTGCATGGCGATCCTCCGGCGGCATCGTGCCGCGTCCCGGCGCCGCGTCGACCTCTGGAGCTGGGTGTTCGGGTTCCTGACGGCCGCGGCGGTCTTCGGTGCGATCGCACACGGCCTGGATCTCACGGACGCGATCCGCGCATGGTTGTGGCGGCCGCTGTTTCTCTCGCTGGGCCTGGTCGTCGCCCTGTTCGTTGTGGGAGCCGTGCACGATTTCCGGGGAGAGCGAGCCGGAAGGTCAGCGCTGGTACCGATGGTGGCTGTCGGCGTCGCCTTCTTCCTGGTTACCCAGGCGATGTCGGGTGCCTTCCTGGTCTTCGTGCTCTACGAAGCGGTGGCGATGATCGCGGCACTCGGCATGTACGTCGTCCTGGCGTGGCAGCGGCGCCTGCCGGGCGCCGGCGTGATCGCCACCGGCATCGTGCTCAACATCGTGGCCGCGGCGATTCAGGCCACGGGCGCGGTGTCGTTCACCTTCCTCGTGCCGTTCGATCACAACGGCGTGTTTCACCTGGTGCAGATCGTTGCGATCGTCGTCATGACGCTCGGGTTGCAGATGGGGATGGGGCGGGAGGACGGCACCGCGACGTAGCGTCGGTCCCGGCCACGTGCGGATTCGAGTGGCGTCAACCCAGCGAAGACGGTACGAACAGCGTGAAGGTTGCGCCTTCACCGGGCGCGCTCTCGAGCTCCAGGCGCCCACCGCTTGTGTCCGCAATGAGCTGAACGATCGACAGTCCCAGACCGGTCCCTGGAGAACGCGGATCCAGACGAGCGAACCGCTGAAAGATCTCCCGGTGTGCTTCCGGTGGGATACCCGGTCCCCAATCGCGCACGGATACCCACGACTCCATCCAGCCGTTGGCCTGTGAGGTGCCGGTGCTCAGCTCGACGGGTGATTCGGGAGCATGCACGAGCGCGTTGTGCACGAGAGCCACCACGGCGCGTTCGATGAGCGACGGATCGGCATGGGCGGGAGCCGCCTCCAGCGCGCCGATCCGAATCTGGCGCCCGTCCGCCGCCGGCAACGCATGGATTCGGTGGAGGCAGCCACTGACGACGTCGTCCAGGTACAAGGGCTCCGGCATGTGGAGCGGACCTTGGGCATCCCGTCGTGTGAGGAGGAGCAAGTCGTTCACGAGCATGCCGAGGGCCTGGGCCTCCGCGGCGATCGACTCCAGGCTTGAGCGGTACTCGTCGTTCGATCGTGGCGCGGCCAGTGCGACCTCCGCCGAGCTCTGCAGAATGGTGACCGGCGTGCGCAGTTCGTGCGCCGTGTCAGCCAGGATCCGCCGTTGCGAGTCCGACAGCTCGCGTTCTCGCTGCAACGCTTCCGTCAATCGATCGATCAACTGGTTCAGGGCGGTCGCAAGCACGGCGACTTCATCTGCAGGTCGTCGCGGTGGGACGTGCTCGAAGTCTGTCCGGCCGGCTGCGATCTCGGTCCCGATCCGCTCCGCGGAGCGTGCCAGTGAGATCACGGGGCGCAATGCGATGGCGGACGCCCAGACGCCAATCGTTCCCCCGATCGCCAAGATGATCGGCAGCCCAAGTACGAAGATCCAGCGCAGGTCTGCCAAGTCATCATGAAGCTGCTCGAGGTCCCTGCCCACGTAGAGGTCAATGCCCTCTCCCAGGGGCTGGCGAACAATGCGAAAGTGTCCCAAGCGCAGTTGAAGGGAGACGGGCTCCTCACTCTCGAACGGCTGGAGATCATCGAGCACGGGTGCACCGTGCACCCGGCGGCTCCAGGTCACGAGCTCGCCGGTACTGTCGAACGCGACCAGGCTCTGGTCGGAGAAGAGGAGCTCGCCGACGATGTGCTTGGTCGTGGCAGAGGCGTCGACGTATTGCACGCGCTCCATCTCGAACATCTGACGGGCGGCGAACGCCGTACTGATCAACCGGCCATCGAACTCATGGCGGTGATGGCGGTCGAGTATCACGTACAGTCCGATGGATCCGGCTGCGAGCAGCGCCGCGAAGCTGGCGACAAAAGTCGCGGCGAGCGTGAACCGAATGCTCGGGCGGAACGGCATGGTCTACGGATGTCGCACGGGGATCCCTGGGGCTCAGGGAATCCGCAACGAGTAGCCGGCTCCACGCACGGTGCGAATCAGCGGAGGCAGGCCCGGCAGGTCGATCTTCCGGCGGAGTCGCAGCACGTAAACGTCGATGATGTTCGAGTCCGGATCGTGTCCCTCACCCCACACGTGCTCCCCGATCGCATGGCGATCGCACACCTGGCCGGCCCGCTCGGCGAGGTAGCTCAGAACGGCACATTCAGTGGAGGTCAGCTCGATGTGCCTGCCGGCACGCGTCACGAGCTGGGCTGCGGGATCGATCGACAGATCCGCCACCTCGATACTTCCGGGCTGGACGTCACGCTGTCGGCGCCGCAGCGCACGAAGCCGTGCCTCCAATTCGTCGAGGGCGAACGGCTTCACCATGTAGTCATCGGCGCCGCGATTCAGGCCGTCCACGCGATCCTCTACGCCGTCGCGAGCGGTGAGGATCAGGATGGGCACCGTCTCGCCCCGATTCCTGAGATCGGTCGTAAAGGCAAAGCCCGATCCGTCCGGCATGCGAACGTCGAGCACCATGGCGTCGTACTCGCGCTCGGCGAGTGACGATCGGGCGTCCGCGAGCGTCAACGCGACATCGCTCGGATGGCCCTTCTCTTGGAGCCCCCGCGCGATGTTCTCTGCCAGTTGTGCTTCGTCTTCAACGACTAGGATGCGCACGGTGGTCCGCCTCCATGGCACGAGTGTCTCACTGCGTATCGCCCGTCGGGGACCGGGGTAACGTACCGTGCGTGGGTTCGCAGTTGCGTTCCCGCTCGGCTGCAGAAGCGATGATGCTTGGGTGGGTCTGAAGAGTTGATGAAATCAACATGAACAGGGTGCCGGGTGGGCACCGGTACGATCATGCCCGTCGTGTGAGGTGTCGGCTCGCCGCCTGCCACACCAGGCCGGCGCCGATGAGGCTCAGCCCGGCAGCCCAGATGCGCCACTCCACCCAGAATGCGAGGAAGAGGCAGGCGCCGAGCCCGCACCAAGCGAGGCCACGGTGGTACAGGCGGTGCTGCAGTGGTAAACGGAGCGCGGCGAGGTTCGTGATGGCGTAGTAGATGAGGACGGTGAAGGCGCTGAAAGTCCAGGTCGTGCGCACACTGCCCGTCGCGGCCAGCCCGGCCACCAGCACCCCAATGACCCCGACGGCCACGTACGGTGTGGTCTGGGCGGCGTCGAGGCGGGCGACGGTCGAGGGCATGTCCCGTCGCCGCCCCATGGCGAGGAGCACCCGCGAGAGTCCGAGGATGAGGTTCAGGAGGACACCCAGCATGGCGGTCATCGCACCGACGGCGACGAGCCATCGCACGCCGGGCAGGGTGAACTGGCCGGCCACCACTTCGAGCGGCGCGGCATTGCCTTCGGTGGCTCGCCCCAGGGCGGTGGCACCAACAGCACCGATGGCCACGCCCCCAACCGCCATGTAGAGCACGGCCGAGACGGCGAGCGTGAGCACGATGGCCCGCGGGATGGTGCGGGTGGGGTCACGTACCTCCTCGCCGAGCGTGGCGATCCGCCCGTAGCCGGTGTACGCCACGAACATCAGTGCCGTGGCGTAGAGCAGGCCGCGGACCGGGCCGACGTCGGCGGTGGCAGTGTCGAAGAACGGTGCGAAGTGCTCGGCACCGGCGTCCTGGACCGTCGGGAGCCCCGCGAACACGAACACGGCGAGGGCACCGAGCGTGATCGATACGATGGTCACGTTCACGGCGTTGGACCGCCGCATGCCGCTGAGGACGATCCCCGTCACCACGAGCGTTGTCGTGACCGCCGCGGGGACAAGGACGTCCGTGCTCACCCCAAGGGTGTGGAGGAGATACCCGGCGAACCCGAGCGCGGCTGTGGCGGCCGACGCGGACTTCGCGCACAGGAACATCCAACCGGCCGTGAAGCCGAACGCAGGGCTCAGATACTCGTACCCGTATTCATACGTGCCGCCGCTCACGGGGTGGCTTGCGGCCAGCTGCGCACTGCTGAGCGCGTTGCAGGTGGCGACGAACGCCGCGATGGCAATCGCCAGGATCACGCTCGGTCCGGCGATGCCGGCGGCGATTCCGATGCTCACGAAGATCCCGGTCCCGACGATCGAGCCGAGCCCCATCATCATGGCGCCGAAGACACCGAGTTCCCGGCGGAGCCGCGGGGTGGTGGCCGTCACGTGCCGCTCGTTCCCGTGAGGATTGTTCGCATCGGTTAACCTCGTTGAGCGTCTGCCGGGCGCAAGTGGAGCGGGACGGCTGCTTGGGCTCCTCGAGGATAAAGGACTAATCTTGTCACTTCTCCGCCCGCATTGAAGTCCCTCCCCTTCAGGCGAGGTGCCCGCGTTGATGCCATGGATCATGTTCGTCGTTCTTGGTGCAGCAGCCCCCGCACCGGCCGCTGCGCCGTTCCTCAGTCCGACGGCAGGCGGCGAGCTCGGTGACACGCTCCGGGCGCCCGCCGCGCTCGTCAACGAGTCCGACACCCCCGGTGTCGTCGAGGTCACCATCACCGCGGCCGACGCCCGGCTCGAGCTCGTCCCCGGGGTCGAGACCGACGCGTGGGCGTTCAACGGCCAGGTGCCGGGTCCGCTGCTCGAGGCGTATGAAGGCGACAGCGTCATCGTGCACTTCCGTAACGACCTGTCGGAACCCACGACAATCCACTGGCACGGCATTCACCTGCCGTTCCGTTCGGACGGAAGTCCGTTCGATCCGGTGGAACCGGGGGAAACCGTCGACTACGTCTTCAGGATTCACGAGGGAACAGCGGGGACCTACTGGTACCACCCGCATCCGGATGCGCGGACCCAGTACCAGATGGCCAAGGGCCTGTTTGGCTCGTTCGTCGTGCGCTCGCGGGAGGATCCTCTCCCACCGATGACGGAGAGGCTGATTGTTCTCTACGACAATCGGTTCGGTCCCGACGGGTCCGTCGATCTCCCAGAGTCGCACACGATGCAAGGGCGGATCGATTTCGAAAACGGGCGCGAAGGCGACGTGCTGTTCGTCAACGGGCAGGTCATGCCGACGATCCCGATCCGGGCGGGTGAGGTGCAGCGCTGGCGCGTGATCAATGCGTCGGCGGCCCGGGTCTACAAGCTGGCGATTCCGGGGCACACGTTCCTGCATGTCGGGAGCGATGGCGGCCTCTTCGAGCAGCCGATCGAGACCGATGAGATCGTGATCGCGAACACCGAGCGGGTGGAGCTCCTCGTGCGGGGCACGGGCGCACCCGGGGAACGGACCGTCCTCGAAGACCGGCCGTACAACCGCTACATCCCGCAGACGCGTCCCGCGAGCTGGGACAGCACGAAGGTGCTCCTCGCCGTGCAGTACACGGACGATGCGCCCCTCGAGCCGATCGAGCTGCCGGCGACGCTCATCCCGATCGCCTGGCTGGACACCACCGACGTCGCCGCGACCCAGGTCTTCTCGCTGTCTCAAGGGATGATCAACGGCAAGACGATGGATATGAGCCGCGTGGATGCGACTGCGCAGCTCGGCACGACGGAGATCTGGGAGATCGAGAATCTCGTCGGCATGGACCATCCCTTCCATCTGCACGGCTTTCGATTCCAGGTGATCGAGCGTGACGGCGTACCGGAACCGTACCCGAGCTGGAAGGACACGGTGAACGTCCCCAAGCACCAGACCGTGCGTTTCGTCGTGCGCTTCGAGAATTATGCAGGCAAATGGATGTACCACTGTCACATTCTCACCCACGAAGACTTCGGCATGATGGGTGTGCTCGAGGTCAAGTGAGCCCAGGGGGTTACATGAGCGGAAACGGCAATTGGGTAGGTGGTGCAGTGCGCTGCCTGGTGGCGGCGGTGGCAGTAGGTGTCATGACCGCCGAATCCATGCAGGCACAAGTCGACCAGGAGCAGGTGCTGTGGGGCCGTCAACTGGTGATGGAGAGTGCCTGCGGTGGGTGTCACGGGGGCGCTGATCCATCGTCCGACAGCTGGCTCGCGGGGTACGGCCCGGCGAACCCGCTCGGCATCTTCCCCGGGCCGGAGTTCACGACGTACGCTCGGAACCTGACCCCGGACAACGTCACGGGCATGGGGCGCTTCAGCGAGCGGCAGATCTTCAACTCGCTGCGGTACGGTCTGCGCCCCGGGGAGACGCCCGACGTGGAGATCACCTCCACCACGCCGGGTGAAGGCAACTTCCCCATGAACCCCAAGTACCTCGCGCCGCCGATGCCGTGGGCCGCGTGGCGTCACCGAACCGACGAGGAGCTCTGGGCGATCGCCGCGTACTTGAAGCACGGGGTGAAGCCGGTCAGGAACCGGGTCGAGGACAGCGACGGCCCGCCGGACTTCTGGGCGTCATTCTACGAAGATGAGATCGACCTCTACCCGCTGCCGGCGTTCCCGACCGCCAATGAGGTCGTGCCGGCCGAGGGCACGGCCGACTTGGAGCAGGTCCTGCGTGGGCGGTTGGCGGTGGTCAGCCACGACTGCGGTGGGTGCCACGGTGGCGGCGTGAATCCGGATTCGGAGCAATGGCTGCTCGGCATGACGAACCCGAACGAAGCCCTGCCGTTCGGTGCGTGCCTCGAGGATCCGGAAGCGACTCCGTGCTACATGATTCGCCCGCGCAACCTCACGCCGGACGTCGAGACCGGCACGGGCACGTACACCGAGCAGCAGATCTTCAATGCGCTCCGGTACGGTCTGAGCCCCAGGGCAACGGCCGACGTGGAGATCACGGGGGCCGCAGCCGGGCACGGCAATTTCCCGGAGCAGCCGACGTACCTCGGACCGTGGATGCCCTGGACGTACTGGCGGCACATGCCGGACGAAGATCTCTGGGCGATCGCCGCGTATCTCAAGCACGGACTCAAGCCACGGTCCAATCACGTCGAGGCGAGTGACATGCCGCCGGATGCATGGGCGAGTGTGTACACGGTCGAGGCGTTTGGATCCTATCCGGCGCCGGCGTTCCCGACGGAGCGGGAGGTCGGACCCTAGGAGATCTTCCCGGGCGTCGGTCCGTAGGTGGTTTCACCGGAAGCCGGGAGCCGAGTGGCTCCCGGCTTCTCTTCATCCTGCGCGGGCTCGATCGCGCCCAAGCGTTCGCGGCCGCGTGCGGAAAGCCCTAGCTTGGGTCATGCCTCAGATTTCAGACGCGGGCTCCCGCAGTCGGTGGTATCGCATTGCCACCGTGTATGTCGCTGCCCTGACGGCCCTCCACTGCACCGGGAGCGAACGTCCCGCCGCCGGCGGTGACACACCGTTGCGGATTCACGTCCGCGACGGCGATGAGCGCGTGCTCGGCCCGCTCGGCGCCCGGCCGTGGTTCCTCGTGTTCCTCGGGCTGACCGCAGGAGAGGAACCGGCGTACGAACCTCGACTGCTCGATCGCTGGGAGCACACCCCCGACTACACCGAGTGGACGGTGCACGTCCGGGACGACCTCGTGTGGGATGACGGGGTGCCGGTCACCGCCCGGGACGTCAAGTTCAGTCTGGATCTGTGGACGAACGAGGACGTGCTCTACGAGTATCCGTTCTTCGATTCCGTCGCGGTCGTCGACGACCACACGCTGCGCATCCGGTTTCCGGAGCCGGTGTCGGCCACGATCTTCACGTACGACTGGCTCGCCATGGTCCCCGAGCATTTGCTCGGGGACTCGAGCATCGACAGCCTCTTCAGCTGGCCGTTCTGGGTTGCACCGGTCGGGAACGGGCCGTACCGGTACGTGCGACACGTTCCCAACACCATGACGGAGCTTGCGGCCAACCCGAACTACTATGACCGGCCGCCGCGCACGTCGAGGGTGATGCTGCGGTACGGGGGCAATCCGATGACGGAGTTGCTCGGCGACAACGTGGACATTATCAGCCCCGTGCCGCCCCTGGACGCTGTGCGTCTCCAAACGGATGCACGGTTCCAGGTGTACCACCGCGTTCGCTACCAGCCGTCGACGGCGATCGCGTGGAACCACCGTAACCCGTTGTTCCGGGACGCCGCTGTGCGTCGTGCACTCACGATGGCGATCGACCGGCACGAACTCCATCGGGTACTCAATTTCCCTGATGAGCTGCCGGTCTTCGATGTGCCCACGCTGCGACGGCATCATCGGCAGGGAATCGTGCCGTCCCCGCTCGCCTTCCAGCCGGACACGGCCGCACGGATTCTCGCTGATGCCGGATGGATCGACAGCAATGGCGACGGCGTGGTGGAGCGGGACGGGAGGGCGTTTCGGTTCACCCTGAGCGTGACCGAGGACGAGTCCGCCCAGGCGATCTACGTACAGGACCAGTTGCGGCGTGTGGGGATTCAGGTCGACATCAGTTCATTCGACCGGCAGGCACTCCGGCAGCGCGTCATGCGGGACGCCGACTTCGACGCGACGATCGTTCGGTTCAACTACATCGAGCAGTTCAATCGGTTCCCCATAACGGGGTACCGGAACCCCGCCATGAGTGCGCTGCGGGATTCGGCCTGGCACTCCATCGATCGGGACCGGAGTGATCGCCACCTGCGGGAACTGTGGACGCTGTTCATCGAGGACATGCCGATCACCTACCTCCACCCGCTCGACCCGCTCGTCCAGTATCTTGCTGCGCATCGCCGCGTCCAAGGGCTCGCGAACGACTTCGACATCTTCAACGATATCGAGCATCTCTGGATCGAGCCCTGAGAGCCGGCGGCCCACATGGTGCGTCTCGGTCCACTGCCGGCCGATGGAGCTTCGATCCTCGTCGGCTGGTGGTGAATGGTCGAGTGAAGAGTCGGGGAACCAGCCCGCATTGCACGGCAACTACGACGATAAAGGTCACCTTTCGGCCGCGTTTCCCTTTCGACTTGGTCAGGAAGTGCTAACATTGCAATGCAATCACTTCCCTTACCGGAGGCCTCATGGCTGTGCTCCGGAATCGACGCGTCGTTATCGCGTTGGCAGCGGCGGTGGTCCTCTCCGTCGCGTGGGCACTGGTTCGGGACACCGGCGCCACTGACGCGGTGATCCTTGCGCCCGTCGAGCGGGGCGAGTTCACCGTCACGGTCACCACCTCGGGTGAACTGAACGCTCGCGAATCCGTCAAGATCAACGCCCCCACAAGCGCACGCGATGCGCGGATCTACCAGCTCATGATCGAGACGATCGTGCCGGAAGGCACGCTGGTGGATTCCGGAGACATGGTAGCCGAGCTGGATCGGTCCCAGGCCGCCACGCGGATGTCGGAAGTGACGCTGGCACTCGAAAAGGCCCAGGCCGTCTTCGAACAGGCAATGCTCGATACAACGCTCACGTTGTCGCAGGCGCGTGAGGCGATCCGGACGATGGAGTTCGAGCTGGAGGAGCAGCGGATTGCCAAGGAGCAGAGCGTGTACGAAGCCCCCTCTGTGCGGCGACAGGCGGAGATCGCCTACGAGAAGGCGGAACGCACGCTGGCGCAGGCGCGGACGGATTATGTGACCAAGGAAGAGCAGGCGCGTGCCAAGATGCGCGAAGTCG
>JBDHJO010000305.1:0-2713 GCA_039586875.1 Gemmatimonadota bacterium | reverse complement strand
GCCCGCCCTCCCCTCTTCCCGAAGGGACGGGGAGGTGTATCCTCGAAGCACTCGTACGGATTCGTTTGCATTTGATCCGTGTTAAGGACGGAACGGGGTATGAACGCTCGAAAATGGACCGTCGTCGTTGTGCCGCCCGGTACGGGCGAGACGCGCACGATCAGTGTGTCGTTGACGGCGTTCAAGATGGTCGCCACGGTGGTCGCCGTCGTGTGCTTCGTGTCCGTGGGCTTCGTGGCCGCGACAGCGCATCGGGCCGTCGAGTTGTCGACGCTCGACCGGCTCGAGCGGCGGAACGACCTGCTCACCGAGGAACTGACCCGAGCGGAGGTCCTGCTTGCCGGATTGAGTGACACCATCGCGGCGATTGCCGAGCGGGACCGGCTCGTGCGGTTGCTGGCAGGGCTCGAGCCCAACGATCCCGATGTCCAGCTCGCCGGCGTCGGTGGTCCGGCCGCATGGACGACCGACGATCAGGTTCTCTCCGAGAGCCCCGAGGGGCGTGCAGCGCTCGGCTTCCGCTCAGATCTGGATGAGTACATTCGGCGGGCTACCTTGTTGGCCCATTCGTATGATGAGGCGACGGACAGCCTCGAGAACCATGTGGACCGGTTGTCGCGCACGCCGTCGATCTCCCCGATCCCACCGGAGCTTGGCTGGTTCACGAGCGGGTACGCCCGGATCCGGCTCCACCCCATCTACAACGAGCCTCGGCCGCATCCGGGCATTGACGTCTCCGCCCCGATGGGTACGCCGATTCTGGCGCCGGCCAATGGCCGAGTGGCGGACGTGCGGACCATCGCCGGATACGGCAAGACCGTGACCATCGAGCACGGAAACGGCATCCAGACGTTCTTCGCTCACTGCTCCAAGACGGTCGTCCGGGTCGGTCAGCAGGTGGAGCGAGGGGAGAAGGTCGCCGAGGTCGGGCGGACGGGCATTGCCACCGGCCCGCACCTTCACTACGAAGTCCTCGTGAACGGCAAGCCGGTCAACCCGCAGAACTTCATCTTCCCGAAGAAGATCGTCGATTGAGGCATGCCGGTGGTCGGGGGCACCCATCGTTGGGTGCGTCCCCATCCGTGCGTGTACCTGGGGTGTGGCTGCGACGAGTTGGCGCCCTCGCCCTCGTGGCCGGTGCGATCGGTACCAGCGCCTGCGAGCAGAACACCCGAATCGTGGTCGCTGCGACGTGGGAGTCGGGTGAGCCAATCCCGGACCTGCCGCTGACCGCGTTGCCGTTCAACCCCGACCTCTTGCTCGACTCGCTCACGGGCCTCGCCACCGAGCCGGCCCCGACATTTCCCGGGCTCGAAGCCGAGATGCGAGCGTACGAACGCCCGGACCCCGATCCGTACCAGGAGGTGAACCGCCCCTGGCTGGCCCTGCGTGACACCGTGGCCGCCCTTTCCGACTCCCTCATGCAGCGGGAGCGGACAGACCCCGGGTATGCAGCCGACTACGACCGGTTTCGGCAGCTGTACGCCAGACTCGCACAGCGGGCCGCGGAACGGGATCGAGCGCTGCGGGACGTGCACGGGGTCCAGGTGGCGTTCGCTCGACGGGTAGCGCTCGCGGCGGATTCGCTCAGATCCTGGGAGTACCAGGCGTACGCCGCCTACCCCGAGGTCGCCGCTGCCGCGGTCGTGCACAGCGGCCGAACGGTGGTCGAAGGCACGACCGACCCGAACGGTGGGCTGGTGCTCGAGGTCGAACCCGGACGCTGGTGGCTCGTCGGCCGTACGGCAGACCCCGACAACCCGTTCATGGAGTACTACTGGAACGTGCCCGTGACGGCGACGCGCGTGGTGCCCGTCCGCCTGCCGGTCTCAACCCGAGCCGCAACCTGGCGGTGGCGGCACTAGGGTCGTGTAATGGGCGCACTCCTCCGTCGCGCTGCACACGTGCGTCGTGTCGTCCTCGTCATTGGGATCGCGGTCGCCGGCCTCGGCATTGTTGCCGCAGCGTCCGCACCGGCCGACACTGACGCGACACGGTTCCCCCTTGGTACGACCGCAGTGCAGGACACTCAGTCACTGCTGCTCGAGGCACGCATCAAGGGCGACGAAAACGCCGCGATCACCGTGCTGGAGATCAGCGACTTTCAGTGTCCCTACTGCAGGGTGTTCTGGGAAGAGACCCTCCCGGTGCTGATGGGCGAGTACGTCGAGACGGGAAAGATCCGGTTCGTCTTCCTGAACATGCCGTTGGCGAACCTCCACCCCAATGCCCCGGCGGCGCATGAGTTCGCGATGTGCGCCGCCGCACAAGATCGGTTCTGGCCGGTGCACGACCTGTTGTTTCAGCACCAGGAAACATGGGCTGCACTGGAGGATCCCAGTGAGGATCCCAGTGAGTATTTCCTGGTGCTTGCGGACTCCGCCAACCTCGCCATGCTGGAACTCGCCGCGTGCTTTCAGAACGGCACTGTCCGTCAGCTGATCGAACAGGAGGTCGCGCTCAACGCGCGATCTGGGATCACCAGCACGCCCTCGTTCGTAATCGAGCGAGGGTTGCTGAGGGGTGTGCACCCTATCGAAACGTGGCGGTCAATTCTGGATTCCCTCGTGGCGGCACGGGCGGCAGAGACGCCGTAACGCCCGTCGGCGCGGTTCGGCACCGTGCGTGGCGTGGCCTATCGCTACTGCCGGGAGCGCGTTAGGTCCCCGTGAGCACCGCCAGCCCGACATCGTAGAGCGCGTGCGTCCACGCG
>JBDHJO010000097.1:0-11333 GCA_039586875.1 Gemmatimonadota bacterium | reverse complement strand
TGCACGACGCTGCCAGCACCGAGCCGCCGGGCCATCGCGGCCGCCTGTTGCCTATCGTACGCCTCGTTACCCTGCGACTGGCCGAGCACCATCAAGGGATCCACGGCTCGGAGGTCACCGACGCCGTCCAAGTTGGCGCTCACCGTCAAGACCATATCTCGACCGAGGCGCGCAAGGGCCGTGTCGGATGTCGAAGGTGCGAACGGCGCCACCGCCATCGTCCACGCCTCCGGCGGCATCGCATCGCCGGACGAGGCGAGGCGGGCCACAACGCCCCCACCAACCCCGAGCACCACGACTGCTGCGGCCACGGCAGGCCACCACATGCGCCGGCTCGATCGTACCGGTGTTGGGCGCGCTACTACCTCCCCCCTCAACGCCGCGGCGAACTCACTCGCCGTCGCATACCGATCCACCGGACTGCGTGCCAGCGTCCGCGTCAGGGCCGCTTCCACTACTGCCGGCACCGTCTCCCGCACCACCGACACTCGCGGTGCGGCCTCGCTCATCTTCTTGGCGAGGATCGCCATCGGGGTCGGACCCGTGAACGGCGTTTCTCCGCTCAGCATCTCGTACAGCACACACGCAAGGCTGTACAGATCGCTGCGCCCGTCCAGCTCCCCGCTCCCCGCTCCCTGCTCCGGGCTCATGTAGGCGGGCGTGCCCACCACGAGGCCCGTCTCCGTCAGTTGCTCGCCACCGGCCGCCGTCACCGCCCGCGCAATACCGAAGTCCGCCACCACCGCATGCCCACCTTGAAACAGGACGTTCTCCGGTTTGACGTCCCGATGGACGATCCCTTGGCTATGGGCGAATCCCAGCGCATCGGCCACTTCGGTGGTGATCTGGAGTGCGTCCTCGACCGAGAGCTGTCTTTCGCGCCGCAGGCGGTCCCGCAACGATTCGCCCGACAGGTACGGCATCGTGTAGTAGAGAACGTCGCCCGCGCGCCCGCGGTCGTACACCGGCAGGATGTGGGGATGGGTTAGCTTAGCCGCGATCTCGGCGAGATCCGGATGCAGCACCTTGAGGGCGACGTCCCGGTCGAGCTCCCTGTCCCGCGCGAGATACACCACGGCCATGCCGCCGCGGCCGAGCTCGCGCTCGACGGCGTATCGGTCACCGAGTGCCGCCTGTAGACCCTTCGTGGATTCCACGTGCCCTCCCCGATTGCTTCGGAGTGGGATGCTGCCAAAGTGCGTTTCTTACCGCGGATACGCAAAGGGACTAGTGCATTAGGTATTCGCTGCCACGCTCCAGGCCCCTTCGGTGACGGATCACTGGAACCATTGCTGGGCCCCACCACCGTGCTGACCCAAGAACGCCCAACACCTCGATTCCATCATCCGCAACGGGCCGGCAGACGCGAGCTGCGGCACGGCCGGATCACCTCGCCGACCGACGAACTTCCGAGAGCATGTAAAACGCTTAGCGGCAACAGGTTATGCAGAATTGAACCCGAGCTCCGGCAACCGCGTTACCTCGGCGATCATCGCTCCCGGCTCGATTTCGATTATTTTCCCGCCGGCCGTGAGCCAACTGCGCCGGCCGGGTGAGTGCGGTATAAAGGAGCGGACATGCGCTGGGTGATGCGTTCCAAAATCCACAAGGCGACCGTGACAGAAGCCGACGTGTCGTACGTCGGAAGCATCACGATCGACCAGGATCTCATGGACCGCGTGGGGCTCTGGCCAAACGAACGGGTCCTCGTCGTGAGCAACACGACCGGCGAACGCCTTGAGACGTACACCATCGCCGGCCCGCGTGGCTCCGGTGTGATCGGCATGAACGGCGCGGCAGCGCACCGCGTGAAAGCTGGCGAGGAGATCATCATCATGGGGTTCGAGCTCGCCGACGAACCCCTGGAACCGAAGGTGATCCTGGTCGACACCGAGAATCGCTTCGTGCGCGAGCTGCACGAGGGTGTTGCGACGGCGGTGTGATCGTGGAGCCTCGCGGCTCATCCCCCTCCCCCATCTACGGCATCGTGGGCAGCGGCCGCCTTGCTCGGCACGTGTACCGCTATCTCTCGCTTCTCGACCTCGAGGTACGGCAGTGGACGAGGAACGACGAGACCGACATCGGTGTTGCCCTGCAGGACGCCCCCGTCGTGCTCCTCCTGATCAGCGATGGAGCGCTGCCGGCGTTTGCAGAACAGCACGCCGATTTCCTGAACGGCCGAGTTGCCGTGCACTGCTCGGGAAGCGTGACGATACCAGGCATCGACGGTATGCATCCGCTCAGCACATTCGGCCCGGAGCTCTACGACCGCGACACGTACGAACGCATTCCGTTCGTCTGTGAAGCTGAGGGCCGTAGCTTTCATACGGCGTTTCCGACGCTGCCCAACCCACACTTCACGATTCCGCGCGCCGCGAAGGCACGGTACCATGCCGGCGCCGTGCTCGCCGGAAACGCCTCGACCGCACTGTGGCTCAAGTTCTTTGAGATGCTCGACGACATGGGAATCCCGCGCGAGGCGGCTCACGCGTACCTCGAGCAGACATGCCGCAATCTCGCTACTGTAGCGCCTGATGCCGTCCTGACCGGCCCCATCGCTCGGCGTGACGCAGGGACGGTGCGGGCAAACCTCGATGCGCTGTCCGGGGACCCGTTCGCCGAGGTGTACCTCGCATTCGTTCGAGCGCTCGCACCCGACCTTACGGAGGAGTAGTCATGAACGCGATCGAATTCAGGTCGATGAAGGGTGGCGAGCGACGGATCGTCGTCACGACGTGCTACGACCACTGGTCGGCGAAGGTTCTGAACACCGCTGACGTCGACGCACTTCTCGTCGGAGATAGTGTTGCGATGGTGATGCATGGCCACGACTCCACGATCCCTGCCACCGTGGACATGATGGCGCTGCACACGGGTGCGGTTTCCAGAGGTGCGCCGGACAAGTTCGTGATCACCGACATGCCGTTCCTTTCGGTGCGGCGCGGCATCGGGCCGGCGCTCGACGCCGTGGAAGCGCTCCTCCGAGCCGGGGCTGAGGCCGTGAAGATCGAGGGTGTCGCTGGTCACGAGGACATCGTCCGGCACATCGTCGAGTCCGGTGTCCCGGTGATGGGGCACCTCGGCATGACCCCGCAGTCGGTGCACCAGTTCGGTGGTTACCGCGTGCAGGGCCGGAGCACGGACGCGGCGACCCGTCTGGTCGAGGATGCGCAGACACTCGAAGCGTGCGGCTGTTTTGCCCTGGTCCTCGAATGCGTGCCGTCGGCGCTCGCCACCCGCGTGACTGCGCAGTTGCAGATCCCGACCATCGGAATCGGCGCCGGTGCCGAGGTCGACGGGCAGGTGCTCGTGCTGCACGACCTCGCCGGATTCAGCCCGGACTTCCAGCCGCGATTTGCGCGAGCCTTCCGTTCCGGAGCCCACCTGCTCCACGAGGCCGCGACGGCGTTCGCCAACGCCGTGCGGTCCGGCGAGTTCCCGACCGACGACGAAACCTATTCGTGACCACGATCGTCCGGACGGTCGAGGAGTGGCGAAGGGTTCGGTCAACGCTCGACGGTGACGTCGGCTTCGTTCCGACGATGGGCGCACTGCACGAGGGCCATCTGTCGCTGGTGCGGCGATCGCTGAACGAGAACCCGCACACCGTGGTTTCCATCTTCGTCAACCCAACGCAGTTCAACGACGCGTCCGATCTCGAGCACTACCCGCGAACCGAAGACGAGGATCTTCGCATGCTCGGCGAGGCGGGTGTCGATTACGCCTTCCTGCCCTCGCGAGAGATCATTTACCCCGACGAGTACCGCTATCGCGTCACCGAGTCGGAGTTCAGTCGCGTCCTCTGTGGCGCCCATCGACCGGGCCACTTCGACGGCGTGCTCACCGTCTGTCTGCGCCTGTTCTCGATCGTCCGCCCGACGCGTGCGTACTTCGGCGAGAAGGACTACCAGCAGCTCCGGCTCGTCGAGAACATGGCCCGCTCATTCTTCCTCGACCTCGAGATCGTGCCGTGCCCGATCGTCCGGGAGCCCGACGGGCTCGCCATGAGTTCCCGCAATCGGCGGCTCTCCGCCGACGGGCGTCGCACCGCCGCTGAGTTTGCGCGCGTCCTGCGCGAGGGATCAGACCCGGCGACAATCCGCGCTGAGCTGGGAGCAATGAACCTTGTGGTCGACTATGTGGAGGAAATCGAGGGTCGCCGCTTCGGCGCCGTCGTCGTGGAGGGGGTGCGGCTGATCGACAATGTGCCGCTAACTCCTGAAGCGTAACGTCGCTTCAATCGGGTGCAAGGTACAACGTGCAAGGTGCAAGGGCAGGTTGGAGTGCAGGATGCGGGGTGCAGAGTGCAGGGTACTTCGGCCGTTATCCCTTCAACTCGAGGAGCACCGCCCCTCCGCCCGGTTGCACCACCCACCGAGTGATCCGATCCGCAAGTTCCTCCCGCAAGACGTCCTCGACCGCAGCCTTCAGGACGGGTGCGCCGGCAGAGCGATTTCCCCGGCCGGTGACGATCTCGAGCACGGCGCCTGGCCGCTGGCGTTCCCAGCGTTCGACGAACCATCGGAGCTTCTGCACGGCCGCATCCCGCGTCTCGCCATGCAGATCGAGCGTTGCGATGGGGATCGCACCGTGTAGGCTTGGGGGAGGGCCCGGGGGCGGGGGAACCGCAGGCCTACGCCTACCCACGTCCGGTGCCTTTCGAGTATGTTGGCATGCCCCAAACGTGAGGGGCACCGTAGCATCGAGGCAAGAGTCCCGACCGCAGGCCCGCAATCCGAGCTGGGTAGCCGGTGGGCATCAGCTTGGAGCGTCGCATCAGTATGGGATGTTCGCGAAAGAAGAAGTGGAAGAAGCCGAAGAAGGGGCGGTACGTCTGCACGGCGTGCGGACAGGTACGTGCGGACAAGAAGAAGCTCTGTGAGCCGACGAAGCTGAAGCGTTGACATAGAGGTTAACGAAGGGCCGAGTAGGGCAACCCGCTGGCAAAGGGGTCGCGGCGCCGTCCGGACACTCCTATCTTGCACCATGCCCGAGATCACCTCCCGGCTCTCGGCCGCCCTCGCCGATCGGTACCGAATCGAACGCCGACTCGGCGAAGGGGGCATGGCCACGGTCTTCCTCGCTGAAGATCTGAAGCACGACCGCAAGGTCGCCCTCAAGGTCCTCAAACCCGAGCTGGCGGCGGTGCTTGGCGCTGAGCGCTTCGTGCAGGAGATCAAGACCACCGCCGGCCTGCAACATCCGAACATCCTGCCGCTCTTCGATTCCGGCGAGGCTGACGCGTTCCTGTACTACGTCATGCCGTACATCGAGGGCGAGACGCTGCGCGACAAGCTCGATCGTGAGACGCAGTTGGGCATCGACGAGGCCGTGACGATCACGACCGACATTGCCGACGCGTTGGACTATGCGCACCGGAACGGCGTGATTCACCGCGACATCAAGCCCGAGAACATTTTGCTGCACGACGGCCGGCCCATGGTGGCGGATTTCGGCATTGCGCTGGCGGTGAGTGCCGCGGCGGGCGGGCGGATGACCGAGACGGGGCTCTCCCTCGGCACGCCGCACTACATGTCCCCCGAACAGGCGACCGCGGACAAGGACCTGACGAACCGGTCGGACGTGTACTCGCTCGGGGCCGTGCTGTTCGAAATGCTGACCGGCGAGCCGCCGCACACCGGTGCCACGGCGCAGGCGATCGTCATGAAGATCGTGACGGACGAGGCACGCCCGATCACGGAGCTCCGGAAGTCGGTGCCGCCCAACATTGCCGCGGCAACCGCCAAGGCCCTGGAGAAGCTGCCTGCCGATCGGTTTGCGTCGGCGGCGGAGTTCCGTGGCGCACTGACCGACGCGGGATTCACCACGCCGACGATGGGCGCGACCGCCGGGGTCGCGCCGCCACGTGCCCGTCGGGATCCGCTGGTGATCGGGCTCGCGGTAGCGCTCGCGGTCAGCACGGCCGTTGCCGCGTGGGCGCTGCTGCGACCGGCGCCGGCACCCGCGGTCGCCCGCTACAGCATTCTGCTCCCGGACACCGGCCGCCTCGCCGAAGGGTTCTTCGCCCGGGTGGCGCTGGCACCGGACGGATCACGGTTCGTCTACGCCGGCGGGGCGCAGAACAACCGGAGCCAGCTGTGGGTGCGCATGCGTGACGAACTGCGCGCCGAGCCGCTCGCAGGCACTGACGGGGGGTTCCTACCCTTCTTTTCGCCGGATGGGAAAGAGGTCGGTTTCATGTCGAGTGGGGGAATCCGCGCCGTCGCGGTTCGGGGTGGTGCAGGCCGCACGATCGCGAGTTCGAGGGTCAGCGGGTGGGGCGCCAGCTGGGGGTCGGACGGGTACATCTATGCCGACGGCCCGGGCCTCGACCCGATTCAACGGATTCCCGAAGGCGGTGGAGATTGGGAGCCATTCACCAGGCTCGAGGGTGGGGTCAGCGACGACCACGCGTTCCCGCACGTGCTGCCCAACGGCAAGGGCGTCCTGTTCGTCATCAGGCACGGCGCCACCGCCGGCGATCCCGAGATCGCAGTCGCGGAGACCCGGACCGGAGCACATCGGGTCCTGCTTCCGGGGGTGTACGCGGTCTACGCGAAGTCCGGGCACATCGTCTACGCCAACGGCCAGGGTGACCTCCTCGCGGTGCCCTTCGATCAGGACCGGCTGGAGCTGACCGGTGACCCGGTCAGCTTCGCGTCGGGTCTCCTCGGCAGCAGCAATGTGTCGCTCGATCTGACCATATCGGACGACGGGACGCTGATGTACGTGAAGGGCTCCGGACCCGGGCAGATGGAGCGGGGGGAACCCGTGTGGGTCCATCGCGACGGACGCGAAGAACCCATGGTCGCCGATTGGACCACGGAAGCCGTCTACGTCTCCCTGTCGCCGGACCAAACCCGCCTGGCGGCAACCATTAACTCGGGGACCGAGGGTATCTGGATACGGGACTTCACGCGAGGGACCGTGTCGAAACTCACCTTCGAGGGTGGGCTCAACCGACGGCCCGAATGGAGTCCCGATTCGCGGGAGGTCGTGTTCGTGTCGGACCGGAGCGGCCAACTCGAGATCTTCGCCCAACGGGCCGACGGGGGCGCGCCGCCGGAGCGCCTACTACGCCACGGAAACCTGCTGCAGGAGGCGCTCTACACCGCCGACGGCCAGTGGATGGTGTACCGTGCGGGTGGTGGTGCAGGGTCTAATCTCTATGCCCTCCGCCGTGACGGCGATACCATCCCGCTGCCGCTCGCCGTCACGGGCTTCCAGGAGACGGCACCGGCGGTGTCGCGCGATGGGAAGTGGCTCGCCTACGTCTCCGACGAAACAGGGTCGTATGAGGTCTACGTCCGTCCGTTCCCCGATGTGGAACGCGGCAAGTGGCTCGTCTCGGTCGCCGGCGGCATTGAACCCGCCTGGTCTCACGATGGCAGCGAACTCTTCTATCGCAACCGCAACCATGAGATGGTTGCGGTCGAGGTCCTGCCGGCGGCCACCCCTCCGACCGGACGCCAACAGGTGCTGTTCGACGCCGGGAAGTACAGCAGCGACATCTACCATTCCCCATGGGATGTCGCGGCAGACGGCCAGCGGTTCGCCATGATCCGCGCGCGAGAGACGGATCTCCGGGAATCGGAACTGATCGTCATCGAGAACTTCTTCGAGGCACTGAGACGGCTGGAGCAGTAACGGCCAGGGTCGGGACGGACGCTCGCTCGCGACAAGCGAGGGGTGGCCACCGTGCGAGTTGACACCGCCGGGGTACACGCGCCACACTCCCGTCGATACACACACCGGCAGCACATCCGGGGCCACGTGAAATGCAGATCACCTGTTGCGACGATTACGATGCTATGAGCCGCGAGACGGCCGACATCGTTGCGGCCGAGGTGCGGCGGCAACCCGATCTCCTTCTCTGCCCCGCGACCGGACGATCGGCGCTCGGATGCTATCGCCTCTTGGTTGAAGCAGCGGCGTCCGACCCCACCGCATTTACGCAGCTGAGGATGATCATGCTCGACGAGTGGGGTGGCCTGGCGGACGACGACGCCGGGTCAGGCGCGGCACAGCTCCGGCGCGAGCTCCTCGACCCGCTTCGTATCGCAGCCGACCGATACGTCGGCTTCAGATCGTCGGCCGCCGACCGTGACGCGGAATGTGCACGTGTCCGCGCGGAACTCGAGCGCCGGGGCCCCATCGATCTCGCCGTGCTGGGGCTCGGCGTGAACGGACACCTCGGGTTCATCGAACCGGCACCGGCACTGCAACCGCACTGTCATGTCGCGCAACTTGCGGACTCCACCCGCCAACACGGGATGGTGCAGGCCATGGGCTCCGTCCCCACCTGGGGCTTCACGCTCGGGATGCGGGACATCCTCCGCGCGCGCCGGATCCTCCTCCTGATTTCAGGCGCCAACAAGGAGGATACCTGTGCACAACTCCTGGCCGGCACGGTGAGCACCTCGTTGCCGGCGACGTTCCTCTGGCTACACGACCACGTCGAGTGCCTGATCGATCAAACGGCATGCCCCGTTGCATGACGGAAGCACGCCGGCATGCTCGGCGCCCTGCTCCGTGACATCGTTCGATCCGTCTCCGAAGGGGGCTGACCTGCACCTGGAGGTTCAGGGTCGCGTCGTCGAGGGACACCGGATCGCGTCAGGCGAGGCCAACGATAGTCCCTACCCTGCAGGTTCGCTCAGCTTGCAGATCCCGCACTTCCGTGATCGCGGGCTGGATCTCTCCGATTACCATCGTGCGACGATCAACGTCGCGCTCGAAGTGAGCAGTGTTCGTATCCTTCAACCGGATCACCACTTCGCACAGGTCCGGTGGTTCGAGGGTATCCCTGCCGAAGACTTCTCCTTCGTCCGGTGCCGCGTCGGGTGCCGAGGGCAAACACTCGAGGGGTGGGTCTATTACCCGCATCCCGAGACGAAGCCGGCCCACCGCCAACCATCCAACGTGATCGAGGTCATCACGCACCGCGTCGCCGACCTCTCCTACGGTGACGCGGTCACCGTGGCGGTCGATCCGCAGCGGGTGGAGGTCGTAGCGTGATCGACCACGCAGCGCGCGCGAACACCGCCGAAGCGCGATCGACGTGACGGAGATCGAACTCCACCGCTGGGCCGTGCTCACAGAGCTTGCCCTGGCCCCGATCACGGCACTGGTGCTCGCGTTCGTGGTGGCACCGTACGGGCGGCACACTCGGCCCGGATGGGGCCCGACGATCCCATCGCGTCTCGGGTGGTTCGTCATGGAGCTGCCGGCCGTAGCCTTGTTCGCCGTATTCTTCCTCACCGGTGCTCACCGGTTCGAGCTGGTACCGCTGATCCTGTTCGGCCTGTGGCAGCTCCACTACCTGAATCGGACCATCCTCTTTCCATTACGCATGCGGACCGCACGGCGCATGCCGCTCGTGATCCCGGCGCTTGCGATCGCCTTCAACGTGCTGAATGCATACGTCAACGCTCGCTGGATCGGGCACCTGGGACAGTACACAGCAGAGTGGATAACCGACCCCCGGTTCCTGGTCGGTGCTGCACTTTTCGTCGTGGGATGGGTCGGAAATCTCCACGCCGACGCCGTCCTCCGCCGTTTGCGCACTCCCGCGGACGACACGTACCGGATTCCACACGGCGGTATGTTCCGATGGGTCTCCACACCCAACTACCTCTTCGAGATCGTCGAGTGGATCGGCTGGGCAGTTGCGACATGGTCCACCGCCGGCCTGGCATTCGCCGTCTACACGGCAGCGAATCTCGCCCCACGGGCGCTCAGCCACCACGCCTGGTACCGCGAGCACTTTCCGGACTATCCGGCCGAGCGCCGGGCACTGATCCCCTACGTCTTGTAGGCATCGCCCCACCGATGTGTTGACAAACACCGATTCCCGAGCGTTTGTATCGACAATCGTGCGGGCGACCCTGACCCGAAGATCCACCTCATTCTCCGGTCCATCTCTCGAAGGAGCCTCTCATGCGCGCACTGAAGATCATGCTCTGCTGTGCTCTACTTGCCCTCCCCGCGTCCGCATCGGCACAGGAATCGATGGACGCCGACGCGGCCATCCGCGCCGGTTCGCAGGCGTGGGCCGCGGCGTGGAACGCCGGCGACGCGAAGGCGCTGGCAGCCCTCTACACCGAGGACGCCATCGTGATGGCGCCCGGTGGTGAGCCCGCCCAGGGCCGGACAGCCATTATGGAAGCCTTCCAGGCAGCAATCGAAGAGGCTGCCGGCGCACAGAACAAGACGATGACGAAGGAAGTCATGGCCATGGGCGACTGGGCCATCGAGCTCGGGGGCTTTGTCACCGATGCCGCAAGCGGCTCTCACCTCGACCACGGGCCCTTCGTAGCCGTCTGGAAGAAGGTCGACGGCAAGTGGCTCATTCACCGCGATATCTGGAACAGCAGCATGTAGCAGCCGATCGGACCGCCATCCGATTTGGACCGGAGCCGTCCTGCATCGCGCAGACGGCTCCGGTTTCGCATTGACACTGAACGGGGTTAAGCGCGAAAGACCCGCCGCTCGACCGGCGCTCGCGCCGGGAACAGCAATCGCTCGGCACGACGCATCGTCCCGGTCACGACACGCGCTCGATGCGCCACCGCAATCCAGAGGGGAACCGACTCGGCGCCGAACCGTGCCTTCGCCGTGTCCGTGCTCTGACCGAGCACGATGCGCCGGGCGCCGCACTCGGCGCCAAACCGCAACACCTCGGCGAGTTGGTTGAAGTAGAGCGCCAGCGATTCGTTCTGCGCATAGTCGATGCCATGGAACATGTCGTACAGCGTGTCGCCGTCCCGTAGCATCGCGACCCATCCGACCAACTCGCCATCGCGACGGAAGCGAAGCAGCGTCGCTGCGGGTCCGGCAGCGCGACCCAACCCAACGAAGAAATCCGGCGTGAGGCGTTCGAGTTGCACCTGTGCTGCGTCGACCACCGCCTCGTACAATCGATGCGCGCGATCATCGTACGCCTCGCCGAGTGGAACGCGGTCCACCGTCACCCCAGCCTCACGCATCAGTCGCGCCGCCTTGCGGATCTTGTAGCGGTAGTGACTCCGCAGCCCCTGCAGGAACGTCTCAAATGTACGCCACGGTGTCTGCAGGGCATTGCCCGGCTCGCTCGGCACGACAACCCAGCGATGCCGCATCCTTGTGAGCGCCGCGCGCGCGGCGTCGATCTCGGCTGCGGAGAATTCCTTGAACAGTCGCCACGATGCCTGCTCCGCATCACCCACATCGTGCAGCACGCCGGCCAACAGCCGATACACGGCGATCGGGTTGGCGCCTCGGGCGAGACGCGCCGGTCCGTTGCCGACCGAGAGCGGAGTCCCGCACAGCACCAAGCGTGTATGCAGAAAGCC
>JBDHJO010000304.1:0-2455 GCA_039586875.1 Gemmatimonadota bacterium | reverse complement strand
CTCCATCTACACGGTGAACATGTTTCTCGCCGCGGCGGGCTACTTCGCGTTCACCTTTTTCCTGATGTACCGCCTGAAGCCCGCGACCAGCGGCGGTGGGCGTTTCGGCTTGGGTACGTTCAACGCGCTCTACGCGCTGATCCTGCTTCCATCGGCGCTGTGGATGCCGCTGACCTTCGCGATGCTCGAATCGCCGAGCGACGGGCTCTGGTGGGCCATCCGCCTGACCCTGGCCGCCGTAGGCATCGGCTCGCTCGGGCTGCTGGCGGGTCTGGTGGCGGTGCGGCCGTCTCCGCCCTCGCTGGCTCACAAGCTGGCCGTTGCCGGGAGCCTGGCGTTCTGCTTCCAGACGGCGTTTCTGGACGCCGTGGTGTGGCCGGCCTTCTTCCCGGCGTAGCCACGGTCGACTCATAGGAAACAGGGAAACAGGGAGGCTGGAAGATGCGTGGAATCGCGCTGGCTGAGGCGGGACTCGTGCCCGATCGAGTGATCCGCTTCGGCATCCGCCGCATGCTCGCCGGGCGGCTGCGGGAGCTGACACCGAGCAGTTCCGAGGCGTTCATCGACGCGCTGAGCGCCGGCCCGATCGCTCTGGTGCCCGAGCTCGCCAACGAGCAGCACTACGAAGTCCCGGCCGGCTTCTTCGAGCAGGTCCTCGGGCGCCGCCTAAAGTACAGCAGCGCGTGGTGGCCGGAGGGAGTGACGGACCTGAACACCGCCGAGGAGAAGATGCTCGCGCTCACCTGCGAGCGAGCCGAGCTCGACGACGGCATGACCGTTCTCGATCTAGGCTGCGGGTGGGGGTCGCTGAGCCTGTGGATCGCCGAGCACTATCCCCGATGCCGGGTGCTCTCCGTCTCGAACTCGAAGCTCCAGCGTGAAGCGATCCTCGCGCGCTGCAAGCGGCGAGGCTTCGAGAATGTCGAAGTCGTAACCGCGGACATCAACGAATTCGACATCGACGCCAGCGACCGCCGCTTCGATCGCGTGATCTCGATCGAGATGTTCGAGCACGTCCGGAACCAGGGCCTGCTGCTCGGCCGGATCGCGCGCTGGCTCGCGCCCGGCGGCAAGCTCTTCGTCCACCACTTCTGTCACAGGGAGTACGCCTATCCCTATGAGTCGGAGGGAGAGAGCAACTGGATGGGACGCCATTTCTTCAGCGGCGGCATGATGCCATCCGAGGACCTGCTCTCACACTTTCCACGGGACCTTGCCGTCGAGCGTCGGTGGCGCGTCGATGGAATGCACTACCACCGGACCTGTGAGGCCTGGCTGCGCAATCTCGACGATCGACGGGAGGCCGTACTCTCGGTGCTCGTCGAGACCTACGGCTCGGACGCTGCTCGGCTCTAGCTCCAGCGCTGGCGCCTCTTCTTCCTGGGCTGCTCGGAGCTCTTCCGCTACCGCGATGGCAACGAGTGGTTCGTCTCGCACACCCGCCTGGCCCGCGCGGAGGGATCGCGGTGAGGATCGGCATCGTCGGGACCGGAATCTCGGGGCTCGTCTGCGCCCGCCTCCTCCACGAAGGCCACGATCTCACGGTGTTCGAGGCCTCGGACCGGATCGGCGGCCACACGAACACCGTCGACGTCGAGCTCGAGGGCGAGCGCCACGCCGTCGACACGGGCTTCATCGTCTACAACGAACGGACGTACCCCCACTTCACGCACCTGCTGCGCCGGCTCGGCGTCGAGACCCGGCCGAGCGACATGAGCTTTGGGGTGGCCTGCGAGAGCACCGGCCTCGAGTGGGCGAGTTCGAACCTCGACACCGTCTTCGCCCAGCGGCGCAATCTCTTCCGGCGATCGTTCCACCGGATGCTGCGCGACGTCCTCCGGTTCAACCGGGAGTCCCGCCGGCTGCTCGCGTCGGGCGACGAGAAGGTGACCCTCGGCGACTACCTGTGCGGGGCGGGCTACTCGCCCGAGTTCGTCGAGCGTTACGTGATCCCGATGGGCGCCGCCATCTGGTCCGCCTCGCCCGCAGAGTTCCTGCACTTTCCCGCGGCGACCTTCATCCGATTCTTCGCCAACCACGGCCTGCTCGATCGCCACGACCGCGTCATGTGGCGGGTGATCGCGGGAGGCTCGCGACGCTACGTGGACGCGCTCGTAGCACCGTTCCGCGCGCGCATCCGCACGAGCTGTCCGGTTCACGCGGTCGCACGGCATGCCGGCGGCGTCGAGATCGCGAGTGGCGACGGCCAGATCGAGCGCTTCGACCGTGTCGTGATGGCCGTCCACAGCGACCAGGCGCTGCGGCTCCTGCGCGACGCCAGCGACGTCGAACGTCGGGTTCTCGGCGCGATCCGCTACCAGGAGAACGAGGCGATCCTCCACACGGACACGTCGGTCATGCCGCGCCGGAGCCGGGCCTGGGCGAGCTGGAACTACCGGATTCCGCGCGAGCCGCGGGAGCAGGTCTTCGTGACGTACCACATGAACCGCCTCCA
>JBDHJO010000303.1:0-2458 GCA_039586875.1 Gemmatimonadota bacterium | reverse complement strand
CTCGAAACGCTCGACAACGGCAAGCCGATCCGCGAGAGTCGTGACATCGACATCCCGCTCGTCGCACGCCACTTCTACCACCACGCGGGTTGGGCGCAGTTGTGCGACCGGGAGTTTCCGGGATACGCCCCCGTGGGCGTCGTGGCTCAGATCGTTCCCTGGAACTTCCCGCTGCTCATGCTCGCGTGGAAGGTGGCGCCCGCGTTGGCCGCCGGGAACACGGTCGTGCTGAAGCCGGCCGAGTACACGCCACTCACGGCATTGCTGTTTGCCGAGATCGCGGCACAGGCCGGACTCCCACCCGGCGTGCTGAACGTCGTGACCGGTGACGGGGAGACGGGCAAGTTGCTCGTTGCGCACCCGGACGTGCAGAAGATCGCCTTCACCGGGTCAACCGAGGTCGGTCGGTATATCCGGCGGGAGACGGCGGGGACCGGAAAGCGACTCACGTTGGAACTGGGAGGGAAGAGCCCCTTTGTCGTCTTCGACGACGCCGATCTCGATTCCGTCGTCGAGGGCGTGGTCGACGCGATCTGGTTCAATCAGGGGCAGGTCTGCTGCGCCGGCTCACGACTTCTGGTCCAAGAGGGTGTGGCGGACACGCTGGTCGCCAAGCTCAAGGCTCGGATGGAGACGCTCCGGATCGGGCCACCGCTCGACAAGGCCGTGGACATGGGTGCGATCGTGGCTCCGGTCCAACTCGACCGCATCCGCGACCTCGTGGATCGCGGTCGCGAGGAAGGAGCGGCCGTCTGGCAGCCGAGCTGGGCGTGTCCGGAGGAAGGGTTCTTCTATCCACCGACGCTCTGCACCGACGTGTCGCCGTCTTCGACAATCGCGCAGGTCGAGATCTTCGGCCCGGTCCTTGTCGCGATGACGTTCCGCACGCCCGACGAAGCGGTGGCCTTGGCCAACAACACGCCGTATGGGCTTGCGGCAAGCGTGTGGTCTGAAAACATCAACCTGGCGCTCGACATCGCTCCGCGTCTCAAGGCCGGCGTGGTGTGGGTCAATGCGTCGAACATGTTCGATGCGGCGTCGGGTTTCGGCGGGTATCGGGAATCCGGATTCGGACGTGAAGGTGGACGGGAGGGGATGTGGGAGTACCTCCGCCCCACATGGGAAACCACGGCGCCTGCACCGGCTGAACCTGCAGCGGAAGGCACCGAGTCCGAAGCCGTGGCGTCCGCTTCCGCGATCGACAGAACGTACAAGCAGTTCATCGGTGGTCGGCAGGTCCGCCCCGACTCGGGATACTCGCGGCCCGTTGCACGCGAGGATGGTACGGTGATCGCGCAGGTTGCCGACGGCAATCGAAAGGACATCCGGAACGCCGTGGAGGCGGCTCACGCCGCCGCTGGGTGGGCGAAGTGGAATGGGCATGCACGGGCACAGGTCCTGTACTATCTGGCGGAGAACCTCCATCAGCGACGCGAGGAGTACCTGCGCCATGTGCGTGTGACGGGAGCGTGGTCGGAGCAGCGGGCGATGGACGAGGTCGACGCGACCGTCACCCGGTTGTTCACCTACGCCGCCTGGGCGGACAAGTACGACGGCGCCGTACATGACGTGCCGCTCCGCGGTGTGACAATCGCCATGCACGAACCCATCGGCGTCGTGGGGGTCGTCGCTCCAGAGGCGTCACCGTTGCTCGGCCTGGTCTCAGTGATGGCGCCGTTGGTAGCCATGGGCAACACGGTGGTGATCGTTCCCAGTGCACGGTTTCCGGTGCCCGCGTGCGAGTTTGCCTCACTACTGCAGGCGTCGGACGTGCCGGACGGAGTCGTGAACATGGTCACCGGTGATCGGTCGGTGCTGGGTCGCGTTCTGGCCGAGCATCTGGATGTCGATGGGTTGTGGCACTTCGGCGAGGCTGCGGATGCGGCGGTGGTGGAACAGGCGTCGGCCGGAAACCTCAAGCGCACCTGGACGGGACACGGGCGCGACTGGTTCGATCCGGTCCAGGGCGAAGGGCCGGAGTACCTGCGTCAGGCCACGCAGGTGAAGAACGTGTGGATCCCCTACGGCGCGTGAGTGACGCCGGGTCTGCGCGCCCTGAACGCGCAGGAGGTCGAGTGGCGGACGAGGGTGTGACCGCGAGTGAGCTTCGGGTGCGATATGCCGAGACGGATCAGATGGGTGTCGCGCATCACTCGAACTACTTGGTATGGTGCGAGCAGGCGCGGACGGATCACATGCGGCAGCGCGGGGTAAGCTACCGAGGGCTCGAGGAGCAGGGCCTGCGGTTGCCGGTGATCGAGGCTTCCGTCCGCTTCCGGCAGCCGGCGCGGTATGACGATCCCTTGCGGGTGCGGTGCTGGGTGCGTGACCTGCGGAGTCGACGGGTCTCGTTCGGTTACGCTATCGAGCATCAGGAGTCGGGCGAGCTCTTGGCGACCGCACAGACATCCCTGATGGCGGTAGATTCGAACTATGAGGTCACGACGATTCCGCAGCC
>JBDHJO010000302.1:0-2471 GCA_039586875.1 Gemmatimonadota bacterium | reverse complement strand
ACCTCTGCGACTAGCGTTCTGATCTCCCATGGTAGGCCGGTCGGGGGCATCCCGAATGCTGAGTCGTCCAATCCGCGCGCCGCGAGCGCCGCTCGCACACGTAACAGATTCAGCTGCAGGTAACCCTCGATGTGCACGAGCAGGGGCAAGTGCCGGTGGTAGTGCACGCCCTTGATCTCGACGCGTCGGCCGCCGGCCACGGACACGTTGACGTCCTGCCGGGCCGCGCCGGGTCCACGCCGGACCTTGCGGGTTGCCTGCGCCACCCGGGCAAGCAGTCGTGCCCCCGCCTGCAGCTCGAGCGGCGTGCGGAACTCCGGTTCCGTGACCGTTTCGATCAGAGGCATCCCGAGCCGGTCGGTGCGATACGTGATCCGATGGCCGACGTCCGAGATCTCGCGGCAGGAGTCCTCCTCGAGTGAGAGCTGCCGGATGCTCAACGGGCGATCGACACCGAGTTCGGGGACCTGGAACGGGATGGTACCGGTGAGCCCTACCATCGCCGTGCGCTGAAAACCCGTGGGGATCGAGCCGTCGAGGTACTGCTTCCGCATCACGTGCAGCTCGGACACGAGGTTCAAGTTCAACAGGAGCGCAACCTCGATCGCGATCCGTACGGCCTCGTCGTCCATGGGGAAGGGCGGGGTGTCGTCGATCTCGTAGGTACACACGGAGCTGCGCTCGAGCCGGTAGACGATCTCCTTCTTGGTCTTGAACTCCATCAGGGCGGTGCCGTCGTACTCGCCGAGTTCGCTGAGGGTCGGTCGCATGTGCCGCAGCACCTCAGCGTCATGTGCCGACACGTATCGACCTGCCGGACACCGGCAGAACAGCTTGGACGTGGTATGCAGTTGCTGATGGACTTCGAGGCCTGCCATGAAGCCGAGTGCATCGTACTCGCCCGGCGTGAGCTCGCCGAGCGCGCGGTTGGGGAAGTCG
Source organism: Gemmatimonadota bacterium (assembly GCA_039586875.1). Classification (GTDB taxonomy): domain Bacteria; phylum Gemmatimonadota; class Gemmatimonadetes; order Gemmatimonadales; family GWC2-71-9; genus JAOTVV01. The sequence continues at coordinate 1,532 of JBDHJO010000302.1, read as the reverse complement.
AGCGGTGGATCCCGTCGCGGGTTGACATCGCCGGGCGGTCGCACGCCATGCCCTGCGTTGGATGGGTCTGTGCTCACCGATGATCCTTGTTCATAGCTCTCCACCGCCAAATCAGCACGCCGGAAGATAGTCGGGTGACGACGACGGGGCATCGTCGACCCGACGGTGGTGAGACCACGGCGGGATTGGACGCGACGAGGTCGAGACTCTAGGTTTTCGGCAGTCTGCTCCAGGTGAGTGACACGGTGGCGAAGAAGGGCGACAACACCCCCAAACGGGACCCGCTGGCCGACGAGATCGACGCGTTGCTGAAGAAGTTGCCGCACGCCGAGTCGGAGTCGCCGGCACCGAGGGCGCCATCGGCTCGACCGGCAGCACCACCGTCGGTCCGCAGCCCGGTCGCCGGTGCGCCAGCGTCGCGGAAGCCCGCGCCTCCCGCAGGCCGCCCCCCGCTCGGCGTGTGGGCGCAGGTCGCTGCAGGCGTCGTACTCGGTGGAGCGCTCACGCAGTGGCCCTACGCGGCCACCTGCGGATGGGGACTGTTGGGGTACGCCGCGGCGGTGGTTGCGCTGTTGATCGTCGGCGGATGGTGCGCCATGGAATCGTGGCGGTCACGACTTGGTGCGGCGCACATCGTGTCGCTCGCGATCGTGTTCTGGGGTGTGGCACTCGCCGCCGAGGTGGTGTTGCCCCGCATTGGTTACGCAGCGGAGGCGGCAACGTGGCGGTGCGTGCCCGCAGCCACCGCCCAGCCGCCGCGGCCGGCGCCCATCACGCCGTCACTGGACACGGTGTTGCCGGCGGATGCCACAGCCGATTCGACGCTGCCGGATTCGGCGGCACCGCCGATCGACTCCATCACTCCTGTGGCTGAAACGTCCCCGGAGCCACGTCAGGATTGACGTCGACGCTCGTGATGCGGGTCGATCCGGTGTGGGTGCCCGAGGCGTAGTTCTCTTCCGCGAATGGGAAGACGATGCCGTCGACGGACCGGAAGTCGGTGTAACGCGTTTCGAAGCGCACCTGCTGTCCCCCAGCCATGAGAATGCCCAGCGACTCGACGACGTAGTGGGTATCGGTGTCGACGTATGCGCGGAACAGCATGGATGTTCCCATCTGTATCTCGAGCCCGACGAGTGATCGGTCCCCACGAACCACGGGACCCACCACCCGCACGACGTTGCGGTGTGCATCGAGGATCCAGGGGAGATCGGCCCGGGCAGCTTGCAGGATCATTGCCGTGAGCAACATGCCGTTCACGGTTTGCGGCCCGGTGCCGCGGTCGCGCCAACCGCGCATGCCGTCCAGCATCCGGGTTTCGGGTGCCTCGGGGTAGTCGAGCTGCACGCGCAGTCGTCCCGGCCGCGCGAACTGGCGTACCGTGCGAACAGGGGCCGGGCGTCGCACGGCCTGGAGTTCCCCCTCGAGGCGATAGCCGGCGACCTCGGCCAGCCGGTCGGACCCGCCGTACGCCTCGAGCACCTGGTCGATGATGGGACCCGCGTCCTGCACGTCCGGCACGTCCTGCGCGT
>JBDHJO010000096.1:0-10423 GCA_039586875.1 Gemmatimonadota bacterium | reverse complement strand
GTCGCGACGGTGAACTGCTGGGCCTCACTCGCCGTGCCCGTGAAACTCAGCTGGGCCACCACGTTGTCGTAATCCTCGGGGCTGATGAGCTCGGCCGGCCCGCCCGTGGCCGTCACATCATCAAGCGTCACATCCACCGTGAACCCGCCCGGCACCGCATTGTCCAGCGTCACTGTAAACAGCAGGCCCGTCCCCTCGAGCGCGGTCACGTCTTCCACCGTCACCGCCGCCCCATCATCATCGGTGACCGTCACCTGGACGGAGGTCGTGGTGCCAGGATCCGCATTCACCAGCGTCCCGAGCCCCACCTGGATGGTCTCATCCCCCTCGGCCACCGGCGTCCCGCTGTCATCCACCGCGCTCAGCTGGATCGTCCCCGTCGTGCTCCCCGCCGGAATCGTGATCGATGTCCCCGTGCGCGTGTAATCCTCAGTGACCGCCGCCGTCCCGCCGAACGTGAGCGGGACGGTCACCTCCAACCCACTCACCGCACTCAACGTCGCCGTCACCGTCGCCGGACTATCCGTCCCATCTTCCAACAGCGTCGCCGCGCTCACGCTCAGATCCACCGTCGGGGGTGCATCATCGTCGGTGATCGTTCCGATCCCCAGCCCATCCGTCGTGTCCGCATTCACCGGTGTGCTCAGCAGGAACTTGAAAACCTCGTCCACCTCATCCCGCGTATCCCCGCTCACCGGCACATGCACCGTATCACTGGTCACGCCCGGTGCGAACGTCAGCGTCCCCGCCCGCGTCGTGTAATCTCCATCGGCCGTAATCGCCGTCGAGTCGGCCGTTGCGTAATCGACCGTCACCTGCCGCCCACTCGCCGCCGACAGCGTCACCGTGAACACCGCATTCACGGTCCCCGTATTCCCCTCCGTCACCGCGACATCGTCGACCGACAGGGTCGGTGTCGCGTCGTCATCGGTGATCGTCACGGTGTGCGTCCGCTGGCTCCCCAACGCCGCATTCGTCGGCGTCCCCAACGTCAGCTCGACCGTCTCGTCGGCTTCGTCGAGAAGATCCGTTGCTACCGTCAGCGACACCGTTCCGCTCGTGTTGCCCGCTGCCACCACGAGTGGACTCACCGTGGTCAAGGTGTAGTCCGTCCCGCTCCCGGTGGCCGTGCCACCCGTCACGCTGAACGGCACCGACACCGGGAGCCCGCTCGCAGCATCCAGGCTCACCGTGACGTTCACCGTCTGAGCGGCCTCGTCGGCGGTCGTGGTGAACGCGTCGGCAAAGGCCACGAGTGGAGGAGTGTCATCGTCGGCAATCGTTACCGTGACCTGCTGTGACCCATCCTCCGTTCCGTTCGTGACGCCGTCGATGTCGATCACCACCGTCTCATCCAACTCGTCGAGCAGATCCCCCACCGCCGTCAGGGTCGCGGTACCGGACAGCGTGTTCGCCGAGATGAGGATCGAATTCGCGAGCGTGTAGTCACCCGCACTCGCAGTGCCGGTGCCAGGGTGCGCCAGCTGAACTGTGACCGGGACACCCACGACCCCGTTGAGCGCGGCTGTGAGGGTCGTCATTCCACCCGTCTCACCGACGCTCAGCGGTGACGCATCGAGCGTTACGGTCGGCAGACCGATCGTCGCCGTGAAGGTCACCGGGCTCCCCGTCGGGACGGACGCGGCAGCTTGTAATGTCTGTTCACCTTCAGTGGAGCCGTACGTCCACGTGGCCGTTGCCCGCCCGTCACTGCCGGTCAACACCGGCGAACCCACGGAGCCGGCCGACTGCGTGAACGTCACTGAAATGCCGGCCACCGGATTGTCGAACGCGTCTACGACCTCGACCACCGGCGCGGGCGTTGCCTGCGTGGCGATGAGACCCGATAGTGACGTAGTCGTCACGGCGCGGATTTCGTTGGCCTCCGCAGCACTGACGATGCTCGAGTACGGACTTGCCGCGATGCCTGTTGGCGTGCCGCCAACCACGAGCTGAATCGTCACGGCGTCGGTTCCCGCGGCCAGGGGCGTGTAGCTCGTGCCGTACGTGGTGTCACCATTCTCGGTGATGGCCGCCACCAACGCTCCTGCATTCGCACCGCCGACGCTCACCGACAGACTGTCCGCCATGCCCGGGACCCTGTTCCCGTACGCATCCAGCACAGTGATTGTCACCGGAGTTGCGAGCCCGGCCCTTCCGTCAGGAACCGAGGCCGTCGTCGATGCTGGATCCTGACTGGCCGCGGTCACATCGTGGGCCGCGCCGGTGGAGACGCGCGCCTCGAAGTTCGCATCACCAGCATAACTTGCGGTGAGTGTGTAGGCCCTGGCTTCCGTGAGCGTGAGATCGCACGTCCCAACGGTCGCATCCGCGGTGCACGTCTCGGAACCCACGTCGACCGATACGGTGACGTCTCCGGTGGGGGTTCCCGATCCAGGTGACGTGACGTCCACGCCGAACGCTACCGGGAATGACGCACCTGCCACCGATGGATCAGGCGCGTCAGCGGTGATCGTCGTCGTTGTTGCTGCTCGAGCCACTGGATGCGACGCCGTGCCCTGGCTGCTTGCGTAGTTCCCGTCTCCCAAGTAGTCCGCCGTCAGCGTCTTCGTCCCGGCGGCGATCGGGGTGAGGTCACAGCTCGACTCCGTGCCCAGGTCGATCGAGCAGGTTGCTCCCGCGCCGTCGCTCACGTCCACCGTGCCGGTTGGCGTCCCACTACCCGGTGTATCCGCATTCACGGTCACCGGCACGGTTACCGGCTGTCCCACCACCGAACTCGACGGCGTCCTCGCACCGATGATCGTCGTCGTACTCGCGGCATTGACGGTGTGGCTGACTCCGATCGACGTGCTAACGTCGTAATTCCCGTCCCCGCCATACTCGGCGCTCAGCGTCGCGTTGCCGGCGACGGTCGGCGTCAAGACGCAGGATCCCGCTCCCAATCCGTCGAGAGTAGCCACCGTGCATGAGTCGCCGCCCCCGGTCACGGTGACGGATCCGGTCGGGATCCCCCCCCCGCTGCCGGATGGTTCGACCAGCACACCAACGGTAACGTCCTGGCCAACGACCGAGGGATCGGGAGTGTGTGCCGTGATGCTGGTCGTCGTTGGGGATGTGGAAACCACGTGGCTCACGCCTGCGGACGTACTCCCGGCGAAGTCGATCGAACCTGTGTACGTCGCCGTGAGTGTCTTTGTGCCCTCCGCGGTGGGCGTCAGGTCACAACTGCCCACGCCCAAGGTCAGGCTTGCGACGGTACAGCTGGCGCCGGTGCCGTCGCTGATATCAACGCTGCCCGTCGGCGTGCCCGCCCCAGGTGCGTTTGTCGCCACGCTGATCGAAACCGTCACGGCCTCACCGACCACTGAGGCCGTCGGCGTTCGCGACTCGATCGTCGTCGTGGTTGTCGCGGGAGCCACAGTATGGGCCACCTGCCCGACGCTACCGGCGAAGTTGTCGTCGGTGACATACGTCGCAGTGACCTGACGGGCTCCCGCCGAGGTCAGGGTGAGGTCGCAGCTTCCGGCGCCCGCCGTCAGTGGTGCATCACAAGTGGCCGCATCCCCGTCGCTCACCGTCAGGGTGACGGTACCGATCGGCGTTCCCGCACCCGGAGCCTGCGCTGCGACCGTGACGTCGAACGTGACGGGCTGTCCGACGAACGACGTGGCAGAATCCTGCTGTAGAACACTGGTCGTCGTCGATGCGGGATCCACCTGGTGTGGGCTCTGCGCCGACGTGCTGGTGAGGAAGTTCGCTGTTCCCGGATACGTGGCCGTCACCTGCTTCAGCCCGGCGGTCGTGGGCGTGAGTTGGCAGCTTCCTGACCCGCCACTCAGGGTCGCCGGACAGGTGGCGCCCGTCCCGTCACTCACCGTGACGGTCCCGGTCGGCGTTCCCGTACCGGGGGCCACCGGGGCCACGCTCACCGCCACGGTGAACGCTTGGCCCACGACCGTAGCAGCCGATATGTCGTTCGTAATGGTCGTTGCCGTGGACGCCTCGGACACGACGTGAGCCACCTGTCCCGACGAACTCGAACTGAAGTTGGCGTCGCCGTCGTACGTCGCCGTGAGTTGCTTGGTGCCTGCGGTGGTGGGCGTCAGCAGACAGCTACCCGTACCGCCGGACAGATCGACCACGCAGCTGGCCGCGCCGTCGCTGACCGTGACCTGTCCTGTGGGTATCCCACTGCCGGGGGCCACCGCCGCGACCGAGACGTCCACCGTGACGGGCTCGCCCGTCACCGTCGCGGTCGGATCGCGACCGGTGATCGAGGTCGACGAATTGGCCTTGTTCACGGCATGCGTTGCATCCGATGACAGGCTCCCGTTGTACTCGTCGTTCCCGAAGTAGGACGCCGTGAGTGTAGGCGTGCCGGGGGACGTGAACGCGATATCGCAGGATCCCGCACCTCCCGTGAGATACACCATGCAGCTCTCACCGGTCGAGGCATTCACGATCACGCTATCCGCAGGAATACCGCTGCCGGGACTGCTCGCGACGACGGAGACCGCAACCGTCACCACTTCCCCGACCACCGACGGATCGGGTGTATCGGCATCGATGGTCGTTGCCGTATTGGCCTTCGATACAGTATGCGTTTCCGAATCTGCGCTCGTCGCGAAGTCGCCATCACCGTTGTACGTCGCGGTGATCGTCTTCCCGCCGGCGGTGCTCGGCGTCAGTTCACAGCTCGTCGCCGGCAGGGTCGCGACGCACTGATCGGTTCCGTCGGACACGGTCACCGTGCCGGTCGGGGTCCCGCTTCCGGGGGATACTACTGCGAGGGAGAATGTCACGACCACCGGCTGCCCGACCACGCTCGATGTTGGGTTACGGGAGGTGATGGTCGTGGTCGTGGTCGCTTCGTTCACCGGGTGGGCGACACCCGCGGAGCTGCTTCCCGTGAAGTTGCTGCTTCCGGCATAGGTCGCGGTGAGGTTCTTCGCCCCCGCGGACCGGAAGGTGATGAAACAGGTGCCGGCAGCCACCGTCGCCGTACAGCTGTCCGTCCCGTCTGAGACGGTGACGTTGCCCGTGGGCGTGCCGGCGGCCGGCGCCACCGGTGTGACCGTGTAGAAGACCTGGACGGCCTGGCCGGTCACGGATGCGCCGGAGAGGTCGTTCGTGATGATCGTCGCCGTGGCACCCTGTTGCACGGCAAACGCGGTGCTCGTTGCGGAGACGAGGCCACCACCGGACAACGGCACCGCAGTCAAAGTGTAGCCCGTCGCGACGCGATTGACCGTGAGGTCGTCGAAGATCGCAATACCGGTATCCGCGAATATCGTCGTGGTACCGCCGAGGGAGGCGCCGGCGTCACCGCCACCCAGAATCACGGCGATTTGCGTGGTGGCGGTATTCACCCGGTTGCCACCGGCGTCCTGCACTTCGACTTGAATGGCGGGCGTGATCGGCGCTCCCACCAGGGTGTTGGTGGGCTGCACTGTGAAAGCGAGTTTGTTGCCGGCATCAGCCTCGACGTTGAACGGATCGCTCTCCACTTGCGGCAGCCCCCCACCATCCGCGGTGAGCGTGTACCCGTCCCCAGTCTTGTTGATCGTCAGATTGTCGAACGTCGCCACGCCACCGACGGTGATCTGGACCTTCGTGCCGGTCAGATTCCCCGCCCCGGGGTTCGCGCCGATCGCCACCGTGATCGAGGTGGTCGGTGTGGTAACCAGATTGCCCAGCGTATCGCGCACGCCCACCCGTACCGGAGGCGCGATCGCGTTCGAGGCGATGGCATCGTTCGGCTGCTGCAGGAAGACGAGTTCTGCCGGAGCGGCTGCGGTGACCGTGAACGTGCTACTCGTGACCGTCAGGGCATCCGATGTTGCGTCGAGGGTGTAGCCAACGCCGATCTTGTCGACGGTCAAGGCGTCGAATGTCGCCGTTCCGCTCGTCGGTGTTACGGCGCCACCGCCCTGCAGCACCGCTCCTTCAGGATTCGTCAGCGCCAGCCCGATGGGCGTGGCGTACGAGGTCACGGTGTTCCCGAACTCGTCCTGCGCGGCAACCGTCACACCTGGCGTGATGAACTCACCGGCCACGACATCTGTCGGCCCCTGCGTGAACCCGAGCTGGCTCACTGCCGCTGGTGCGACCGCGAACGGATCACTCGCAGCGCTCGTCAACGTACCGAGGGTGTCTGACGTCGCTACGAGGGTGTACCCCGTCGCCGCCTTGTCGAGGGTCAGACCCGCGAAGGTCGCCAGTCCGTTGACCGGCGTCGTGCCCGTGCCGCCGGAAAGGGTTGCAGAGCCGGGATTGGCCCCGAGGGCAAGGCTCACCGACCGCGTGAAGCCCGTGACCGTATTCCCGTAGGTGTCACGGACGGCGACCACGACCGCGGGACTGATCGCCTCCCCGGCGACCACCGTACTCGGTTGCGCGGTGAAGGTCAGGGTCGAGGCCGCGGCCGGGGTGATCGCGAACGAATTACTGCTGGCGGACGTCAGGGCATCGGCCGCCGCGGTCATCGTGTACCCGGTCCCGGCCTGAGTAATGCTGAGCCCCGGGAAGGTCGCGATGCCGCTGACGGCGTTCACGGCCGTATCCCCGAGGATGTCGATGGCGCCGGCGGAGAGTCGGATTTCATCGGTTGCCGTCGTCACCACATTCCCCGCCGCGTCCTGCACGGCGACCTGAATCGCCGGGCTGAACTCGGTCCCCGCGGCTCGCGTCGTGGGTTGCTCGAGGAAGACGAGCCGGGTGCCGCCACCGACCGAGACGTCGAAGGGATCACTCGTGGTGAGCAACCCGCCGCCGCTGAACGTGAGGGTGTACCCGCTCCCCGCCTTGTCGATGCCGAGGTTGTCGAAGGTGGCAATACCGGCAACCGCATTCCGCGTCTGCGTCCCGCTCAGCACCCCGGCCGACGGATTGGCTCCGATCGCCGCCGTGATCGCCGTGGTCGCCGTGGTAATCGTGTTCCCGAGCGAGTCGCGCACCGCTACCTGGACCGCCGGCGTGATGCTCGTGCCCGCCGTGACGTTGGTCGGTTGCTGGACGATCACCAGTGTATCGGGCGCGGATGGCGTCACCGTGAACGCGAGGCTGGTCGCCGTCAGCAGTGCCGACGACGCCTGCAGGGTGTAGCCGGCTGCTGTCTTGTCCAGGATCAACCCGTCAAAGGTCGTGACACCGTTCGTGGGAACGATGCCGTCACCGCCGAGGAGCGTGGCCGATCCGGGATTGGCATCGAGCGCCAACGCGACGGGGGTTCCGTACGTCGTAACCGTGTTGTCGAAGTCGTCCCGGACGGCCACCTGCACGGGCGGTGCGATGGCCTCGCCGGCAATCACGTCTGTCGGCTGCTCGATGAAGACGAGTGTGGTTGCCTCGGCCGGTGCAATCGCAAATGCATTGCTCGTGGCCCCTGTGAGGCCGGGTACTGAAGCCGACAGCGTGTATCCCGCGCTTGCCTTGTCGATGCTGAGATTCGCGAATGTCGCAACACCGGCACTCACGGTAGCTGGGGCGGCGCCACTGAGTGTGCCACCGCCCGGATTCGCGCCAAGGGCGATCGTGACCTCGGTCAGGTTGTCGCCGGTGACGATGTTTCCGGCAGCGTCCTGCACGGCTACCTGCACCGCGGGCGAGAGCGCCGATCCGGCGGTGCCATCGATGGGTTGAACGATGAATGCCAGTTTGGAAGCACCGCCGAGGGTGATATCAAACGGTCCGCTCTGCCCCGAGCTGAGTCCACCGGAGGACGCACCCAACCGATAGCCGGTGCCCACCTTGTCGATACTCACACCCGAGAACTCGACCACGCCTTGCGTCGCTGCCTTGAGCGTGGTCCCCGCAAGCGACCCGCCGCCGGGGTTCGTGGTAATCGACAGCTGCACGGAGCCCGTGAAGGTCGTATCCACGTTGCCGATCGCGTCGAGAGCGCGAACGATCGGCGCCGGCGCCAGCGGCTGACCGGCTATCGTATTCCCGGGCTTGTTTTGGAAGACGAGGCGCGTTGCAGCCGCCGGCCGCACGTCGAAGGTTGCGCTGGTTGCCGGCTTGATGCCCGTCGAGGTCGCCGCAAGCGTGTAGTCCGCTCCGGCGCTATCGACGGTGACGTTCGCGAACGTGGCCACGCCGGCTGACGCGACGACCGAACCACCACCCGTGATTGCGGCCCCGTTGGTCCCGCCGCCGAGTGCGAGGTCAACCGATCCACCGAATCCTGTAGCCACGTTCCCAGACGCATCGAGCGCTGTGACTGTGATGGCCGGTGTGATCGGACTTCCGGCAGTCACGTGCGTCGGTTCAACCGTGAACACGAGGGTATCGGCCGTGGCCGGCTGCACCGTGATGCCCACCTGAGCGCCGTTCACGGAACCGTCGGCAATGTCGGTCACCGTGATCGAACGCTCACCGACGGTGTTCAGCGCCACGCCGCCCGTGAAGACCCGGACCCCGCTGTCCGCCGCGATGAACGGGTAGTCGCTCGGTAACTGCGCTGCCGGGTCGTTCGACGTAAAGCGCACGGTTCCTGCGTACGCCTTCGCGACGTTGTCGTACGTATCAAAGGCGGTCACGGTCACGTCCGCGGGAGTGCCGGCGCTCACCGGATCCGGAACGCCTGCGACATCGAAGCGCACCGCGTCAGCGGCCAGGCCCGTCGCCTGGATCTGCACGGATCCATCACCTTGCGCCGTCGCCGTCAGCGTCTGCGGACCGGCTACCGTGCCGAGTGTCCACTCCGCGAGCGTCGCCTCGCCCTCCGTATCGGTCGTCTCCGATGCCGATGCCAATCCGTTGGCCAAGCCGTCTCCGGACGGTGCGAACGTGACAAGGACTCCCGGCACCCGATTACTGTAGGTGTCCAGCACGCGGACCGTGGGACTAGTGGATACCAGCGTGCCGACGACGGCCTCTTGGTCGTCGCCTGCGACCACGACCACGCTCGACGGTCCGGCCGCGTTCGCAGTGGCATTGAACGTCACGGAGCCGCCGCCCGGCGTCGAGGCCTGCAGCGTCTGCGCTCCCGCGGTGGTCCCGAGCGTCCACGTGGCCAGCGTCGCGATACCATCCGTATCGCTCGTAGTGCTGATGGAGGCAAACCCGTTTGCCGTTCCGTCACCGGGTGACGGCGTCCACGTAACTGTGGCGCCGTTGACCGGGTTCCCGAATGTGTCGGTGACGAGCACCGTCAACGGGTTCGGGACGGCCGTGGCAACCGTCGCAAACTGACCCTGGCCATTCTGCACGGCGATATTCGCGGCACCCGCAGCGGTCGCCGTGGCAATCAGCACGACGGGTGTCACGCCGTTCACCGTCACCGTCAGTGAATCGCTGTCCGTTGCGGCCGTGGTCCCGAGGGTCCACGTCGTGAGCGTCGCGGTACCGCCCCCGATGGTCGGAACGACCGCCGTCTGCGCGCCGTTCGCCTGGCCATCACCGGATGCCGTGAACGTCACGTCGGTGCCCGGGACGTCGTTGTTGTATTGATCCGCCACGCGGACGACCGGGCTGACCGTCACGGCCGTTCCCACTTGTGCCTCCTGCCCGCTGCCGTCGACCTCGATCACGGTCGCGGGCACGTCGGGCAGGGCCGAGGCCGTGAAGTCCACCGAACCCACGCTCGCCGTTGCGCGCAGCACGTTGTTGTCCGTGCCCGTGACCGTACCCAGCGTCCAACTGCCGAGCGTCGCGATGCCGTCGGGTCCCGTCGACTGACTTGCGCCGGTCACCTGTCCACCGCCGGCGAACACCGAGAACGTCACCGGCACCCCCGCCACGGGGTTGTCGAAGTCATCGACGATGCGTACCGCAGGCGCGACGGGAACGACCTGGCCCACGGTATCCGTTTGGGCGTCTCCAGCGCTGATCGAGATCGTGCTGGCCGATGCGTTGGCAACCGCACTCGGGAACGGACTGCCCGAGATGTTCGAACCGTCGAGACGAATGGTAATGACGTCGTTGCCGGCCGCCGTCGGTACATAGCTCGCTGTGTACGTGCCGTTGCCCTGGTCGGTGACGGGTGGCGACATCGTGTTCGCGCCGGTCACGTCAACGGTCAGCGTCGTCAGGCCGCCGGTTACCAGCGCGTTTCCGAACTGATCCTTGGCGGTGATCAGGATGGACGTCACTTGACCTGCGGTCCCGTTGGTGGGGACGGACGCCTCGGTGCGCGACGCCGCCGCGGGCCCAGGACCGACCTGTATCGTGGTTGATGGCTCAGTGGAAGCGAGACCGCCCGGCGAGGTGAAGAAGATGGTGCGCGGCCCGGTCGTTCCGTCGATGCGCATCGTCGCGAACACCGCCAAGCCGGACGCGTTCGTCAGCACCGAGACCGGCGCCCCATCCGCATCCGCGAGCGCGGCCGACCCGGTAGCAATCTGCGCGGTGACGGCGAGACCAGCTTCATTGACCGGATTGCCGGCTTCGTCTTCCACCTCAACCGCAGGCTGTGAAACAAGCGGCACGCCAGCTTGCGCGATGCCCGACGGCTGCG
>JBDHJO010000095.1:0-25280 GCA_039586875.1 Gemmatimonadota bacterium | reverse complement strand
GCGGGGCACCACCCGCCGCATCGAGACGCCGATGGGCACCCTGTACGTAACCCTCACGGAAGACGACCGCGGCCAGCCGTTCGAGATGTTCATGAGCCTCGGGAAGGCCGGTGGTGGCCTCATGGCCGATGTCGAAGCGATGGGACGGCTCGTGTCGCTCGCGCTCCGCTCGGGTGTGCCGATCAAGGAGATTCACCGCCAGCTTCGGATGATCTCCTCCGACCGCGCCGTGGGGCTCGGGCCGCATAAGGTGCTGTCGGTGCCGGACGCCATCGGCATCGCAATCGAGCGCTGGATGCATGACAAGCAGGGTGTCCAGCAGGACCTGTTGGAGGCCACCGCCGAGGCGGCCTCGGCGCCGGCCGCGGCACAGGCGAAGCCGAAGGCTTCGACCGGACCTGACGGTGCGCTGTACGAGTTCGAAAACCTCAACGCGGAGCAACATGCAGGCGCCTGCCCCGACTGCGGATCGCAGCTTGAGTTCGCGGAGGGCTGCATGAAGTGCCATGTGTGCGGCTTCAGCGAGTGTGGCTGACACGGACATCCGACGCGCCCCGTTTTGCGTCCACACCACGCGATCCGTCCGTTTGTCCACCGCGGCGGAATCAGTAGATTGCACAGGTCATCGAGATGAATACGCGACTCAGGGCATTCGCACGCCTGCTGTGGCGGGAACGCAGGGCACTTGGCTGGAAAGGGCTGCTACGCAAACGCGGGTGGGGCCTGGTCGCGGCCGTTGTCGCTTTCTACCTGGTCCGAGACCTGGTGCTGTACGTCCTCATCCCGCTGGCAATCGCCGTCGGCCTGTCACGCTAGAATCCGAGAGGTCCAACCATGCAAGCGAGTCAACTGTGGGCACGCGTCAGACGACTCGGGACGCACGGCTTGCGTCGGGGTGCCTGGTATCCGGTGGTGAATCGATCCAGGCCCGACTTCCTGGTCGTCGATGTGGCAAAGAAGAACGTGCCGATACCGAGAGATGCCGTCGACTTGCGCGAGGTCCAACCGGCGTCCTGGAGTGTGGTTGTCTGGAAGGAGCGAGACCCCGGGATGCAGCGCGTGAGCGACGCCGGTTTCGCCCTGAGCTACGCCGTCTGCCCGGTGTGTCGATACCGCGTCGAGCTGCCGACTGGCGAACCGACGAAGATGCCGTGCCCGTCCTGTCAGGGTGAATTCGAGTTCGATTGGGCGAATCCCTGTTGAAGCACGTCGAGAGGCGAGATCGTTCGGGCCGGGGCGCTGCCGGGCCTCCCCCGCCGTCCTATATTGGGAGCCATGTCCTTCATCCAGCGTAGACCCAGCGTCACGGTGCGCGTCGGCGACGTGCCCGTCGGGTCGGACCATCCGGTGGTCGTCCAGTCGATGACGAACACCGACACCGCGGACGTCGAACGCACCGTCGAGCAGGTCGCGGCTCTCGCCGGAGCCGGCAGCGAGCTCGTGCGCATCACCGTGAACAACGATGCGGCGGCGAAGGCCGTGCCCACCATCGTGGCGCAACTGGAAGATCGGGGCGTCACCGTTCCGATCATCGGCGATTTTCACTACAACGGGCATCTGCTCCTCACGAGGTATCCGGAGCTGGCGCGAACCCTGGCGAAGTACCGCATCAATCCGGGCAACGTGGGGGTGGGCCGCCACGACGAGAACTTCCGGACGATCATCGAGATCGCAATCGCGAACGACAAGCCGGTGCGCATCGGTGTGAACTGGGGCTCACTCGACAAACAGCTCCTGACGCAACTGATGGATGAGAACGCACGCCGATCCGATCCGTTGCCGGCGGACGAGGTCATGTTCGACGCCATGATCGAGAGCGCCATGCGGTCGGCAGCGCTTGCCGAGGAGGTCGGGTTGGGACATGACCGAGTCATCCTCTCGGTCAAGATGTCTCAGGTACAGGATCTCGTCCGTGTCTATCGCAAGCTTGCACCGCTCTCCGATTACCCCTTGCACCTCGGTTTGACCGAAGCGGGAATGGGAACCAAGGGCATCGTCGCCAGCGCGGCCGGTCTCGCCATCCTCCTGCATGAGGGCATCGGTGACACGATCCGCGTGTCGCTCACACCGGCACCGGACGGTGACCGCACCGAGGAAGTGACGGTCGCGCAGCAGGTGCTGCAGTCGATGGGACTGCGCAGCTTCCTGCCGCAGGTGACGGCCTGTCCCGGATGCGGCCGCACGACCTCGACCTTCTTCCAGGAGATGGCCGAGCAAATCCAGTCGTATCTCCAGGCACAGATGCCCGCGTGGAAGGACGCGCATCCCGGCGTGGAGACCATGCGCGTCGCGGTCATGGGATGCGTCGTCAACGGACCCGGCGAGTCGAAGCATGCAAACATCGGGATCTCCCTCCCGGGGACGTTCGAGGAACCCAAGGCGCCCGTGTATGTGGACGGCCGGTTGCACGTGACGCTGAAGGGCGATCGGATCGTGGAGGAGTTCATCGAGCTGCTGAACGAGTACGTCACGTCGACGTACCCGCGCGACTCGACGGTGACCGTGTAGCGACGGTGACGAGCCCGTACTTCGGTCCGGGCTGACAAGCCAAAGGACGGTGCCAACGATGCGTGCCGTGCTCGCTCTCGCGCTTGCCATTGCTCTGAGTGCTTGTGAGCACAGTGAGCCGTTTGCCGTACGCGCGCCCGGCGTCCTGGGTCCAGCCGGTTCGACCCTCCCTCTCCAGCTCACGTTCAACGTCGGACCCGACCAGATGCCGGCGGTGACGCCGGAATCGATCGTCTATTCCACACTCGACCCTGACCGCGCGGACGGCGATCGCTGCTTCGGGTACGTGCCGCTGAGCGGCGGTACCCGCTTCCGGACCACGTGCATCGGCGGGCCGTTTGCTGACGACCGGCAGGATGCCCTGCTTCAACCGGCGCCCGCACCCGACGGGCGGATCGCTTTTGTCCGAGCCCGGGACCCGGTCGGTTCCAGGTCCGTGGGCGGGCAACGCCTCCAAGTTGCGCATCCGGACGATATCGAGAATCCACAGCTCGATCTCAGTATCCTGTTCACACTGCCGGACGGCCGCCGGCTCCTTGGAGTGCGCGAGCTGCAATGGACCGCCGCCGGGGTCCTGCGTTTCGTTGCCGGTCATGAATTCCTGGATACCAGCGACGGCGTCGACACGGTGTTTGTGCCGCTCGCGCTTGCGACGGTCGATCCGGACGTCGGGACGTTCCGGCAGGTGGGCGGGTCCGATGACGCGTTCACGCACGCGGAGGCCCCGGGCGGAGCGATCTGGTTCCTCCGCACCGATGATCCCCACCACCTGCGCCTCCTTGAACCGGCGACCGGCGTCGTCAGCGCCGTGGGGTCGTTCGCAGCGGCCGTCACCACCATCGGTGTGGTGGACGGGCAGCCGGTCGGGGTTGCGAACGGCACCGTGGACGGAAGCCCGCGCGCGACGCTCGAGTGGCTGGACCCCATCACGGGTGCCACCACCGGCAGCCTCATAGTATCTGGCCGGGTCCGCGCCGTCGTCGGTGTGCCGAATTCGCGTCGCGTCGTCCTGGAGGTCGAGCGTTCGGCCTCGCGTGACCTCTGGCTCTTCGAGTTGCCATGAGGCGCGCCAAGTGGTTCGGGGTGGGTGCCCTGCTCGTGTGGTCGGGTGTGGCCGAGGCGCAAACCAGTGGTCTCGTGACCGGGCGCGTGGTCGATGCGCTCAACGGCCAGCCGGTGGCCGAGGTCGTGGTGACCATCGGCGACGGCGCACGAGGCGCCACGACCGACGGAGACGGACGGTACGCCATTCGTGACGTCCGCCCCGGCCTATACGTCGTGACGGCCAGAGCGGTCGGCTTTCGCCCGGTGAGCCGCGACAGCGTGCGCGTTGGTTCCGGTCGCACGGCGGTCGTGGATTTCCAGATCTCGGCCGATGCGGTCGCCCTCCCCGGCGTGGCCGTCGAGGCCAGCCCAGACCCTCTGCTCGATCCCCGAACGCCGCAGGCAATCCAACGCATCTCCGCCGAGGACTTCCGGACACTGCCAGTCACCTCGCTGCAGGAAGCGGTGGCGATTCAGGCAGGAGTCGTGGAAGGGTCGTTCCGCGGTGGCCGTATCGGTCAGGAAGCGCTGGTCCTCGACGGGCTCGGGTTCAAGAACCAAGTCGATGCGACCGCAGGGCAACTCGGCATCCGCATTCCCACGGCCGCGATCGAAGACGCGACACTCGTGACCAACGGCTTCTCAGCGCGCTACGGGCAAGCGCTCTCGGGAATCGTCTCGGCCGTGACGAGGGACGGCGGGGACCAACTCGCCGGCACCGTGACCTACGAATCCGATCGACCCTTCCCGGATGGGTGGAATGTCGGCCTGGACCGCATGACGCTGTCGCTGGGTGGACCGGTGATCGGGGGCCTTCGGTTCTTCGTTGCGGGGGAAGCGCAGGCACGGATCGACGACGATCCGGTACATGCCCCGGCCCCGACGGACACGCTCGATCCTCGCGCCGCCGCACCCTGGGAACTCCCGCACAACGCCGGGGAACGGTACGATGTCCTCGGCAAGGTCACCGTCCCGATCGGGAGTCGGCAGATACTTCGGCTGACCGGCATTGCCTCTGAAGCACAGCGGCTGCTTTTCGATCCGGTGCTCAAGTACGCGCCGGAGGAGGGATCGGGGGAACGGCTCTCCGGGCGGCTCGGCATGCTCCATCTGCGCCACGCGTCGGCGCCCGAGGCGACGACCACGCTCGTCATCGATCTCCGTCTCGGTTACTTCGGCAAAGAAGCGCTCCGAGCCCCAGTGGCCATGCCGGACTTCAAGATCGGCGCATTCTCCTTCAGTCGGTGGTCGTTCGTGGGGGAGGACGTTGCACGCAGCCTGGATACGACGGCAGCCCTTCAGGCGGTTCCGGGCTTCGAACGTCCCGTACTGAGTGATCACACCCCCTACGGCGTCCCGGCGTTCTTCCAGACGGCGTCGTCGCGAGGCGAACTGCTGTGGAACAGATTCCGAGAAGGCCGGGCGCGTTTCGACGTATTGGTAGGGCCAGGACCGGACACCGACTTTCGAGTAGGGGCCGAATACATACGCCAACATGTTGAGACGTTCTCTCGCCTGGAGTCGTACCGTGCCGTCGCCGACAGCGTGCCGGATCCCACCGGGTCCAGCTTCAAGCCCTACCAAGCTGCGGCCTACCTCGAATTCCAGCACCGGGCCGGCGATATCACGCTGACCGGCGGCCTGCGCGCCGATGCGTTCGAGGGGCGGAGCGACACGGCCGAGGTGCCGCCGACGACCCAAATCGCGCTTGGCCCTCGCTTCGCCGCCGCGGTCGCCCTGGGCTCGGCAACGGTCGTGGCGAGCTGGGGCAGGTTCGCGCAACCACCGGACTACCAGTACCTCGTCGACGCGGCCTTCGACGATACGCTGCGGACCGGGCGCTTCCGTCGGGGGAATCCGAATCTCGGGTTCGAGACCAGCACGCAGTACGAGCTCCAGGTCCGGGTCCGGCCGTCCGCCTTCGTCGGCCTGCGGATCGGCGGGTATGTGAAACGGTTGGAGGGCCTCGTTGCCTCGGTGCCGCTCGGGTTCAATCCCGACAGCGCCATCTTCGCGAGTGGCGACTTCGGTGACGTGCGCGGGTTGGAGGTGCAACTCGAACGAGAATTCGATGGACACATCGGTGCGCGCGTCTCCTATGTCCTCCAGGAAGCCACGGCAACCGCCACCAATGCGCGTGACCTGTTTCGCCGGCTCCAGATTACGTCAACGGGAGATACCGTGCTCCCGGCCGACGTGAGCTTTCCGCTGGATTACGACCGACGCCACGCGGTCACCGCCGTGGTGCGCGGCCGGCTCCCGAATGCGTGGGGGCCCGTTGCGGGAGGGTGGAACGGGGCACTCGTGGCACGCTGGGGATCCGGGCTCCCGTTCACGCGCACCACAAGTTCCGGCGATTCGCTGATCGGACTGCCGAATAGCGATCGACTCTCCAGCGAGTTCACACTCGATGTCTTGATCCGCCGGGATTTCCCGGTGTGGGGCCTGCAGCTGGGCCTCTTCCTGGATGTGCGGAATGCGACCAATGCTCGGAACGTCGTCGCGGTTCGGCGCGACAGCGGCCAGCCCGAGGCGAACGACGGGGTCGTAAGCACGCTCGCGGATGAGGCTTATCTGGCGAATCCATACCCGATCCCCTACGAATCGCCTCGGTACCGCCCGTGGGCGGATCTGGACGGCAACGGCGCCATTGCCGGCGAAGCGGAGCTGCGCCCCCTCTACGAGCGTGCGGCCCGGGACTACCTGCAGCCCCTCTTCTACTATGGACCACCCAGGGTCGTGCGGCTCGGGGCGGAGATTGCGTTCTGAAGGTCGAGCATTACCCTTTAACACGATGTGCACATCTCAACATGCCTGTGCACACATCGTCATGATCCCCATGTGGAAATGTTGACGCCGATGGACCAACAACTTCCTCCCGAATCGCACGAGGCAGCCGAGCTGCTCGGTGACGTCGAGTCGCTCGTGGTGTTGACCGGGGCGGGCATGTCCGAGGAATCGGGAGTGCCGACGTTCCGGGACGCGCAGACGGGGTTATGGTCCGAATACGATCCCATGGAGCTCGCGACCGAATCGGCATTCCGTCGGCATCCTCGTCGGGTATTCGGTTGGTATCTTTGGCGACTCCAGTTGGTGCGTTCGTCAGAACCGAATGCTGGGCACCACGCCTTGGCCCGACTCGAAGAGCAGTTCCCGCACCTGACGGTCGTGACGCAGAACGTCGACGGGTTTCACCATCAGGCGGGTAGCCGTGACGTCGTCGAGTTGCATGGCTCTCTGCAGCGTTTCCGATGCGTCGATTGGGGTCACACCTTCGATTCCGAGGTCCTGGCACAGTTACCGGTTCCCGACGACGGCGAGGTCGAGCCGCCGCGGTGCGAGGAGTGCGGAAGCATGGTCCGGCCCGACGTGGTGTGGTTCGGCGAGACACTGCCGGAGTCGGCGATGTCGCAGGCCTGGAGTCTGGTGCGTGCGTGCGACGCTATGCTCGTCGTTGGGACATCTGCCGTGGTGTTCCCCGCTGCCGCGCTACCGGAGGTCGCTGTGCGGCGCGGTGTGCCGGTCATTGAGATCGGACCGGAGGAGACGGAGTTGACGCCGGAGACACGACTGTCGTGGCGGACCACGGCTGCCATCGGACTCCCGCAGCTCGAAGCAGCTTTGGCGCAGAGAGAGAGGTAGGATGCCCAGATCCACGACCATGCGGCGCACGAAGATCGTCGCCACGCTCGGGCCTGCGTCGGCGCCGCTCCCCGTACTGCGGCAAATGGTCGCGACCGGCGTCAACGTCGTTCGGATCAACAGCTCGCATGGGGATCCGGCGGAATGGTCGAGGTGGATCGACAACGTGCGCCAGGTCGCTGAGGAGTTGGGGCGTACAGTGGGCGTACTGGTGGATCTGCAGGGACCACGCATTCGCGTCGGTTCCCTGCCGGAGCCGATTCCGCTCGATGTTGGAGCCACGGTGGTGCTGGCGCCGGAGGAGACGGCGACGGGTGACGAGATCCCGACGACGTACGCTCAATTGGCGGACGACGTGCAGCGCGAGAGCATCATTCTGCTCGATGACGGTCTTCTCGCGATCGAGGTGACCGAGGTGCGCGGCGATCGGGTGCACGGCGTGGTGGAGCAGGGCGGGTTGCTGCGGAGCAGCAAGGGCATGAACCTGCCGGGGTCGAAGGTCAGCGCGCCGACGCTCACCGACGCCGACCGTGAAAGCATCGGGATCGCCGTCGAGAAGCAGGCCGACTTTATCGGTATCTCCTTCGTGCGGACGGCAAGCGACGTCGAGTCCGTTCGCGCAATGGTCCCGCGGTCGGTTCGACTGGTTGCGAAGATCGAGAAGGCGGCGGCCATCGAGGATCTCGAACGGGTCATCGATGTCTCTGATGCGATCATGGTGGCGCGTGGCGATCTCGGTGTGGAGTTGCCGTTCGAGGAGGTGCCGCTGACCCAGAAACGCCTCATCGCCGAGGCCAATCTCCGTGCGACGCCGGTGATCACGGCGACCCAGATGCTGGAGTCGATGGTCCAGAATCCGCGGCCGACGCGGGCCGAGGCGTCGGACGTTGCCAACGCGATTCTCGACGGCACCGACGCGGTGATGCTCTCAGCCGAGACGGCAATCGGTGCGCATCCGGTCGCCGCAGTCCGCGCGATGGAGCGCATCATCTGCGAGGTCGAAGGCGCGCACATCACGACGGGAGGAATGCGGCGACGGAAGCAGAGTCTGGAGAGTGGCGAGCCCACGACTGTGGACGATGCAATTGCCCACGCCTCGACCGTGGCCGCCGAGATGTTGGAGGTTCCGGCCATCGTCTGCTTCACCTCCAGCGGTTTCACGGCGCGCAAGATCGCAGCGAACCGGCCCAGCATGCCGATCGTGGGGCTCTCGCCCGAGGAATCCACCGTGCGGAGTCTCGCGCTGGTCTGGGGCGTGGCGCCGATGCTGATCGAAGACGCACCGTCGTACGAGACCATGCTCGGGAAGGCCCGGGACCGGCTCGTGGCACTCGGGCTCGTCGAGCCCGGCGACAACATCGCGGTCACGGCCGGTGTGCCGTTCCACGTCCCGGGAACGACGAATCTCCTGAAGGTCGAGACCGTGTGAACGGTCGGTTGCGAATCCTCGGCTCGGGGACGTCGTTCGGCGTTCCCGTGATCGGGTGTGACTGTGCCGTGTGTCGATCCGACGATCCTCGTGATCGGCGCGGTCGCACCGCTGCGGTGTTCGAGGTCGACGGACGACGGATTCTCATCGACACGCCGCCCGAGCTCCGGCTGCAACTCCTCGACGCGGGCATCGATGCGGTCGATGCCGTCTGTTTCACGCACGACCACGCCGATCACGTCGCCGGGATCGACGATCTTCGGGCGTTCACCGTGCGCGGCCGGTCGCTGTCCGTCTACGGCCCGGAGGTCACCATTGCCGCGTTGCGGCAGCGGTTTGCGTACATCTTCGATGCCGATGTCGTCCCGCTTCCCGGCACCAGCAAGCCGAATCTCGCGGCGACCGCGCTCGAGGCGCATCGCACCGCCACCATCGCGGACGTGCCTGTGGTGCCAATCCAGGTGGATCACGGTGGCTCAATCGTGTTCGGCTATCGGGTCGGAGCAGCGGCCTACGTGACCGATGCAAAGATCCTCGAGACGGAGGCGCTCGCGGCCCTGCAGGGCGTGGAGGTGCTGGTGCTGAATGCGCTCTTCGAACGCCAGCACCCGACACACCTGTCCATACCGGAGGCCATCGACGTGGCAGCCGCGATCGGGGCCCGCCGCACCTTTCTGACCCATCTCACGCATCGCCACACGCACCGGGCTCTCGAGGAGCGGCTGCCGGCCGGGGTGTCTCCCGCCTTTGACGGGCTGGTCATCCCGTTTTGACGGCCCACGAAACTGGTGGTAAATTCAACAGAGATAATCAACTAGAGCGATAGTTGACCGGTGCGACGGTTGGAGCCGGCTCGTTGCTCTTCGGCCCCGCCATCCTTTCCGCGGCGGGGTCTTCTGTCCGCGCCGTGAGAGCGGTGCCGACGCTGCGGGAAGGAGGCATGGTATGACACATGGTCGCGATGACAAACCGGTGATCATCATCGAGCGTTC
Organism: Gemmatimonadota bacterium; assembly: GCA_039586875.1. Taxonomy (GTDB): domain Bacteria; phylum Gemmatimonadota; class Gemmatimonadetes; order Gemmatimonadales; family GWC2-71-9; genus JAOTVV01. Next base: position 15,665 of record JBDHJO010000095.1, on the reverse strand, counting down.
GGGTGGCGGGATCGGCGGGTTCTTCATCGGACTCCTGATTGGCGCGGGGGCGGCGCTCTTGTTAGCGCCGCAGAGTGGTGAGGAAACCCGCGAGCAGCTCCGCGATCGTGGTCGCAAGCTCCGAGATGAGGCGCGGGAACGCGCTGAGGAGCTGCAGGAGCGCTTCGAGGATGGTTACGAGCGGGTGAAGCAGCGGGTCGAGGACGGTGTGGACGCGGCTCGGCAGACGTACCAGGAGCGCCGGGAAGAAGCACGGGATGCGGTGGCAGCCGGCCGGGGTGCCCTTCACTCCGCGCGCGGCGACCTGGAGCGGCGGCTCGCCGAGAAGCGGGCGCAGCGCGATGAGGAGCTGGAGCCCGCCATGGCCTCGAAGTCACGGCGAGGGTGGGCGTTCTCCCCCCTGGGGTTCGCCCGCCGCGTCTTCGTGGGCGCCTACGACGACAAGATCCTCTTCCTGGGCAGCGCGATGACCTTCGATGCATTGGTCGCCGCGCTGCCTCTCACGTTGCTCCTGCTCTCGGCCCTCGGCTACTTCGTTCACACCGGCGACGAGGCGGTCGGAGACATCCTCGCCATCCTCGATCGCATCCTGCCTCGAAGTGGGCTGGCGGACGGGCCGATCAATCGGGCGGAACGTTTGCTGCAAGGGGTGGTCGAGAGCCGCGCACAACTATCGGTGTTCGGCATCCCGCTCTTCCTCGTGCTGGCTACCCGCTTCTTTTCGGGCACCCGCGCCGCGCTGAATGAGGTCTTCGATACGTCGGAGACCCGCACGTTCCTGCAGGGCAAGCTCGTCGATCTCTTTCTCGTCCTCGTCACGTTGGTCCTCGTGGTGGCCAACGCCTACGTGACCGTCCGGTTCTCGGACGACCCTTGGGGCGGCCGCTTCGTTGGTGCGCTGTCGACCTATGTCCTCGGCGTGGTGTTGTTCTTCGTCATCTATGCGGTGGCGCCGACGCGTGCGATGCGGGGAGACACGGCACTCGTCGGTGCCGCGGTGGCGTCGCTGGGGTTCGAGATCACGAAACGGCTCTTCAGTGTGTATCTCGCCCGATTCACCACGATCGACAACCTGATCTCCAACGCCAACGCGATCGCCCTTCTCCTCTTCGTGATTTGGGTCTACGCTACCGCATGCGTGTTCCTTCTCGGCGGCGAGGTCGCGGAGACATACGAGCTCGCCCGTCGACAACGCGACCAACGCGCGATCCTGGCGTGAGTCCGAACGGGTGCGGGAGCCAGCAAGGAGAGGTGTGCGGTGCCAGCTGAACGTCGAGTGGATTTGCGAAGCGACACGGTGACGCGTCCCGGGCCGGCGATGCGCCAGGCGATGGCGGATGCGGATGTGGGCGACGACGTCCTCGACGGCGACCCGACGACGGGACGCCTCGAGGAGCGCATCGCTGTACTGCTGGGGATGCCGGCGGCCCTCTTCTTCCCATCCGGGGTTCAGGCCAATCAGGTGGCGATCTGGTTGCACGCGGAGCGAGGCACGGAAGTGATCGTCGAGGCCGACGCCCATGTCGTGCACTATGAAATGGCGGGTATCGCCGGCTTGGCGGGTGCGCAGATCCGGCCGGTTGCGACGCCCGACGGCGTGCTCACGGCCGACCTGGTAGAGGAGGCGTGGCGGCCCTTATCGCCCCATGTGCCTCGGATCAGCCTCGTCGCAGTCGAGAACACCCACAATGTGGCTGGCGGGAAGGTGATGCCGGTGGTGACGTGGGATGCCATCGTTGCGACGGCGCGCGAGCGCGCCGTGCCTGTGCACCTCGACGGGGCACGGCTGTGGCACGCAGCGGTGGCGCAAAAGGCTCCCCCCGCCAGGGTTGCGCGAGGGGCGGCGTCGGTTATGGTGTCCCTCTCGAAGGGACTCGGCTGTCCCGTGGGAAGCTGCTTGGTGGGAGATCGGGAGTTCATCGGTCGGGCGCGTGAGGCACGACGCCGGTTCGGCGGCGCGATGCGGCAGTCAGGCATCCTCAGCGCCGCCGGCCTGTACGCGCTGGAGCACCATGTGGAGCGCTTGGGTGACGATCACGCCAAGGCACGCTTGCTGGCTGACCGGCTTCAGGGGCACAGTAGAGTGGCGCCGCTCGCACCGGACACGAACATCGTGATGCTGGATCTCACCGCCGACGGACTGTCGGCCGATGACGCGGTGGCGCGGCTTGCCGATGCCGGTGTTCTGGTGGTGCCGTTCGGACCGCGACGCCTCCGCGCCGTGACGCATCTGGATGTTTCCACCGACGACGTCGTGTGGGCGACCGACGTCATTGGGACCGTTCTCGCCTAACCGTGCCCGGGCGTGATGCCACACACCGTGCGGTAGGCTTGCACCTGCCGGATAGGAGTTCGTGTCGTCGATGAGGAGCGCATGCACATCATCGTAGTTGGAGCGGGTGAGGTCGGGTATCACGTGGCCGAGCGACTGTCCGGGCAGCAGCACGACGTGGTCGTCGTGGACGTCGATCCGGGCAGACTCGAATACGTGTCCAGCCACCTCGACGTGGCGGTTGTCGAGGGCAGCGGTACGAGCCAATCCGTGCTCGAGGAGGCGGGGCTCGACCACGCGGGCCTGCTGCTCGCCGTGACGAATATCGACGAGGTCAACCTCGTGTCGTGCATGGGGGCGCGCACGGTACGCGGCCTCAACAAGATTGCCCGGGTGTCGAACCCCGACTTCCACCGCGACACGCGCAACCTCAAGCCCGATGCGTTCGGGGTGGATGTGCTGATCAACCCCGAGCGCGAGCTCGCGCTCGAGACGATGCGACTCCTGCAGTCGACGGCGGCAACGGATATTGCGGTCTTCGCCGGCGGCGCGGTTCAGCTGCTCGGGCTGGTCGTTACTGAGGACGCGCCCGTTGCCGGTCACACGCTGATCGATCTCGCCGCGAAGTACGGCGATCGACCGATCCTCACGGTGGCAATTGAACGGGACGGCGAGACCATTGTGCCGACCGGCGCAACGGACGTCCGCGTGGGTGATCACCTGTACGTGGCGGCGACGGCCGACGAGGTGCCGCGGTCCCTCGAGCTCGTGGGGTATGCGCCGTCGGCGGTGCGGCGCGTCATCATCACGGGCGGAAGCGTCGAGGCCTACTACCTGTCGCGGTTGCTGCAGCAGCACCACGTGCAGACCACCCTGCTGATCGGGGACCGTCAGCGGGCGCAGGAGTTGGCGGAAGAACTGAATCGGGTGCTCGTTCTGCATGGGGACGCCACCGACGTGGAGTTGTTGGAGCTGGAGGGTGTAGGGGGCGCGGACGGATTCGTGGCCCTCACCGATCGGGACGAGACCAACATCTTGTCGTCGCTCGTCGCCAAGCGCGCGGGTGCACGCCAGGTGATCACGCTGGTGAACAAGCGCGACTACATCCCCCTCGCCCGGCACATCGGGCTCGATGCAGCCGTGAGCCCGCGGCAATCGGCCGCGAACGCGATCCTGCGATATGTGCGCGGCGGCAACGTCACGCGGGTCGCGACATTCGAGGGCAGCGAGGCCGAGGCGATCTCCTTCGAGGTGGGTGCCGGAGCACCGATCGCGGGGAGCACCCTGGCAAAGGCCGGGTTACCGGAAGGGGCGGTCGTTGCGGCGATCGTCCGGGGTACGGATGTGCGCGTCCCACGGGGTGATGACCGGGTCGAAGCGGGTGACAGCGTGATCGTCTTCACCCTGCCCGAAGCCGCCGATCGCATCAGCGAGCTCTTCTCGTCGTGAACCTGCGCGAGGTTCTACATATCGTCGGCGCGCTGGTCGTTTGGACCGGGGCGGCGATGGTACCGGCAGGCGCATTGGGAGCGACCGAGGGCCTCCTCCTCCCGTGGGCGCTGACGGCCCTGGGCACGATGGCCGTTGGCGTGGCACTCTGGCGGCTGACCCCCGAGCAGGTCGCGATCAATCCCCGCGAGGGCGTGGCCATCGTCGGGATTGGGTGGATCGCGGTGGTCACCGTGGGCGCGGTGCCGTTCCTTGCCACCGGCACCACGACGAGCGCAGCCGCAGCATTCTTCGAGTCCGTGTCCGGGTTCACGACCACCGGGGCCACGGTCTTCGTGGTGATCGAGGACCTGCCGCGGAGCATTCTGCTGTGGCGGAGCATCGCGCATTGGTTGGGGGGCATGGGAATCATCGTCCTTGGCGTGGCGATCCTCCCGTTGTTGGGGATGGGTGGCGCGCAGCTGTTTCGCGCCGAGGCGCCGGGGATCTCTTCGGATCGACTGCGTCCCAGGATCGCTTCCACCGCCCGGCTGCTCTGGGTGGTCTACGCGCTCCTCACCGTCGGTCTCGCGGTCATCTACCTCACGCTGGGCATGGATCTGTTCGAGGCTGTCAATCATGCGATGAGCTGCATGGCCACCGGTGGCTTCTCCACGCGGACCGCGTCGATCGGGGCATTTTCTCCGGCGATCCAGTGGGTCACGGTCGTGTTCATGTTGATGGCCGGAACCAACTTCACGCTGCACTACCGACTGTTTGCCGGCCGGTGGCGTGCATGGATCGGTGACGAGGAGTGGCGGTGGTACATGGGATCATTCGCCGTCGCGTTCGCGGCGATCTTCCTGCTCCGCGGTTTCAACGATGGGATGTGGACGGCGACGGCACTCCGGGATGCGGTGTTCAACGTGGCCGCCGTGCACACGACGACGGGGTTCGCCACTGCGGATTTCGCCGCCTGGCCGAGCTTCGCGCAGGTCCTGTTGTTGGGACTGATGTTCGTGGGGGCCATGGGAGGGTCGACCGGGGGCGGTTTCAAGACGGTTCGCATCACGGTGGTGCTGAAGCACGTGGCCGGGGAGCTACGCAAGGTCCTGCACCCGCAGGCCGTCGTGGTGACCAAGCTGGGCGGCCGACCGATCCGGCCCGAGGTGCTGCACAACGTGCTGGCCTTCCTGGCGATGTACATGGTGACGCACGGGTTGGGAACGCTGGCCATTGCGTCCATGGGGCATGACCTGATCACGGCCCTGTCGGCGAGCCTGGCCGCGATGTCCAGCATCGGCCCAGGCCTCGCTGAGGTCGGGCCGGCCGCAAACTATGGCCACATGCAGCCGACGGCCCTGACGGTGCTGTCGATCCTCATGCTCTTGGGCCGGTTGGAGTTCTACACGCTGCTCGTGCTGCTGATGCCCGGAACGTGGGCCCGGTCGAGCGGAGCGCGCCGCAGCCTCAGTGGCCGTGCGGTCGAGCAGGGTGTTCCGGAGCTTCCCCTGCCACGGGGGCACGCAACGCACGGGGCTAGGTTACGGGTGCCCCAGGTCCGAGGGGCGCGTGCGCGTGAACCGCGTCAGGACCGTGAAGGTAGCAGCGCTAAGCGATGCTGCGTGTCGCCTCGGGGTGCCTGGGGCACTCTTCAACCTGTCGTTCCCATGACCTATCTCGCTCTGGCTCGGAAGTACCGCCCGAGACGCTTCGCCGATCTCGTCGCCCAGAACCACGTTGCCACGGGGCTTCGGGGTGCGGTGGCCAAGGACCGCGTGGCGCACGCGTACCTCCTGACCGGCCCCCGCGGGGTCGGCAAGACCAGTGCCGCCCGCATCCTCGCGATGGCACTCAACTGTGAGCGGCCACCGGAAGACGGAGAAGCCGGGGAACCGTGCGGCGAGTGCGAGTCGTGCCAGCGGATCTGGTCGGGTGGGGCCAATCTCGATGTGGTCGAGATCGATGCCGCCAGCAACCGCGGCGTGGACGACGCGCGGGATCTGCGGGAGCGCGCGACGTATGCTGCCAGCGGCGCCGATCGTCACAAGATCTACATCATCGACGAAGCGCACATGCTGACGCGCGAGGCGTGGAATGCACTCCTCAAGATTCTCGAGGAACCACCGCCGCGCGTCGTCTTCGTGTTCGCGACGACCGAACCGCAGAAGATCGCGAATACGGCTGCCCCCGTGATGAGCCGGGTGCAGCGATTCGACTTCCGTCGGCTGGGGCCGACCACGATCACCGAACGGCTCGAATACGTTGCAGCGGCGGAGGGGCTCGATGTCGAGCCCGACGCGCTGCTCCTGATGGCGAAGGTGGCCCACGGCGGCATGCGCGATGCCTTGTCGCTCCTCGATCAGGCCATTGCGTTTGGAGAGGGGCAGATCTCCACGGCGCGCGTCCGCGACGCGTTGGGGCTCATCGATGACGAGACCTACGCCCAGTTGCTCGATCTCGTCATCGGCCGACAGACGGCCGAGGTCTTCCCGTTTGTCAGCCGGCTCGCCGACGCGGGAGTGGATCTGGCGGAGTTCGTCGGCGGCGCCGGTGAGGTCCTTCGCGCGCTCCTGATCACGCAGCTCGGCGGTGAGCCCGAGGGGCTGACCGATGCATTGCGCGAGGCGGTGGGCGGGCGCGCCTCCGACCTCGCAGCGGGCGACCTCGTCCGGATGCTCAAGTTGCTCGGTGACACCGAGACGAGCATCCGTCGAAGCCCCAACGCTCGGCTGCAGGTCGAGATGCTGGTCCTGCAGTGGACGCTACTCGACCGAACCGTCGAGTTGCAGGACGTCCTCGAGGCATTGGGGCGGGGGGGCGGTCAGCGAGCCGCGCCGCCGGTATCGTCGCGGCGGGCGTCGGCGCCGCCCCCAGATTCGGACAAACGGCCCGCTCCACGCCAGTCGGGCGGTGAGGCCACCCCGATGCGGCAGGAGACGCCGCCCGCGAAGATCGACGGGCCGCTGACGCTGGATGCGCTTCGAGACGCATGGCCCGCCGTCGTCAAACACGTGGGTCAGCGTCGCCGGTTGCTGCGCGAGCTCCTCCAATCCGCTCGCCCGGTCGGGGTGGATGGAGATACCGTGCGGCTGGCGGTAACGGACGATGCGCAGGTGGAGGGTCTGGAGCGGGCCCAGCGGGGCGTGAGCTCCGCGATCGCGGCGGTTACCGGTCACAAGGTCTCGATTACCCTGACGCCCGGGGAGCAGGATGCCGGAACGGAACCGGCGACCCCGCGGAAGCGCCTGAACGGGGATTCCGACCGCGAGAAGCGGTTGGAGACGTATCGGCAGAAGGACCCGGCACTCGATGCGGCGACGGACGCTTTGGATCTGGAACTCTTGGATTAGCTTTCGCTTGCGGCCCCTCTCTGGGCGGGGTAGCTTGCACATTTTGGGCACTGTTTTCTTACAGCCGAAAAACAGGTAATGGCAGACTTTTCGCAGCTTTTTCAGATGGGCCAGCAGGTGCAGGGCCGGCTGACGCAGATGCAAACCGAATTGGCGGAGCAGAGCGTGACCGGCTCCGCCGGCGGTGGGATGGTGAAGGTCACAGCCGACGGCCGGGGGCAGATCCGGGAGGTCAAGATCGATCCGGCAGCGATGAGCGACGGTGACGTCGAGATGTTGGAAGACCTCGTGGTCGCGGCCGTCGCGGACGCGCAACGCAGAGCCGAGGACCTCTACCGGAGCGAGTTGAAGAAGATCACCGGTGGGCTGCAGCTGCCGTTTCAGTTCCCGCTGTAGACCATGTCGGCGATTGAGGAGTTGATCGGCGAGCTGAGCCGACTCCCCGGGATCGGGAGAAAGACGGCCACCCGCCTGACCTTCTTCCTCTTGAAGCAGCCGGCGGAATCCGCACGGCGCTTGGCGCGAGCGGTGGAAACACTGGTCGATCGGACCGTCGCGTGTTCGCAGTGCGGCAATCTAGGCGAGTCCGACCCGTGCGTGATTTGCGCGGATGTGCGGCGCGACCCGAGCCTCGTATGCGTCGTCGAGGAGGCGTCCGACATCGGCGCGGTGGAGCGGACCGGCGAGTATCGGGGGTTGTATCACGTGCTTGGTGGCCATCTCTCGCCGCTCGACGGGATCGGCCCGGACGATCTTCGGATCGAGCCCTTGGCGGCGCGACTGGCCAATGGTACGCAGGTGCGCGAGGTTATCGTGGCAACGAATCCCTCTATGGAGGGAGAGGTCACGGCCACGTACGTTCGGGGGGTGGTCGAGAGCGCCGGGGTTCGCGTCACCCGGATCGCGCTCGGGCTTCCGGTCGGAGGGGACCTCGAGTACGCAGATAGCGTGACGCTGGGGCGGGCGCTCGCAGCCCGCCGGGAGATGACGGACGCATGAGCCGGCGTGTGGTGGTGTGGATGGCGGGCATCGGTGTCGGGATGGTGGTCGGGACCGTGCTGGCCCAGCAGTCGATCGGTCGGCACCGGCAGGCGCTGTTCAGCGCCCGGCCGCTGCGGCGGTTGTCCGCGCTGGGGTACCTGAGCCGGCATCCGACAGTGGAAGGCGTTCGGTTGCTGCATGACTACTTGGCGTGGGAGCGTCACCCGATGCTGAGGCGCCGGGGCGAGCGGATTCTGCGTCGCATGGAAGCGAAACTTGGCTGAGTCGAGGAGCGGATGACTGGTGCCGGTACCTGGTCGCTCGGTGAGAGCGATTACCATCGGATTTCGGATCATCTGACGTCACTGCTCAAGGAGTGCAACGCTCGGTGTGCACTGCTGGTGGATCGGGCGGGACAGCTGCTCGCGCAGGAGGGGGAGCAGCTATCGTTCGATCCGACCGCCTTTGCCTCGCTCACGGCGGCCGACTTCAGCGCGAACGACCAGCTGGCCCGCATGATCGGCGAAGCGGAGTTCGCATCGCTGTTCCACCAGGGCGAGAAGGAATCGATGTACCTCGCCGACGTGGCACGCCGGGTCATTCTGGTCGTGTTGTTTGACAATCGCACCACCGTGGGGATGGTCCGGCTGCGGGTGAAACAGACCGTGCAGGATCTCACCGCGGTGTTTGAGGAGATGTTCCAGCGGGCGAGCTCGGGTCAGGCCGGTGGTGCCGATGCGAGTGGAGGCCCGCTCGAGGGAGCTGATGACGAAATCGACAAACTCTTCGGGGACTGAGCGGAGGCACGATCGATCATGTCGATGATCAACTACGCCTCCCGCGAGATCAACTGCAAGATCGTGTATTACGGTCCGGGGTTGGGCGGGAAGACGACGAACCTCGAGCACGTGTTTGGCAAGGTCTCACCGGATACCCGAGGCAAGATGGTATCGCTCGCGACGGAGACCGAGCGCACGCTGTTCTTCGACTTCCTGCCGGTCGATCTGGGGACCGTGCGGGGATTCAAGACCCGGTTCCACCTGTACACCGTGCCGGGGCAGGTGTACTACAATGCATCGCGCAAGCTGATCCTGAAGGGCGTGGACGGTGTGGTGTTCGTGGCCGACAGCCAGGTGGAGCGCATGGAAGCGAATGTGGAGTCCATGCAGAACCTCTACGACAACATGGCCGAATACGGCTACGACCTCACGAAGATCCCGTTCATCGTCCAGTACAACAAGCGTGACCTCCCCAACGCGGCACCCATCAAGGATCTCCAAGCCCAGCTGAACCCGGGGTGGGAAGTGACGGATCCGGCGCGGCAGAAGGACATGCCGAATCCGTGGGCGAAGGACGAGATGCTGATTGAGCAGCGAGAGGGGATCTGGATCGAGCGCGCGCCGTCGTTCGAGTCCGTCGCCGTGACCGGCGACGGGGTGTTCGAGACGCTGAAGGCCGTGGCCAAGTTGGTGCTCAAATCGCTCAGCTGAGGGTTCCGTGATCTGGACCCTGCCCAACATCCTGACGATCGCGCGCATTGCGCTCGCACCGGTCATCGCGCTGCTGCCGTTCATCAACGGGTACGTCCCGAAGCTCGTGGCGTTCGTCGTCTTCCTCGCCGCAGCCATCAGCGACATCTACGATGGACGGCTCGCGCGTGAACGCGGTGAGATCACGGATTTGGGGAAGCTGTTGGATCCCCTGGCCGACAAACTCCTCCTCGTCGCCACGCTGATCCCCATCTTCTGGATCACGCGGTATCCACTCAGCCAGTACGAGATCCCCTGGTGGGGCTCGTTGCCGCTCTGGGTCGCGGTGCTGCTCATTGGGCGGGAGGTGGCCATGACGGTCTTTCGGCAGGTGGCCAAGCGACGGGGCGTGGTCATCGCCGCTGCCGGGGCCGGCAAGCTGAAGACGATCGTGCAGGACGTCTTCATCGGGGCGACGATCCTCTGGTTTGCGTGGAAGGACCTGCGGGATGCCTACGGTTGGCACACCGGCTGGGCGGGCCAGCTATGGGAACGGTTCCACGGTGGGTTCGTTGCGGTGACGCTGGCGGGCGCGGTTGTGCTCACCGCATATTCGCTCGCTGTCTACGTCTATCGGTACCGGGCACTGTTCAAGGGAGCGCTCGGGACACCAACCGATGGACCTTGAGGTCGTCACGGTAGGGAACGAACTCCTTCTCGGATTCACCCTCGACACAAACGCCGCTGAGATTGCCCGCGCCATGGCGGGAGTGGGTGCCCGTGTGGCACGTCACGTCACGGTGCAGGATGACGAGCGGGCGATCCGCGATGCCGTGGCCGGTGCCCTGCGCCGTTCCGGCACGGTCATTGTCACCGGGGGGTTGGGACCGACGCGAGACGACTGCACGCGTGCGGCGGTCGCCCGCCTCTTCGGCAGACCCCTCGAGATCGACGAGGCGCTCCTGCGCGCGCTCGAGGCGCGGTTTGCGCAGTATCGGCCTGGGCCCATGCCTGCCAGCAATCGCACCCAGGCCGAGGTGCCGCGCGGAGCGGTCACGATCCCGAACCCGCGCGGGACGGCGCCGGGGATCCTCCTCGAAGGCGAGCGTGGCACCGCGATCCTGCTCCCGGGCGTGCCGGCAGAGATGCGGGGCATGCTCGATGCGTCGGTCGTTCCGCTCGTCGCCGACCGCGTCCGGCAGGAACAGGGGACGGTTCGGGTGGTGCGGTCCAGGGTTCTGAGGACGACGGGGTTGGCGGAGTCGGCACTCGCGGATCTCCTGGACCCTCTGCCGGAAGCGGCGGGTGATGTCTCCATCGCCTACCTCCCGAGCAGGGCCGGGGTGGACATCCGCCTGACGGCGGGAAGCGCGCCCGCCCCTGAGGCCGAGGACCGGCTGAATCGAGCAGCGGCGGGGCTCCGTACAGTGCTGGGGAGTCGGTGCTACGGCGAGGATGGTGACGATCTGGCGGCAGTGGTGCTGGACGAGCTGCGGCACCGGGGCTGGACCCTGGCAGTGGCAGAGTCGTGCACCGGAGGTATGCTTGGTGCGCGGCTGACCGCCGTTCCCGGGGCGTCCGACGTGTTTCTCGGCGGTGTCGTCGCCTACGCCGATGCTGTGAAGGTCGAAGCCCTGGGTGTGTCGCCCGGAGTGATTGCGGAGAACGGATCCGTGTCGGAGGCGGTGGCGGTAGCCATGGCGGAAGGTGTCGCGAGCCGACTTCGCGTGCATGCGGCGATCGCCATCACCGGGGTGGCTGGCCCGGGCGGCGGGACCGATGCGAAGCCCGTGGGCACGGTGTGGACCGCGGTGCTGGCCGGGAAGGCGCAGCGGGTCGTGCGTCGCATCTTCCCGGGCGGGCGAGATGATGTGCGCCGCCGTAGTGCGCAGGCAGCGCTCGATCTCCTCCGCGGGTTGGTCGAGGCCGAGGAGCGATGAGCCGGTGTGCGCAGCGTGCACCGACCGGAGACTGGAGTCCGGCAGTATAATTGGGGTTGGCATTGTGCCGGGCACATAACCAGAACGTGGAAGGACGCATGGCAGATCGACACGAACGGGATGAGCAGTCGCAGTCGGACGAACAGGCCGAGGGCACCGAGGACGGGATGAATGGAGCGGAAGTTCCTCCGGATCCGGTCGACGCTGCCGCGGAGTCCGATGCGTCGGCCCGGGTGGAGGCGGCAGCGCCTCGGGCGGTCGATCGGGGCGCCGGCGAGGATGAGATCGCGGCCCTGAATGACCGGTATCTCCGTCTTGCCGCCGAGTTCGACAACTTCCGCAAGCGGACGGTTCGGGAGCGCACCGAGTGGCGAGAGCGTGCCCAGGCCGACCTCGCGCGGCAGCTGTTGGAAACCCTCGACGATCTGGGACGCGTGACGGCGCTCGAGGCCCGGAAGGTGACCGTCCACGACGTGATCGAGGGCATACACATGGTAGAGCGCAAGCTCCTGCAGGAACTCGAGCAGGCCGGGTTTGAGCGGGTGGGTTCCCTCGGCGAGCCATTCGATCCCAACTACCACGAGGCCGTGGCGACGCAGCCGGCGACCGACGAAGCGCCGGCCGGCACCGTCGGCACGCTTGTGCAGCCGGGTTATCGGCTCGGGAACGTCTTGCTCCGCCCTGCTCGAGTCATCGTCACGGTCGATTCCGAGGAATCGCCCGCGTAAGGGGGGCAGATGCCGCCGGTCAAGGACTACTACCGGGTACTGGGGGTATCCCCGAAGGCGTCGGAAGACGAGATCAAGAAGGCGTATCGCCGACTCGCCAAGAAGTACCACCCTGACGCCAATCCCAACGACGCGTCCGCCGCGGATCGGTTCAAGGAGATCGGGGCCGCGTACGGCGTGCTGGGTGATGCGGAGCAACGCAAGAAGTACGACACGATGCGAAAGCTCGGTGCGTTTGGCTCCGGTGGCGGGTTCGGGCCGCGGCCTGCAGGACGGCCCGCGGGTGGCGCGCAGGGATTCCAGGACGTGGACTTCGGTGGGTTTCCGGGGTTCGGTGGCCTAGGTGATCTCTTTTCCTCGATCTTCGGCAAGGCCAAGCGCGCGGCGAGTCTCGAACCGATCGAGGTGCAGGCGCAGGTGCCCTTCCGCACCGCAGCACTTGGCGGCAAGGTCCCGATCACGGTGGATGTCACCGAAGCGTGCCCAGCGTGTGGCGGCAACGGCGCCGCACCCGGCGCCCGCGTCGAAGTGTGCGGGGAGTGCAAGGGTCGTGGGACGGTGACCTTCGGCCAGGGCGGTTTCGCGGTTACCCGCCCCTGTCCCGCCTGTCGGGGCCGCGGGAAGATCCCGAGCCAGGCCTGCGGCAAGTGCAGTGGCCAGGGTGAGGTTGCGGTGCAGAAGCGGCTCCTGGTGACCGTGCGTCCGGGCACGGAAGCGGGGCACAAGGTTCGGCTGAAGGGGCAGGGACAACGGAGTCCCGATGGGGGGCCCACCGGTGATCTGATTGTCTCGTTTCAGGTCGAGTCCGATCGCTTCTTCCGTCGTGACGGGTTGGACGTGCACTGTACCGTGCCGATCAACCTCGCCCAAGCGATGCTCGGTACCCGCATCAAGGTGGGCACGCTCGAGGGACGGAAGGTCGTACTCAAGATTCCCGCGGGAACGCAGCCCGGGCGGAAGTTCCGCATCAAGGGGCAGGGGATCGAGAAGAACAATGCCCGTGGCGATCAGATCGTCGAAGTCGCGGTCACACTTCCGGAAACGCTGACCGCCGAGCAGGAGGCTGCGCTGAAGCAGTTTGCCGACTCGGCCGACCTGTCCTACTGAGCCACTTCTACTCCCCGCCGATCCAGTTCTCGACGTTGTCCGGGTGGATTTCGCCCAGCCGCTCGACGGAGAACGTGGATGTTGGGCCCGGCTGCGACCACCACAGGACCTCCCCGGTCGGGGTCGACAGGCTGAAACAGACGAACGTCTGCTCGCCAGGCACCCCAAACAGGAGATGGATGCGCCCTCGCGCATCGACCGACAGGTCGGCCATGTATGCGTCTTCCTCCCACTGCCACGGGAGTTGCCACCGGATGTTGCCGTTCTGGTTGTAGAGGGTGACGTCGCGATCCGGGACGGCGTGGAGGACGCCACCGCTGGCGGCCGACAGGAAGCCGGTGCGCTGGGCGGGCTCGAAGCGGGCAAACGTGCCGATCGAGTCCGCGCTCATCACCAACAGGCGGGCGTCGTTGCCCTCGAGCACCACGCGTCCATCCGGAAGGACGGCAAACTGGTGGGGGGTCGCGCCGAGCGTGTCGGTCCGGATCCGCTCCACGACCTCCCAATCCGCGTCGAAGACGACGATCCAGTCCTCTCCACCTCTGGTGTCCGATACGTACCACCGTCCCCCATGCTCCTGAACCTGATGCGGACTGGTGAGTGCCTGCGAACCGCGAGCGTAGGTCGCGCCGGTGCGGCGCTCCCGAACCAGAATAGCTGCATCACCCTGTCGCGTGATGGCCAGCATCGAGTCGCCAATGGCCGCAACGCCGCGGCCGTCCACGAAGATGAGATTCCGTTGGGCGGTGGGGTCCCCGCAGCTGATCACCGCGAGCAGACTGCACAGTCCCCAAGCTGTCGGTCGGGTCATGCGAACACCGTTCGTTCCGTGTGCCCCGCAAGATACGCTGGCGGCGGCACTCCGATGAACCCCATGCCACGGGCGTAACGGATGCGGGTGTATTGCTCGGACGCATTCGATCCGTCATTGCCGGAGGGACACCGGTTCCCGATGGAGAAGTATCGGCTGTTACGGGAGCGGGCTCTGGCGGTGGGAGTGGTCGCAGACGCCGACCTCGCCGTCCCCTCGGCCGCGACGGTTGCCGAGTTGCAGCAGGTCCACGACGCGCAGTACGTCGACGGTGTGCTGACCGGAACGCTCGAGCCGGCGAGCATGCGCCGTATCGGGTTCCCGTGGTCGTCGGCACTGGTAGAGCGCTCACGTCGGTCCGTCGGCGCGACCATCATGGCGGGACGCGCGGCGCTGGAGGACGGCGTGGCCGCTACGCTGTCCGGCGGGACCCACCACGCGTTCCCGGACCGGGGCGAGGGGTTCTGCGTGTTCAACGACGTAGCCGTGGCCACGCGGGTGCTGCGGGCGGAGGGGCTGGCCCGGCGTGTGCTTGTGCTGGATGCGGATGTGCACCAGGGTAACGGCACAGCGTTCGTGTTCCGCGGAGATCCCGACGTCGTCACGTTCGATATCTACGGCGCAGGCAATTACCCGTTTACCAAGGAGCCTGTGGACATCGGTATTGCGGTGGCTGACGGGACGGGAGACGATCTCTATCTCGCCGAGTTGACCAAAGGGCTCGACCGCATCCCTCGTCCGGGCGATTTCGACATCGCCTTCTACCTCGGTGGGGCCGATCCGTTTGCGGGCGACCGGCTCGGGCGGCTTGCGCTATCGAAAGCAGGGCTGGCCGAGCGAGACCGCCTGATCATGGCGTTCTGTCGGGAGCACGGGGTGCCGGTGGCGGTCACGATGGCCGGGGGCTACGCCACCGACATCGATGACACGGTGGAGATTCACGTCACGCTGCTTGCAGTCGCGGCGAGCGCCGGGCCCTAGGTCGGGCGTTCAATCGGCAGGAGCCCGGAAGAGGCGGCCAGCCGTGGCACGCGCATCCGCCGGTCCCACCAACACGACAACGTCACCTTCAGTGAACCGAAACTCCGGGTCGGGTGCGTGGATGGCGACGCCATTCCGGACCGCCGCGATCACCGTGACACCTGTTTCGCGGCGGAGGCTGAGCGTGACGGGGCTCTGGCCGATTGCGGCAGCACCGGGTTCGATGGCGATGCTCTCGACTGCCGCGTTCACGCCGTAACGCTCCAACACCTCGAGACGCAGGTCGGGCAAACTGAGCCCTCGCAACACCTCGTATGCTTCCCCACGTACCGCCTGCACTTCTTGCTCGATGAGGTTCTTGGGGACGCCGAAGAGATCGAGGACGCGGCTGAAGATCTCGATTGAGGTTTCGAACTCCTCCGGAATCACGTGGCTCGCCCCAAGCCGCAGCAGTTCTTCGAGCTCTGCCACGAACCGCGTGCGCACGATGATGTAGAGGTCCGGATTCAGATTGCGGGCAATGGCCACGCCCCGGCGCGTATCTGCCGATGCAGCGATGGCGAACACGAGCGCCCGTGCGTGTTCGATGCCGACA
>JBDHJO010000301.1:0-3032 GCA_039586875.1 Gemmatimonadota bacterium | reverse complement strand
CCTGAGCATCGGGACGCCGCACTACATGAGCCCCGAGCAGGCGATGGGCGACCGCGAGCTGGACGCCCGGAGCGACATCTACTCGCTGGGGGCGATGCTGTTCGAGATGCTGGCGGGCGAGCCGCCGTACACGGGCAACTCGGCGCAGGCGATCGTGGCGAAGGTGATCACGGAAAAGGCGCCGCCGGTGACGACGGCACGGGACACGGTGCCCGGGCATGTGGCGGCCGCGGTCGGAAAGGCGCTGGCAAAAATGCCGGCCGATCGGTTCAAGACGGCGGCGGCGTTTGCCGACGCACTCACCAATCCCGGATTCACCTTGTCGGCGGGTACGGCGGCGGTCGAAGCTCCAGTGCGGCCCCAGGCAGCACCCCTCTGGCGGCGCGTCGGCGTGCCGGTGGCCTTCGTGCTGATGCTGGCATTCGGCCTTTGGGGCTGGCTCCGGCCTGAATCTGCCCCGGCGGTGGCGCGCTACGGGCTGGCGTTCGCACCGGGACAGGAGCCCTTGGAGGCATACAATGCGTCCTTTGCCCTGGCGCCCGACGGCTCCTGGATCGTGTACAACGGCCCAGCGGAATCGGGCAGCCAACTCTGGATCAAACGACGCGACAGCTTCGAAGCCTTCCCGGTGCCTGGTACTGATGCGCGGCGTTCGGCCTCCGCACCGACGGTCTCGCCAGACGGCGAGTGGATCATCTTCACGGCGGACGGACAACTCCGAAAGGTGCCTCGCGGTGGCGGCTCGGCGATCACGGTTGCCGACTCGGTCCATGAGTCCCAACTCGGTATCGCCTGGCTTGACGACGGGACGGTGGTGTACCGGGATATCCTCAACCGGCTCCGCCGCGTGCCGGACGTGGGCGGCGTGTCCGAGGTCGTGTGGTCGTCGCCGGAAGGGGAAACGCAGATACCCCGACTGCCGACCCCGCTGCCGGGTGCGCGTGGCGTGTTGCTGGGGTGGTGTCCCGTTTCGGGGTGCACGGACCAGAACGTGGCTGTCCTCGACTTCGAATCCGGCGAGCTCCGCGTGCTGTTCCCGGATGCCACGCAGGCCTGGTACGTGGCCACGGGCCATATCGTCTACGTGCGACCCGATGGAGGAGTGTTCGCCGCACCCTTCGACCTTGGCGCCCTCGAGGTCACCGGCCCGCCGGTGCCGGTGCTCGAAGGCGTGCAGTCGCCACAGGGATTAGTGCCTGACTTCGCACTGTCCCCCTCGGGCACGATGCTCATGGTCGCCGGTCCCGCCGGCGGTGAGCGAGGATTCCTGGTGGAACCGGTGTGGGTGAGCCGGGGTGGGGCCGTGGCGGAGTTGGATCCCGAGTTCCAGTTCTCGTTCCCGACCAACGTGGGCTGGTCACTTTCGCCCGACGGCCGCCGGCTGGTGTTCAACTCCGCGGGGGACGGTGGCGGCGACGTCTGGATCAAGGAGTTGGACCGCGGACCCCTGTCGCGGCTGACGACCGACCCCGCACCCGACTACCGGCCACGCTGGGCACCTGACGGTCGGTACGTGTCGTTCATTTCCGAACGGTCCGGGAAACCGGCGGTGTGGCGACGTCGGGCCGACGGTACGCAGCCGGCCGAGTTGGTGTTCGAGCAGGAGGGTCCGGCTGTCGGCAGCGGCGTCGATACGCGCATCTACGAAGCATTGTGGTCCCGCGACGGCGCGTGGATGGTACTCCGGATCGGTGGCACCGACGGCACGCGCGACGTCTGGGCGCAGCGCGTTGGCGTCGACAGCATGCCCAGCCGGTTGTTGGCATCGGACTTCGACGAGAACGCAGTAGCCCTGTCGCCCGACGGCCGGTGGCTGGCCTATCAGTCGGACGAATCCGGCCGGAACGAGATCTACGTGCGGCCCTTTCCCGACATTGCCGCGGGCAAGTGGACCGTGTCGCTCGGTGGGGGATCCAGGCCCTTGTGGTCGCACAGCGGCCGGGAGCTGTTCTACGTCGACGGCGACGACGAAAACATGGTGGCTGCGCAGATCCGCACGGCCGGCTCGGGCGAGTTCGCGGTCGACGAACGCCTGACGCTGTTCTCGGTCGAAGGGTACGGGCTCTCGGCCAACTACACGCCATTCGACATCGACGCCGACGACGAGCGGTTCCTGATGGTCCGGCGAGCGGGCTCTGGTGACGACGCTTCGCCATCCGTCATGATCCTGGTCGAGAACTGGTACGAGGAGCTGAAGCAGAAGGTGGGGAGATGAGGTGCACCCTTGCACCTACCTGTACCACATAAGCTGGGAGTCTGAACGTGAGTGAGATCGCCGAGAGGCTCAAACTCGCCCTCGCCGACCGCTACCGCATCGAGCGCGAGCTCGGCGCTGGCGGGATGGCGACGGTCTTTCTGGCCGAGGACCTGAAGCACGACCGCAAGGTCGCGCTCAAGATCCTGAAGCCGGAACCAAGATCCTGAAGCCGGAACTCGCGGCGGTGCTGGGCGCCGACCGGTTCATCCAGGAGATCAAGACCACCGCCAGCCTCCAGCACCCGCACATCCTGCCGCTCTTCGATTCGGGGGAAGCAGACGGTTTTCTCTTCTACGTCATGCCCTACATCGAAGGCGAGACGCTACGTGACAAGCTGGACCGCGAAGCGCAGCTCGGGATCGACGAGGCCGTGCGCATCACGTGCGAGGTGGCCGATGCACTCGATTACGCGCACCGGCACGGGGTGATCCACCGGGACATCAAGCCGGAGAACATCCTGCTGCATGACGGGCGGCCGATGGTGGCGGACTTCGGGATTGCGTTAGCGGTCAGTGCGGCTGCGGGAGGGCGGATGACGGAGACGGGGCTCTCGCTCGGCACGCCGCACTACATGAGCCCGGAGCAGGCGACGGCGGAGAAGGATCTCTCGAATCGGTCGGACGTCTACTCGCTCGCGGCCGTCCTGCACGAGATGCTGACCGGCGATCCGCCGCACACGGGCTCGACGGTGCAGCAGATCATCATGAAGATCGTGACGGAGGATGCCGAGCCGGTCACGAGTGTGCGGAAGACGGTGCCGCCCAACGTGGCGGCA
>JBDHJO010000300.1:0-4792 GCA_039586875.1 Gemmatimonadota bacterium | reverse complement strand
CGGGGCGTCCGCGGCGAGCACAAGCGGCGTACTCCTCGATATGCGATGGCTACAACGATCGGCGCGCCGGTTCCTCCTGTCGATCGGCCGACTTCGCCCCTACCGGCCGCGTCAGGTAGGCAATGACGTCCGCGGCACCGTAGTCGACGTCCTCGCCCCCCGTCACGTGTGACAGGAACGAGAAGTCGTCGCCAGAGGTGACAAGGGCGGGTTCTGCGACACCGTCGCGGGTCTGGCCGAGCCCGACGGTCGCGAGCAAGCCGTTACAGAGGCACCGCTTGCCGATGGTCGCCTCCATCGAACCGCCCTTTGCCAGGAAGTTCTTCTCCGGTTCACTGGGGCAGCGATACCCCACCTGGGATTCACCGTTGGCATAGATACGACGGAGGTACCCCAGGTCGCAGATCCGCTCCCGCTCCGCGTGGGTGGCCTCGTTGGCGGCGGTGTTATCCAATTCGACCACCTTGAATGGGAATCCCGTCGGTGACGAGTTGAAATCCGTTCGGACCCCCAGCGTGCCGGCCTTCTGCGCACGCAGCACGCGGTGTTTGATTCCCTGGAGAATGCCCGATTCACGAGAGAATGCGAAGGCCGTGCCCACCTGAACGCCATGCGCACCCGCGGCACGGGCTTCGGCGAGTCGTTCGGGAGAAGCACTGCCCCCCGCCAGCCAGAACGGCCGCCCGATGTCGGCGATGCTCTCGAGATCGGGAATGTCGCGCTCGCCGTATTGCTGCGGAGCGTTGGGGTCGGCCCCTCGTACGCGGCGCGGTGGTGCGTTGTGGCCCCCGGCGGTGTGATGCTCTACCACGAATCCGTTGACGTAACCCGACGCGCGCTTCACCACCGCCTTCGCCAGCGTATCTGACGCGATGATTGCCAAGAAATTGGGGCGCGTCAGCCTGGGAAGTTCACCGGCGAGATAGTCCCGCGGGTCAAATCGTTGGGTATAAAGGTGCCGATCAGGGTTCTGCTCGACGGCGAGATTGAGCTCCACGGTCTCCCAGCGCGAGAGCGAGTCCAGGATGCCGGGAATGGCCAATGGAATCCCCGCGCCGACCAGCACCACCTCCACGCCGGCCAGCATCGCTCCCAGGATCGAGGGCAGGTGGGGGAGTTGCACCTTTTCGAGGTAATTGATCCCAACGGGTCCCGAATGTCCCTCTTTGGCTAAGAACACCTCTACGAAGTTGCCCACGATCATGAGCTCCACCAGCGAGGACCGCAGGTTCACCTTGGGCAGCGGAGCGAGCTTGAAGGACTTGTCCGCTGGTTTTCCACCCGGAATGAAGTAGGCGTCGAGGATCCTCTGAGCCATGTCCGGCCAAGGGAAATGGGACAGGGCGCGGCGCAGTGCCCCACAGGGATCCCCCAGCTGCAGGCGGCGCGCCAACACCGAGTCCAGCACGGTACCTGAGACCACGCCGAGCTGTCCGTTTCGCGCGACCGCGTTGGCCAACCGCCAATCCGACACCGCGACCCCCATGCCACCCTGGATGATCTCGGGCAGATCGTCTACAGCTCGTATTTGACTCGTCAAGGCATTCTCATGGGCTAATGAATCAGGCCCCACCGGTTCCGGGTTAATCCTACTGCGCCCGCCGGCACGCTCAAACTGTTCGTGCTGACGGGGACCCTTGGCAGGACGCGCTCGTCACCTGGAGACTTCGCGGTGGTGCAGTTCGCCCGCAAGACGGCTGCGGTAACCACGGATGGCGGGGAGCCGCACTTGTGTTCGGCATGCCGTTTCTTCAATGCTCCTTCCGCCCTTTCGCCCTCCGTGGCTCCGGCCCCGTCGAACATCCGCCGTCCGGCGGACGCACCGGCTGTGGGTCGCGCGGCGGAGCAGGCGAACAGGGCGGCCTCCGGACCGTGCGGCGAGGTACCCGCCGCAGGAAGCGCCCCGGGTCGGCCCCAGGGCCGAGGATGCGGGTCAGGAATGACATACGGATCGCCTCCTTCCCAAACAAGATACGTCATTCCGCGCCACCCTCCGCCGATCCGTCGTGTCGCCGGGCTGCCGCGGCGCCAAGCGGTACGGCGATCACCGTGAGTGTCGCGGCGGTCACGATCCCGAGGATGACGGCCAACCCGAAGCGCTGGGTCGGGGGAAACGCCGACAGGCTGAAGATGCCGAACCCCGCACAGATGATGAGGCTCGCGCCGAGGATGGGCCGCCACAGCTGTGCCCGGGCCTCGAACCACGCCTGCGCGGGATGGGACTCGACGGCGCGCAATCGTCGAGCGCGCACGGCGAGATGGATCATCGAGTCGACGCCCATCGCGAGGGAGACGTTGACCGCGGGCGAAGGTGCCCCAGGGTGCCGAGGATCACCAGCGGAATTGCCGTGAGGCACGCCACCATCACCGCCGAGGCGCGGGCGGAGCGGGATACCAGGAAGGCGACGGCGATGAACAGGAACAGCAGGCCGCCGATCGCGGTGCGGAGGCTGCCGGCGATCAAATAGCCGAGCTGCGCCTGCAAGTCGTACAATCCACCGAGCAGCACGACGTCTAGGCCACTCGCCCGCGCGTAGTCCTCCACGCGTTCCACGACCTCGGCGCGGGACGCTTCGCGCTGGTCTTCGCGCATCCGGAGGAAGAAGAGCCCCTGGGAGCGGTCCGCCGTGACGAAGCTGAGGGCGATACGATTGAAAGCCGGGCTCTCGAGGATGGTCAGCAGGCTGCTCCAGTTCAGGAACGACGCCAGCGGTGCCCGCTTGGCATCCGCCAGGAGAACGGCGGGTGACAACACGACCCCGACCGACGGATCCGTTTCCAGGGTGTCCTGCAGGGCCCACATCTTCTCGTAGGCCACATCGGTATCCAGCAGGCCGCCGTCCGCATCCTGCACCACGAGATTGAGCGCGCTGCTCCCGCCGTCGCGATCGATGGATTCGAGTCCCGAGCGGAGGTCACTGTTCGGGGCGAAGTACGACAACAGGCTGGGATCGGTGCTGAGCTGCCGGATCCCGAGACCGGCGATCGCACTCACAGTGCCCAGTCCGATGAGCCAGCGACGGGCGTGTGTCCTCGGCAGGAATGCACCGAGCCCGCCGGGTCCCTGCGCTGTGCCGTGGGCTCGTGAGCGCGCGGTGGCGCCGCGCAGGAACGCAGGATAGAAACCGTACGCCACCACGATGGCCGTGAGGGTGCCGATGGCGCCGGCCATGCCCAACTCGCGCAGCGGCTTGGCCGTGGCAAGGAGCAGGCTCAGAAAGCCACACAGCGTGGTGAACATGCACCAGAACGACGGAACGATCGTGAGGCGGACGGCAGCGCCGACCGGGTCCGACTCGGCCGCGCCGGTGCCGGCGTGCCGTGCCTGCCAGTTCGAGGTCAGAAAGACCACGTGTGACAGCGTGAGCACGAACACGATGGTCGTGATGTTCGCGGTCAACAGGCCGATCGCGATGCCGCCGAGCTGCGCCAGTGACAGCGTGAGCGCGCACGCCGTCAGACACGCCGCCAACGCACCAACCACGATCTGCCAGCGCCGATACACCGCGCTGATCACGAGTCCGAAGATCACGAGCGCGGCGGAACTGAAGACGATCAGGTCGCGCAGCAGGCTGCGCCGAATCAGCTCGACGACGTAGGGCACCCCCGACATCCGGAGGTCGAGGTCCCCTCCCTCGTGGCGCTCGACCACCGCCTCGACCCTGGGCACGAGCTCGGCGGGGTCGGTCCCGTCCGTGCTCACCACAATGTTCGTGGCGGCGCCGTCGGGCGTGCGGAGGAGGCGTGTCCACAATGGACTGCCGACAGCGTCCTGGTTCGATGCGCTGTACACGGCGATGATGCCGGGCACCGCTTCGAGCTCGGTGGTCAGGCTGTCGATGGCGGATGTGTACGCGGGAGCAGCTAGATCCGGTGCTTCAGCTCGAACGACGATCTGGGGGGGCGACGCAAAGCGACGGTCGATGGTGATCGACGTCTGCAGCTGCGGGTCGGCCTCAGAGAAGAAGAACTCGCTCTCCACCCGCGGGGTGAGGTCCACCCAGAGGACCGCGACCAGGATGCTGAGCACCGCGACCGCTAGCGACCATCGCGCCTTCATATCACGTTTGCCGTATCGCGAAAGAGGAGATGGCACCCATGAGCGCCAGACGCTGGATTGTCGTTCCCGTTGCCCTCATGACCCTGAGTCTGGTCGCCTCCACCAGTGACGCCCAGGAAGGCGATGTGCGCGCGGCCATCACGGAGACGCTGGCCGCCTGGAGTGCCGGCGATTTGGAACGGCTCGGGCAGTTCTACGGTACGGATGCCCGTGGCTTTCTCTTCGGTGGCGGGCCGTTGGTCAAGGGATTCAACGCCGTGGTGCTGCAGGCGGCCTACGATGCCGGGTTCCGCGCCACCTTCGAGGTGCGTGGTCTCGAGGTCAGGGTATCGGGTGATGCCGCCATGGCCGTCGCCTACCTGGACGGCACGCTCACGCTGCCGGACGGTGAGGAGGAGGTCGGGTCCTGGCGCTATTCCGAGACGCGGGTCCGGGACGGCGAGCGTTGGAAGATCGCGCAGTATCACTTCTCCAAGGTGACGACCCCCGCGGCGCGGTGAGGTGGACCTGCGGCTGACGCCGACGGTACGTGCAATATGGATTGCGAAAAGCGGAAGTCCAACCAACGCGACAGTCACGTCTCGCGACCCTGCACCCTGCACCCTGCACCCCCCCCTTGCACCTTGCACCTTGCACTTTGCACCCGCTCGCACTCGCCCTCACCGCTCCCGCAACACCTCCAACGCCGCTTCCAGCTCCACGTCTCTGCCCGCACGGAGATCCGCCGCGGTC
>JBDHJO010000003.1:0-38920 GCA_039586875.1 Gemmatimonadota bacterium | reverse complement strand
GATGCCGAGCCGACTTTTGGAGCAACTGACGCCGTTGACGCGGGCGATTCTCGAAGCCGTCGAGGACGCTGCGGTTGTCTTGGATGTCGATGGTGGTGTTGCGTACGCCAATGCCGGTGGCCGCGCGGTGCTCGATTCAGTTGGAGTGGACGGCACGGATCGCGACACGATGCTGCCCAGGTTGTCGCGCCTCGGCAGCCGCGTAACCGCGCTGTGGCTGGGCGACGACAAAGTCGGGGAAATTGTGGTCGTTCCCGCGGGCGCGTCGACTGATTCCGGTCAGTCCACGTTGGCCGAGCGGGAGCGGGATGCCATCATTCACACGCTGTCGGAGACCGGTGGGAAGCTCACTGAGAGTGCGCGGCGGCTGGGCATTTCCCGGACGACACTTTGGCGCCGCTTGCGCGATTACGGTATCGACCGCGATCACCGTGCCCGATGGTCCCGCTCCTCCTAGCAGCACTCACACTCACGCCTCCGCAGCAAGCTGATACGGCGACGTTTCGCGACGCCGTCACCGCCGAGTTGTATGCGCGAGCACGAGTTCGACACATCCGGCAAGACTCGCTAGTACACGATTACCGCGCGACCGTGCGCACGCGGCTCGAAGCCACGGCGGGACGCAGCCGCTTCGCACGCCAGACCACGCTCCTCACCCACGAATCGGTCGCCGACATTGCGTGGCAGCGCCCGAATGACCTCCAGGTCGCGGTGCGCGGTGCGCGCGCGGTTGCCCCCGTGATCCGGATCATCGAGGGCTTCGGCGGCGACGTCGAAAGCGGGGCCGAACGGGAACTTCGCCGGCAGATGGTCATGGACCGCCCATGGTTCATCCCACGTGCCCTCGGTGACAGCATCCGGCTCATGGGCGTGCCTGAGCACGCGGCCCTGCACCCGCTCGCCGACGAGGCGATCCACGCCTACCGGTTCGCGATCACCGACTCGGTCGAGGTCGTCGTGCCGGAGCGTCGTATCCGGACCTACAAAGTACGGGTCGAGCCGAAGGAAATCGGGTCGGCGCTCGTAGCCGGGGATATGTGGATCGATGCCACCTCGGGCGATGTCGTGCGGTTCGGGATGGTCTTTCTTGGCGACTACTTGTGGGAGACCCCGGGCGGGGAGACTGCCGCGGACTCCGCCAAGGCCCGCGAGGACAACCGGCAGGCAGAGCGGTTCCTGTCTGTCGAGGCGATGGTGGAATACGCGCTGATCGATCAGCAGTACTGGATGCCGTACCGCCAGGTTCTGGCGATCACGGCCGAAGTGCCGTGGTTCGTGAACCTGTCGATGCCCGCCATGGCGGTGACAACCTTCAGCGACTACCGCATCAACGGGAATCCCGCGCTCGTCTTCGCGACCGACGATGCGCTGTTTGCCGAGGCTGAAGACTCGGCCGCAGTGCGGGTCCGCACAGCCGACGGGCGAGGCTTCGAGTCTGATCCCACGACCAACAACGACTCCCTACGGATAGAGCGCGGATACTTGCGCTTCGGGGAATGGAGCCAGGGGCGGTGGGAGATGGCCGTTCCACCCGGTGACAGTCTGGAGGCGTTCGAATGGGAAGCTACGCTCCAGCTGGTCGAGGATCGGGAGGAAGCAGAGCATGTGCGGAGCGTGTTCGCCGAACTCGCTGCGCTGGAGGAGGACCTCCCGCCCGAGTGGGTGGGGAAGAAGCGCGTACAGATTGCGGTCGAGCAGGCGGCCGACATCGTACGGTTCAACCGAGTCCAGGGGCTATCACTGGGCGGCGGTGTGCAGTTCCGAGCCGGCCCCCGTTATACCACTGTGCTGCTCAAGGGAAGGTTCGGCCTGTCGGACCTCCGACCGACGGGGTCGGCAATCGTGCGGCATGACGGGCCCACGGGGCGGTTGGATCTCACCGGATTCCACACCATGCGTGAAGTGGAGCCGTGGACAGCCGGCCAGGGCATCGGCAACTCGCTGAACGCGCTCTTCGTGGGAAACGACGATGCCGATTACTACCTCGCATCGGGTGGCGCACTCTCCTTTACGTGGAACTACGGCCTGCTCCGGAACGCGGAGGTTCGCCTGGGCTACCAGCACCAGGGGACCGTTGAGGTTGCGACATCCTCAGCCATTGCCGGTATCTGGGGGGACGGGACGTTCCCGCCGAATCCGGCGATCACCGATGGCGGCTTCTTCCATGCGATGCTGCGTAAGAAGGACCGTTTGGGGTTCGTCCAGATCGATCCGGGTGTCGAAGTCCTTGCGGGCGCATCTGGAACGGGTGTCCGTGCCTGGGCGAGCGTCGGTGTACCGTTCACCGTCCTGGGTCGTGGCGGCCGGTTTCAGGCGCGGGCAGCCCTGGCCCGCGGGGATAGCCTCCAGCAACTCGCCGTTCGTCTCGGCGGTCCGCAGACTGTACGAGGTTACGACTATGGCACGCGCGTTTCGCGCGAACTGTGGTCGGCGCAACTCGATCTGGCGCTCGTGCGCTCCCGCCTCATTGCCCCCGTTGTGTTCGTCGACGTCGGCGATACCTTCACGGCCGATCCGCTCGTAGGTACCGGCTTGGGCTTGTCGCTCCTGAACGGGCTGATCCGATTCAACCTGTCGAAGGGTGTTCGACCAGAGACCGACTTGCGGTTCGACCTGCTCTTTCGCGCACCCCGGTGACTCCCTAGGTTGCAGGCCGGGCCTGCTGCGCCCGACGGACCTTGGACTGGGAGACGCGCGTGAACCGCTCATTCGGTTGGATCCTCGTGACGTGCCTGCTGGCTTCGGCCTGCGGCGGTGACCGAGACGAGCCCCAACCGGACCCCGCGCCGGACTCTGTGGCGGCGGCTCTTGACGAAGCACCGCTGCCGTTCGACAGCATCCCCATGCCGGATTACCCTGCGCCTCGCCGCGGCCGGCTCGTGGCTGTCAGCGCGGGGCCGGTCGAGCTTGCGGGCTCGTGGCCTGCGCAGGCCGGCATCTGCAATGCGATTGGCGTGCTGCAGGTGCTGGCGGAAGCGCCCGGCCGGGGAACGCTCATGCTCTTCCAAATGCCAGAGGACGAGCGCGTCGGCACATACCCGATCATGATCGTGGACAGCGGCGCACCCGTGCCGCCCGTTGCGCAGGTGGGGGTCCAGGTGATGACCGACGGCGGCACGTTCGGATTCCAGGGGGACGAGGGGGAGATCCACCTCGACACCCTCGATCGCGATGCAGCCACAGGGCGCCTGGAAGTCACGCTGCGGGAGATCACCTCCAACGATCGCGTGCGGTATGCCGGCATATTCAGCCGCATCCCGGTCACGGCACTGCCGCCGGAGTATTGCGATGAGATGGCGAGCGCCATGACTGCCCAAACGTCACCGACAACCGATACGCCGTAGCGTGGACGCATGAGCGATCAGACGTATTTCCGAAAGGGTTTCGGGCTCAAACGAGAGATCGAGGGTGAGCTCGCCGCAGACTACCATTCGCGCCTCATCGATACGGTCCGCGCGAACGGTCACGTACTGGAGGTGGGAGACCTCACGATTCGGCTGGCCGGAGAGTTTGGCTTCTGCTACGGCGTCGACCGGGCCGTCGATTACGCATACGAAACGCGAACACGGTTCCCCACGGAGAGGATCTTCCTGGTAGGGGAGATCATTCACAACCCGCACGTGAATGAAAAGCTCGCATCGATGGGTATCGATATCATCCACGCGAGCGAGGACGGTCGCTTCGATTTCTCCTCCATCACTGTTGCAGATGTGGTGATCGTGCCGGCCTTCGGCGTACGCGTGGAGGACTTCACTTTCCTCCGAAGCATCGGGTGTCCCGTTGTCGACACTACCTGCGGGTCGGTGTTGAATGTGTGGAAGCGCGTTGAGAGCTACGCACGCGACGGGTACACCGCCATCGTGCACGGGAAGCACTTCCACGAGGAGACGAAGGCCACCACCAGTCAGGTCTCGAAATACGATGGGGGCAAGTACCTGATCGTTCGCGATATGGAGGAGGCGGAGATCCTGTGCGGATTCATTCGAGGGACGACGCCCACGTCCGTCATGCAGGAACGGTTCGGGCACAAGGTGTCAGCTGGATTCGACTTCTCGGAGGACCTCGTGCGGGTCGGGTTGGCGAATCAGACCACCATGCTGTCATCGGAGTCTCTGGACATCGCCGTGAAGATCGGCGAAGCGATGACCGATCGGTACGGGCAGGACGAGCTCGCGGATCACTTTCGCAGCTTCGGGACGATCTGCTCGGCCACCCAGGAACGTCAGGATGCCGTGCTGGCGCTCATCGACGAGCCCCTCGACGTGATGGTCGTGATCGGCGGATACAACTCGAGCAATACCAACCACCTCGCCAAAATCTGTGCAAAGAAAATCTGCACGTACCACATTGCGGACTCGGCCTGCATCGATGTGGATCGCGGGTCCATCCGCTTCAAGCCGGTCGACAGGCTCGAGGAATCGCAGCAGGAGTCATGGCTCGATGGCGTGGGCCGGCTGGGCGTGACGGCGGGCGCGTCGACTCCTAACAACGAAATCGGCGAGACGATCGCCCGCATCCTCAAGACGCGAGCGCTGCCCATCCCCGCATGACCGCGGTACGGCGACGATGAGCGCCTCCGCCACACGCAGCCCAAGCGGCGTGCCTCGCCTCCTGGAACAGTGGCGCCCGACGGCAACCGCTCTTCTCCTTGCGAACCTCATCCCTCTCGCCGGCGTGCTCGCCTTCGATTGGGACGTCTTCGCCCTCGTCTTCCTGTTCTGGTTGGAGAACGTAGTGGTCGGGGGGTTCAACGTCTTGCGCATGTTCTGGGTACAGCGTGGCGCAGAGCGTACGCCGCTGGCGAAAGTTGTCGTCATCCCGTTCTTCTGTTTCCACTACGGCATGTTCACAGCGGTGCACGGGGTGTTCGTGTTTGCGCTGTTTGGGTCGGGCTTTTCTGGAGATCTCTTCCCGTCGGCCCAGATGGTGATGCAGGTGATACATGAGCATGCACTCTGGGTCGCCGTCGGTGCGCTCGTGCTCAGCCACGCATTCTCGTTCGTGCGGAATTACGTCAGCGAGGGCGAGTATCGCCGGGTGACGCTGCAACAGCTGATGAGCCAACCGTACGCTCGAGTGGTGGTGTTGCATATCGCGATCATTGGGGGTGGCTTTCTGGTTATGGCTCTGGGTGCTCCGGTACTGGGATTGCTGTTACTCGTAGTGCTCAAGGTCGCCGTGGATGTGAGCGCACATCTGCGGGAGCATGCGAAGCTGGCGCCTGTGGAGGGTGGTTAGGCCCAGTTCTTCGAGCTGGGTGGGCTGCGGCGCAGGTCCTTGAGCAAGGCGGCAGGCTGCCTCCGTGCGGTGTCATATCCACGTGATCGATGGTCGTGGAAACGATCGACCGACAACGGGCGTACCTCGTCTGCAATGATGTTCACGTTGCCGTCATCACGGCGCAGGGTACCGTGAATCCATAAAAACGGCTCGCTGCGGATGGCAATGCGGTCACGCTCGTAGACGTCGGGACGGACGATGGCATTCATCATACCGGCGTCGTCTTCGAGCAGAACGAACGTGTAGCCCCGCGCCGTCTCCGGCCGTTGGCGTGCGACGACGAGACCTGCGACGTCGAGGGCGGCACCGTGCGGCAGGTCGTCGAACTGGTCGCTGCGACGCACCGTGGGTGGGAGGGCGGGGCGCAGCAGGGTGAACGGGTGGCCGCTGGCTGCAAAGCCCAACACTTGGTACTCGGCAACCAAGCGCTCGTCCGAGGTGGTGTCGCCGAAAGACAGGCCCGCATAGGGATGCTCGAGCGGGAGTTCCAACTGCCTGCGCGTCCGGGTTGGTTTGGCTGGTGCGGTCGTCGGGGGCAGCCAAAGGCCGGCCTGCCACAGTAGTTCGCGCCGTGTCAAACCGAAGCCGTCACACCCGCCGACCCAAATGAGGTTTTCAATCGCATCGCGGGACAGCTTGGCAGGTGCGCGGCGCACGAGGTCGCCAAGTCCGTCGAACGGGCCGTGGCGACTCCGTTCCTGCACGACGGCATCGGCGACATCCCATCCCCATTCGCGCAGGAATCCCAGGCCGATGCGCAACGCGCTGTCCTCGACGGAGCAGTACGTGTTGCTCCGGTTCACGTCGGGCAGGCGGACGTCGACCCCGTGCCGCTTCGCATCCCGGCCGAGCGCGTCGAGCGAGTAGAATCCCATAGGTTGGTTGTTGTAGAGGGCGACGTAGAACTCGACCGGGTAGTAGTGTCGTAACCAAGCTGATTGATAGGCGAGCAGGCCGAATGCCGCGGCGTGGGACTTCGGGAATCCAAAGGCCGAAAACGCGACGACCTGCTCGAAGACACGCTGCGCGGCATCAGCTGGGACACCCCGGTTGGTGGCCCCGTCACGGAACATCTCCCAAAAGCTCTCCATGAGCTCTCGTGACCGGCGGCGGCTCATGGCGCGACGCAGGGCCTCGGCCTGTCCGGACGTGAAGCCTGCAAGCGCCTGACAGACCTGCAACACCTGGTCCTGGTAGATGATGACGCCCAGTGTTTCCCTGAGGGCGCTGCGCAGCAACGGGTGGTCGAATGGCGGTTCGTACGGCCGGCCCTGGTCCCGTGCGCGGCGCTGTGCTTCACGGCGACGAACGAAGGGGTTCACGGCACCACCGACGATGGGTCCCGGACGGACGATCGCAACCTGAACCGAAAGGTCTTCGAGGTTTCGCGGACGGTTCCGCCGGAGCATCTGGATCTGACCGCGGCTCTCGATCTGAAAGACGCCGATCGTGTCGCCGGCACAGATCTGGTCGTACACGGCCGTGTCCTCGAAATCGATGCGGCTCAGATCCGGCGGCGTGCCCGCGGTATCGGCAACGAGCTCGATGCACTCCTCGACGAGCGACAGCATGCCCAACGCCAAGAAGTCGATCTTGATGAATCGTGCATCGTCGCAGGAATCTTTGTCCCACTGACAGACGACCCGGTCGGGCATCGCGGCCCGCTCGAGCGGTACGATCTCCACCAGCGGCCGGCTCGAAATCACCATGCCGCCCACGTGTTGGGACACGTGACGCGGGAGCCCCGCGATCTCTTCGGCCAACTCGCAGAGCTCGCGCCAGAGTGGAGCGTTTACCCTGCCCGCAAACCCCGGGAGCTGCAGGAGCTCTTCACGCAGTGAGCCGGCTGAACGAGGGGAGGCGAGCTTGGCAACCTGTTCGATCTCGCCCGGGGGGAGATCGAGCACCTTGCCCAGCTCGCGCACAGCCGAGCGCATCCGGTAGGTGGGGAACGTGCAGACGAGGCCCGTGTGCTCGTCGCCGTAGCGGCGATAGACCTGCCGCATGAGTTCCTCGCGGATTTCACGGGGGAAGTCGAGGTCGATATCGGGAACCGACGCGAGCGTTTCGTTGAGAAACCGCCCGATGAAGAGGTCGTTGGCGACGGGGTCGATGTGGGAGAGGCCGAGAAAGTAACAGATGATGGACGACACGGATGACCCCCGACCTCGGCCGGGCAACAAGCCACCACGGCTCCGCGGGCTGTCGGCGCGTAACCGCGCCGCGACTTCTCGGGCGAGCTCGAAGATGTCGTGATACACGAGAAAAAATCCCGACAAACCGTGGTGTTCGACGAGACGCAGCTCCTCGGCGAGGCGCCGCTCGGCCTCCTGGCGGTGTGGACTATCGGGCGGGTACAGGTTGTCGAGTCGTGCGGTGCAGAGCGCAGCCAGTGCGCGGGGAGCCGGTGTGCGATCGGCACCGTGGAAATCCGGAAACGTATAGCCGAGATCACAGGTGAGGTCGAACGCGACACACCGGTCGGCGATGGTCTGCGTGTTGTCGACCGCATCGGGCCGGTCGTGGAAGAGTGCGGCCGCGTCTGCGGGCTGCCGGAGGTAGAACTCGGCGTTCGGGCGACGAACGTCGTGGGAGCCGTCGAGGGTCATGCGATGACGGATGGCGGTGAGCGCGTCGTGCAACCGGTGCCGGTCACGCACGTGGTAATGCACATCACCGGTCGCGACGACGGGCAGCCCAACGCCGTCGGCGAGCGCCGCCAAGGTCTGGGTACGCGCGACGTCGCCGCGCACGAGGTTGCGCTGTAGCTCGACGTAGAAACCGTCCGGCCCGAAGACATCGCGACAGCGATCCATCATCCGTCGCGCCGCGGACAGCCCCTCGCGCTCCAGAACACGCGGCAGCAGTCCGTTGCGGCAACCGGATAGGGCGATGAGACCGTCGTGGCGTGACTCGAGCGAGGCAAAGTCGAGACGGGGATCACGTCGATCCTCGCGCTCGAGATGGGCCTCGGTCAGCAGGCGGCAGAGATTGGCGTACCCGGTGGGCGTCTCCGCGAGGAGCGTGACGTGGGAGCCGTCGAGAAGGGTGATCTCTGCCCCGGTGATTGCCTGTACTCCGAGGTCCTTGGCCGCTTGGGCAAACGCCATGGAGCCGTACACGCCATGGTGGTCGGTGAGTGCCATGGCGGGATATCCCAGTTCCGCTGCCTGCAGAGCAAGCCGTTCGGGGAGGGAGGCCCCGTCGAGGAACGAGAAGGCGGAGTGCGCGTGCAGCTCGATGTACATCGTGCTCAGGGCGTCTGGGCGAACCAGGCTCCGGTGATCAGGTCTTCGAAGAGCACCAGATGTGTGCCGCCCTCGAGGACGACCTCGACATAGCGGCGAGTAATCGGTTCACGCCACCACTCGTCGTCGATTCGCCAAGACTCGAGCACGGTGTCGACCCGCTGGGCGGTGGGCGATGCCGACGCTTCGTGGTGCGTGGACTGATCGACGGCTTCTGCGACGGCGAGAGGCAGGTCCTGTGCGGATGTCTGAACCGTTACCGGACGCGGCACGTTCAAGGCTCGAAGTCGATCAACGCGTACCGTCGCTCGGGCAGGCGTGACCATGGTTGTACCTCGACGATGTGAAAGAGCCGTGATCGTTTGAAACGCTGCTTGATCTCTCGGACGGCCGTGTGCAACGCGTTGCGCTGGTCGGCCCGGGCAGTGCTGGTGGCGTCACGAGCGAACAGTTGTAGGGAGGCCGTGCCGGGGACAAAGTCGACGAACTCCACCACGAGGCGTTCGACGGCGCCGCCTGGTGGGGTGTTTTCCAGGCGGGTGACGAGCGGGGCCGTGATGCGTGCGGCATCTGCCGACGGGTCCTTGAGCGTCACTTCGGTCATCCAGGACGCGCCGTGTTCAAGCAGGGCGCGGGCGCGCATACCGAGCACGCGCCACCCGGTTCGCCGTGGATGGCCAAGGGCACGCTCGACCAGCTTGCGGAGCGCGTGCGCGAGGAGGAGTCCGTCGGCGGACGGCAGTGGGAAATCGACACCTACCATGATCGGCTGTGGTCGCTCTCGGCCGATGACGGGCTCGACGATGCGGTCGTGTGCGAGTTGCCAGGCGTCCCGACCTTCCCTGCCGAACTGGGATACCAGTGCAGGTTCGGGAATCCGTGCAACGTCGGCCAACGTCCGCAGGCCGAGCTGCACAAGCCGTCGCTGCATATCGGGGCTGACGGGTAAGACGGCCACCGGTTGCTGGGCGAGAAATGCTGCACGGTCGGCGTCGTCGATCGTCCTTGGTGCGCCGGGCTTGGCCCGACTCGCTGCCACCCAAGCCAGGAACTTCCCGCGTGCGCACCCGAGCCGCACCGTTCGCGGCCACGCGCGATTGGCCGCGGGTGGTGCCTCCGCCACGCCGGCTCGTGCCACCCGTTCCGCATTCCCCGTGGCACGGGCAATCAGCGCCAACTGACGCTCGCGACCACCGTACAGCCGCTCCAATCCCTGCACACCGACAAACACCCGGCCAAGCTCAGCGGCCTCGATGACGGGGCTCACCCGTTCCAGGTCGAGCAGCAGACGTGAAAACACGGCATCGTAGTGGACGGGATCGGGCTCGGTCAGCACCAGGGTCGGGCACAAGCCGATTGCTTGACTCACGGTCATCCCGATGCGCACCCCCATCCGGCGTGCGAGGGCCGAAACTTGCCAGAGACGCTTGGCATCGGTCGGCGAGAGCAGCGCGAGCGGTTGGCGGGCACGCTCGGGACGCCGTGCCTCCTCGCACCGGAGCGGAAAGCCTGGAAGCCAGAGGCAGACCGCGTCATCACTGCTGAGCGGTGCACGTCGGCCACGTGCCGCAGCCGACTGCGGCGGCCGCCTGTCCGGTCGATGCCATCGAGCCATGCGTCGCTATGTCGACTGCGGGAACAGGCTCAACTGCGACACCCGCGCGGTCGCATCCATGACAGGTTGTTCCGTGGTCCCGTCAGTTACGATGAGTCCAAACGCCGCCGCGATGGCGCGAAAGCGATCCTGGATTGCGTCACGATATGCGTCCGGCGCATCCCACCCCTGCCGATAGGCGGCTTGATAGCGAGTGAGGAGGGAGGGGTAGTGGCGCGCGACCACCTCGAGTACCCGATCACGCAGACCGGCATAGAGTCGCAGCGCGCTCGGAAAGACGAATCGCGCACCGGCATCGCGGGCTGTGCGCACGAGTGTGTGGACGTGGGCCGTCGTGTCGGTGATGCCCGGAAGGATGGGTGCTGCCAGGATTCCAACACGCACACCCGCGTCGGCCAACTGCCGCAGGGCTCGCAGGCGCACACGGGGGGTGGGTGAACGCGCTTCGAACCGATTGGTGATGCACTCGTCTGCACTGATGAGGGACACATACACCGACACCAGATGTCGCTGCGCCAGTTGACGTAACAACGCACGATCACGTGCGACGAGCGGGCTCTTGGTGATCACGCCAATCCGAAATCCACGCTCGGCACCGAGCCGATGCAAAATCGCGCGCGTGATTTGGTACTGCCGCTCGGCCGGCTGGTACGGATCGGTCGCCGTACCGATCACCAGATTGGACGTACCCTCACGATCCCGTCGGCGTCGCACGCGGCGGAGATCTTGCTCGAGGGCCTGTGTCACCGTGGTGCGCGCCTTGATCAAAATCCGGTGTTCGAACGGTTCGAATGCCCGCGGACGTGGCAAGCGTGCAAGGTTCGCAGCCGGATCGGACCGGGCAACGGCATAGCGATGGGCGAACCGCGCATAGCAGTACGTGCACCCGAACTCGCATCCCATGTAGGGATTGATCGACCAGAACCCCATGCCCGTGGACTCGGGCGGGTTGATGATCGACCGCACCGGCAACTCGACGAATGCGGTGCCCCGGCGGCGGACGTCGCGTGGGTGGACAGCCAAGGCGGGGGCGGTCATCCGCATGCTCCCCACCCGCACACCGGGCAGAACGCACAGGCCGAGGCCCGCACGAGTGCGTGCCGGCACTCCGGGCAGATGCGCCGTGTGGGCCGTTGGTCGACCACACGGGGCGATATCTCCATAAGCCATTTGTTTTCAACAGCTTGAGTGCTATCAAATCGGCTTGTTTTCGGTGTATGTTCGGTCATAAAACCGAATATACACCGAAGTGTCGTTCCGGCAACCCCAGCTATCATCCCGCCTACGTGCTGCCGTGTCAGGCCCAGTGTTTGCCTGTATCGCTTGCATGGTCGGGAACGTGTAACGACATTGCCTCCGCTCGGTAACGCCACGTTCACGGCCGTGTGAACCCGTACACGTAAGGATCTGTCTTGTCGCCCACCTTGCCCCCGAGCCTCACCCGCCTCGGCACTCACCCGGCCGCCCGCGTGCTCGCCGTTGTGGTCTTGCTTTTCATCTTCTTGCTCGGCGTGAACGGTCTCGGCGACGGATTCAAGTCGCTCGGGAGAGATCTCCTCGATACCTTCTTCACGGCGACAGAGAACCCATTCATGGGGTTGATGGTAGGGTTGCTGTCGACGACGCTCGTGCAGAGCTCCTCCGTGACGACGTCGCTCATCGTCGGTCTCGTCGCCGCTCCGGAAAACCCGCTGCCGATCGCCAACGCCGTCCCGATGATCATGGGGGCCAATATCGGCACGACCGTCACGAACACGATCGTGTCGCTCGCCCACATGGGCCGGAAGGAGGAATTCCGGCGCGCGTTCGCCGTCGCGACCTGTCACGACTTCTTCAACTACATCGCGGTCGTCGTGCTCCTCCCGTTGGAGCTGATGACCGGATACCTCCACTACTTGGCCACGACGCTCTCCGGCATGCTCACCGGCCTCGGCGGCATGGATTACGACAGTCCCATCAAGGGATTGCTCAAGGCGGCGTTGAAGCCGATCAAGTACCTGATCGAAACGCTGTTCGGCTCCGGCCAACTGGCGGCCGTAGTCATGATCCTGGTGAGTGGTACGTTGATCTTCACGGCCCTGATGTTGTTGGTGCGCGTCATGCGGACCGCGATGCACTCGCGGGTGGAGTCCCTGGTGTCGCGTGGGCTCCATCGATCTCCGGTATACGCGATTCTGGTCGGGATCTTCGTCACGGCGCTGGTGCAGTCGAGCTCGATCACAACCTCGCTGCTCGTGCCGCTCGCCGGTGCCGGCCTGCTGACGCTAGGCCAGGCCTTCCCGATTACGATCGGCGCCAACATCGGCACGACCGTGACGGCGCTGATGGCGGCGCTCGCTGCAACGGGTGTGAACGCGCGGGCCGGCATCACGATCGCGCTCGTCCACCTGTTCTTCAACCTGTCGGGCACGATTCTGATCTTCCCGCTGCAGGCGGTGCGCAATCTCCCGCTCGCGGCAGCACGCAAGCTCGCCGATGTCGCGGTACAGTCGCGAGTGCTCGCCTTGGCGTACGTCGCCATTCTGTTCTACGGAATCCCAGCCCTGTTCGCGTTCCTGAACAGGGTGCTGCAGTAACGGTACGGAGGCACCATGCTTCGAGAATTGCTCAGCATCTTCCGATCGGAGCGACCGCTCCGTGCGATGGGCGACAAGTTCACCGAGATGTTGAACTTGACGTACACAATGACGCAGGAAGCGGGAGACATCTTCTTCCGGATGGATTCGGCTCCGGAGGAGCGCACGAAGATCTACAAGGCCGATGTGCAGGTGAACAAGCTGCAGCGCACGATCCGCAAGCAGGTGATTGCGCACCTGTCCATCGCCGGCAACACGCCGTCGCTACCGTACTGCCTGCTGCTCGTGAGCCTGGTGAAGGACGTCGAGCGCGTCGGTGATTATGCGAAGAACCTGGCGGAAGCTCCCGAGTTCAACCGGTTGTCACTACCCGACGACGAGATCATCGCCGAGTTGCGCGAGATTCGCAAAGGGGTGGAGGCTGCGTTTGCCGTCACCGCAGAGGTGTTTCAGTCGTCGGACCGCGAGCGCGCGCTGCATCTGATCCAGCAGGGCCGCGATCTCACGCACCGGTGCGACGCACTGATCGTCCGCATCTCCCAAAGTGAATACCCCGCGAACCTCACCACATCCACGGTTCTTGCCGCACGGTATTACAAGAGGATCGGGGCTCACGCGCTCAACATCCTCTCCAGCGTCGTGATGCCGCTTCACAAGCTCGACTACTACGACGAGGACGAAATCGCCGAGGCGGGCGACGCCGACGATGCCGGGTTGGCATGAACCAACGCACCGGCGAGTACGGCGACGACCTGGACGCTCGGTGTGGCGCGGCGTCCAGGCGGAGTGTCGCGCAGCCATGACCGGAGCGCAGCAACCGTCACATCCTCGTTGAGCACGGAAGCGAGCCGTCGCTCCGCTCCGACGGTGCACCCGAACTGCAGGCGTTCGAGCACACGATCCAAGAGTGCGAGGCGCTTGATGTTTCGCTGCTTCCCTGCGGCCACGCCCAACCGCAAGACCTGTCGCCGCAACCGCCGCCCTTCGGCACCCACGGCCCTGATCTGACACATCCGCAGTCGTGATCGTAGGGTGCGGATTAGTGCACGGCGGGATGTTACAGGAATCTCTGCATCGATGGCGACACCGTGGCGCAAGTTCTTGACGACCTCCAAGACGTGCGGTGGATGCGCAATGATGTGCGGTGGTCTTGGCCCGATGGCGAGCAACTCGCCGACGTCACCGCTGGCGAAGCCCCACCAGACCGCGGCTACCGTAAACGGCGGCGCGACGACGACGGCGTAGCGAGTTGGTGCACTCCTTCCCGTCGGCCGAGGCGGCCTGGGATCCGTGCAGAGCGATTCCCGAGCTGCCGCCGATTGACTGAAAATCTGGGCACGGCCGGTACGGCTGGTCGCAGGCACGGTCAGGGCCAGCTGCACTTCGGCCTTGCGAGCCAGTCGCCGTTCGAGTTGCAGATGCCGCTCCAGGATCGGCGGAGGCGCAAACCACAACACGCGGACGCTGGGACGCGATGATCCCAGCCGAACCGTCCGACCCAGTCGCTGCGCCAAGCGCACCGGCGTCCACGGTAGATCGTAGTGGACGACGGTTCCGGCGTCCTGAAGGTCCAACCCTTCCGACACGAGGTCGGTCGCTACGAGCGTGTCGACGCGCGTGCGCTGCGACGCCGCCGACTGCGTACGGCGTGCCCGCGGGGCGAATAGGTCGAGGATCCGTTGGATGTCGGCCGGACCGGACGCAAGGCGTCCTCGTCCGGCGGCGACGACGGCCAGACGATGCCACGACAGGCGGCCGGCGAGCTCCAGGGCTGTCTCCCTGGACGCCGTGAACACGAGCGTCTTGCCCGGACCATCGCGCAACAACTCCGCGAGACGGTCCGGTTTGGGACTGGGTGCTCGAAGGTCGATCGTCCGTAGGAGGTGCAACAAGAAACCTCGCTCCCGGGCCAACGCCCCGCGAGTGTCACACGTCAGCGATACGTCGCCGAGCGTGCCCCAGAGCTCGAATTGCAGGTCATCGCCGGGGCCGAGGAGCTGGCGCAGGACCTGGCGGGCCGGTATCCGCTCGCCGCTCGAGGCGAGTGCACGGTCGGCGTAGGCGAGGTGTCGGATCACGGTGCCGCGGAAGGCCGAAAGCGACGACGCCAACCGGTGGAGGAGATGCGAGCGGAGCAGGTGGCGCGTTGCGGTCGGTGCACCGGGAAAGGTGAGCTGTGTAACGGCGGAAGCGTAGTCGGTGATACGGTGTCCGGGAGCGACGGCCGGGCGCTCGACGGCTGCCTCGATGATCGACGGGAGTGCTGAGCCGTGACGAGCCACCATGCTTGCGGGCCGGGCCACGGTCAACCGAGATATGGCTGCCGCGAGTACACGATCGTCGCCAGACTCGCCGGCGCGCTCCAGCGACCTGACTCCCAGGAAGGACAGCGCACCATCCGGGAGAAACAGGCGGAGAAGGTTAACGAGATCCCGTGCATGGTTCACCACCGGAGTCGCCGTCACGAGCAACACGCGTGCACGTCGGAGGTCTCGTGCGAGGCGGTCATACCGCTGCGTACCGGGATTGCGAAAGCGGTGTGCCTCGTCGACGACAACAAGATCGCTGACGGGAATGCGACCGGATCGGGAGAGGCACTCGTGCGATATCAGCGTGGGTTGCATCCCAAGCCGAGCGCTCGTGCGTTCCCACTGAGCCGTGAGGCACGCGGGCGCCACCACGGTCGTGCTCTGGAAGCGTGTGGCGACCGCCAGAGCCACGTACGTCTTACCGAGCCCGACACCGTCGGCCAGGAGCGCGCCACGGAACACGGCAATCGCGCCGGCTATCCGCTTCGCCGCGGCGACCTGATGCTCCAACAGCCACGACGGCGGTGTCCAATCGTCGATGGGCGTGCCCTGGCTCGCTGCAGCCAGGTGGCGGAACACGCCTTCGGTGTCAGCGCGCCGGCGTGACGCGAGTTTCCAATCCAGCGGCTCGCGCACGACGGGCAGGACGTCAGCGGTGCGCGGCGAGTGACCGCAGTGTGGTCTGGGTGTGCTCGGTGAGCTCCAGGGCCGTCGCGACCGCGGCGTCAATTTGGTCGATTCTGACATCTAAGTGGTGATGAGCTTGATGGCTCAGATCTGCGAGGGCCTGGATGCGCGAAGGCGGAGGGAAGGGAATCCGTCCGATGACGCGTGCGTTGCAGCGGCGGTAACCGCCACGCGCTTCGTCAGCGGCGACCCGAACGTACGCGCTGGCCCAGGTGGAGTTGAGGACGGCTGCAGCGGCGAGTGCCGATGTGCGGTCCGGGAATGCGGCGACGTAACATGTGTTGAGCGGCACAATACGAGTGTTGATCTCGTCGATCGCGAGAGCGGTCAGTGTCGCACTGATGTCGGACCAGGCCACGCGGTGGTCCAGGAATGCAGGTGCGGTGCGAAAGAGTGTCCAGGGCGGACCCGACCGGTAGTCAGACCTGTCCGCGAGCACGCTCGCGTACTCTCTGACATAGGCGTCGGTGAGCGGCGGGAGCGACGGAAGTGGGGAGCCGTCGACATCGTAACCCCAGAGTATGACGTGCCGTGTCGAGGCGCGGAACGGACGGATGTCCCGGCCACGCATGGCGGGTCGCACGAGTGCTGCCTCGATCGTGGTCGTCACGGTCGCTGGGAATCGGACCTGCACCGTTTCCTGGTTCTCGGCCGTCAGACGCCCGACCAGGAGGCGGTCGGCTCCGGTCTTTACACCAAGACGCGGCTGGGCGATGGAACGCAGCGCCGGACCGGCAGCGCAGAAGGCGTCGACCGCGTCGCGCGCGTGGTCGGGAACGAGAATCCATGGGCCCGGGCCGGTGAGCCGGGCCTGTGTCACGGTTGCCCGACGGGACGAGCCGATGTGCACGCGGTGCTGCGGCGGCGGCGCTTCGTTGCGAACCACAACTTCGAGCGGGTAGGTCGTGGCCCGGAAGCCACGCGCCCTCCGGTCGGGAATACGATGCACACGGACAATTGTCGTTCGCGCCGCGAGGTGCTGCCGTACCGCGGCGCCGTATCCTGCCGACGCGAGCTTGCCGGGGATGAGCAGTGCGACGACGCCGCCAGCACGCACCAGCTCGAGGGCTCGTTCGAGGAATGCCACGGCAAGATCCGGGAGATGCCTGTACCCGTCGCCCTCCCCGGCGACCCAGAGGGAGAATCGATCGCGAAGCTGTCGACGTAGCTGGGGCGCGAGCTTCTCTGCACGCACCCATGGTGGATTACCGATGATCATGTCGAAGCCCCCCGCGCGGATGACATCAGGGGCATGAACCTCGAAGGCGAAGAACGGCAACGCGCCATGCTGCACTTCGTTCCGCACGCGCTGTAGCTCGGTGAGATCGGCTGCGAGTGACCGAGCGCGACGGCGCTGATTTGCCGAGAGTTGTATGTGCCGACCGAAGAGGTCGGTACTCTGCGTGAGCGCTTCACCGTCCCGCACGTGGTGCTCGCACGCGGCGATGGCCTGGTCCAGAGTCGCGCGGGCCAGGGCGAGCTCGGACTCCCGGAGGGTATGGATGGCGCGTGTCGCGGCGCGCCCGCGAGCCGTGAACACCGCGGCGCGCGCCTCGGCCACGCGGCGTACGGCATGTGGTGCGGCTGGGGCGAGGTGCGGCAGGTGAACGCGTGTGGTGCCGACCGGATCGATCAGCGTGTTGCCCTGACGCACGACGCCGTCGAGGTTCGGCAGCGGTTCGACATCAGCAGCGTCCGTCGCCGGATCGTCGGCCACCACGGCAAGCCAGAGTCGCAGCTCCGCAAGGCGGACCGCCGTCGGATTGAGATCCACCCCGAACAGGTTCTCCTGGAGTATCCGACGCCGCATACGCCATCGGTCGCGGGTGTCCGAGGGCGGGGAGACGTGCAACGAGAAGGCCGTAAGCGTATCCAGCGCGCCGAGGAGAAAGGCACCCGACCCGGCGGCGGGATCGAGGATGCGCAGTGCCCGCAACGCCGCGGCGAGGCGTGTGCACTCCTCGGCGTCGAGCGGTCCGGATGCCAGCAGCCGCTCGATCGAACCGGGGAGAATCGACGCCGATCGCGAGAGCACAGCGCCCAAAGCATCTTCCACCACCTCGCGCACCAGCTCCTCTGGCGTGAAGTACGTGCCGGTACGCGATCGTTCGTCCCCCTCCATCAGACGCTCGAACACGTGACCGAGCATGTCCGGTGCCACCGCATCCACAGCATGTGCCTCCTGAACGCAGAAGTGATAGCGATCAAAGAGGTTCTCAAAGGCATCGATCCATACCGCGTTGCTGAAGCATGCAGGCGCCAGGCGGCGCTCGACGGGGTGCGGCTCGAATAGCCCGCCGTTCAGGTAGGGCATGCCGGGCTGCGTGGCGGCGCGCCGATCTGGTGGCCTGTTCAGCGTATGAAACAACAGCGGCTGCAGCGCATCACGATGGAACTGCCCGCCTTCGGCGAGTGTGCGCTCGAGGAGCGATCGAAGAAACGACCGATTGCCGTCCAGCCAACCCTTCGCTTGCACGAAGTACAAGAAGAGCATTCGCGTGAGGGTGAGCAGGGCGATGTGGCGCCGGTCGGACGCGGAGACGGCGCCAGGCAGTGCGTCGGCCATGCGGGACCAGAGCGCGCGAAACCCACCAAAAAACCGATCACCCGCAGCTTCG
Source organism: Gemmatimonadota bacterium (assembly GCA_039586875.1). Lineage (GTDB taxonomy): Bacteria > Gemmatimonadota > Gemmatimonadetes > Gemmatimonadales > GWC2-71-9 > JAOTVV01. The sequence continues at coordinate 20,587 of JBDHJO010000003.1, read as the reverse complement.
GCTGACAGCGCCTCCGCAACCCGCAGGGCGTGCGCCAGCGCCGAACTCGATTGGCGTGGCGCCAGCGCTTCCAGGCGGGACAATCCGAGCGCGGTGGGTTCGTCGATGTCGATGACGAGGACGCGGGTGGTATCGGCCGTGCCCGGTCTCGGTGCGGCTATCGCGAGGCGTCGCGAGCCGATGCACACCGCGATGCCACGTTCTCCCTGGTTCGCGAGGTGCCGCGCGAGCGCCCTCGCTCCGTCCACAGGCTGCGCACGATCGGCTGCCACCACCACGAAGCCGCGCCACCGTGCCCGAACGAACGCGTGAAGGTCGTATCGGCTCGATGCCGGGCGGTATCCCAACGCGGTGAACACCGCAGTGACGTCGGCGCTGTGACGAACAGACTGCAACCGTGAACGAAGCATGGACCGGCCTGGAGGTGTCGGTCCACGATAGAGAAGCTAGGGAAGGGGCATGGTATCCGAGTATTGCCGATGCAAGCCGTTGTACGCAGCCAGATACTTCAGAGGGTCGCCAGGTGCCGCACCTGGTCGAGGTCCATGTCCCGGGCGATCGCCGGAGGCCAAGTCCCCTCCCGCAGCTGCAGCTCGAGCAACTGTCGCTCGTTCTGGATGCGCTGCAGGGTTGGATGGTCGATGAGCTTCGTGCGCACCGCCTCTGCCAGTTCGTCCTCGTCCAGCCACGACACCGGGCCATCGGTCGGCTGCCAGCAGTCGAGGAACAGATCCCGGGCGACCCACCGGGTCCCGTGAAACTCAGGTGGGCGACAGAAGTTCGTATACCAACCCGTGAACGCCTCATCACGGGTGTGAAAGCGCCCGATATCATGCCAGCGCTCGGGGAAGACGAACCAGATGATCGGCGCACCGGTATCCTGGATGATCGTCTCCTCGACCGACACCGTGGGCCCCTCGTAGGCGTCGAGCAGGAGCACCTTGACATCGGGCCGCTCGAACACGAGCCATTCCCGGTACACAATCGTTGCCTTGCCGGGACGGCGATACTCGAGCTCGATCAATGGCGGCATGCGTCGTTCTCCGTCGTCTCGACCACCGTGTGGAAGATACCGTGGAGAACGCGTGCTATGTGCACCCGCAGACAGCTGGTCATGGGATCGGCCTTTGCCTTGGTTACGGCCTGCAGCGGAGGGGAGAGGAACGTGCTGCTGACGGCACTGGATGCACGAGCGGCCCAAAGCGAGGCCGAGGTTGTGGGCGTCTACTTCGAGGATTTGGAGACCGGGGAACGCGTGGTCCGAGACGCCGACACTCGGGTCCATGCTGCCAGTACGATGAAGGTGCCCGTGCTCATTCAGTTGTTCCGTGACCAGGAGGCCGGACGCCTTTCGCTGGACGACAGCGTTCCGATCACGAAGACGTTCCGTTCGATCGTCGATGGATCGTCGTACGACCTCAGCGCTCCCGACGACAGCGACACGACGCTGTACCGCCGCGTCGGCGAGCACGAACGCCTGCTCACGCTCGCCGAGCTCATGATCACCGTTTCGTCCAACTTGGCGACCAACATGTTGATCGAGATGGTCGGCGCCGAGCGCGTGCGGGAGACCATGCGCGAGCTCGGCGCCGACTCGATCGCCGTATTGCGCGGCGTGGAGGATATGAAGGCCTACCGGCAGGGCTTGAGCAACACGACGACGGCCCGTGACCTCGGCGTGATTCTCGCGGCGCTGGCACAGGGCCGCACGGCGGGTCCCACGGCAACGGCGGCGATGCTCGACATCATGCTGCGACAGCAGTTTCGCGACGCGATCCCCGCCGGCGTTCCCCCACACGTGCGCGTCGCGAGCAAGGATGGGTGGATCGAAGGGATTACCCACGATGCGGGCATCGTCTACCTGACGGACGTGCCTCGCTACGTGTTGGTGGTGCTCACCAAGGGTATCGAAGACGAGTCAGTAGCCCGCCAACTCATTGCAGACATGTCCCGACTCGTGTTCGAGCACGTGACGAGCCACTGAGAACGGACAAGCGTGTTACTCGGCCGCAGCGGTACCTTCGGCGGGCCGGTAGGCGGTGGGGATGGTGCGGGCGCTGCCATCGCGCTCCGCGCGGTAGTGCGGCGACATGATCTCGACGCCCGCCTCGCGAAACTTGTCCTGGATGTTCTGGTGGAGTTCGGAGTAGATCCGCGCCATCACATTTGGCTTGTCCGTGCAGGCGTTCAGTTCATAGCTCACGTAGAAGTCGTCCAGGCTGGTTTGCAGCACGAACGGCTTCGGGTCCGTCAGCACGTCCGCCGTCTCCGCCGCCGCCGCCTGCAAGAGCTCATGCACGTGCCGCCATGGCACGTCGTACCCGATCGTGACACCGGTGTGGAGGATCACGCCGCCCTGTTTGACCGTCGACGAGTAATTGATGATGTGGCTCGACAACACCATGGCGTTCGGGACAGTCGTGTCGACGTTCTTGACTGTGCGAATACGCGTGATGAGCAGCGTCTTTTCGACGACGTCCCCCACCGTATCGGCGATCTTGACACGGTCACCGATCTGAAATGGGCGCATGTAGGTCATCACGACTCCAGCGACGACATTCGCGATAGCGGAGGATGACCCGAACGAGATGAGCACGCCGAGGAAGATGGAGATCCCCCGGAACGCCGGTGTCTGCGATCCCGGGAGGTACGGGAAGATCACGATCGCTGCGAAGACGATCACCAGAAACCGGACGATCTTGTACGTCGGCATGGCCCAGTCGCGGTAAAAGCCGGGCAGCGAGAGGGTGCCGCGACGGAGCCCCGTGAAAAGGAGGTGAATGAACTTCAGAATGTAGTAGAACACCACCACCAACACAGCAATGGTGAACATGTTGGGGAGGTAGCCAACGAAGGCGTTCCAGGCCGACCCGAGTGGTCCCAGCGTCCAGCCAAACAGCGTGTTCGCCAGGCCGCGTGTCCACGGGAAGAAACTGAAGACGGACGGCAAGAAGATGTAGATGAGCAGCACGATCACGGCGACGCGCATCACCCGTGCGGCGAACAGGACGATCTCGGTCGCCTGTGCGGCGGACAGGAGCTCGAGGCGCTGAATCCTGAGCGGCCGAATCCACGTCCCGCTTGCGAGGCCGATCCAACGGTACAGCACGGGGAAGAACCGGCTGATCAACACGAGTGCGATCACCAGGCCCACCGTCGCCGCGAGTGTGAGCACCCCGCCGACCAGGAGACTGCGCAAGCTCGCCGGTCGCTCGCCCTCCTCGACGACGCGCCGAATCTCCGTAGCGTATTGCTCAGCCAGTGCTGCGCGTGACACGCCTGCCGCAACCGCATCACGCTCGGTCACGGTCATGACGACGAGAGTGTCGATCGTGATGTCGACAGCCCCTGTCGTATCGACGACGGCGACCTGCTCACTGTGCAGTTCCGGGTCCTCGGCGACGATCGCAATGCGGCGCTCGAGGGCTACGGCGCGCTCGGCCGCGGTGAACGGTCCGATCGTACCGTACAGTGTGAAGAGTGTGTCACCGCGGTATGTCACCGGTGCGCCGACGGCGCTCGTCGCTTGGACGGTGTCCTGCGCGAACGTCGAGGTGGACAGGGTCGGTGTGAGCAGCACCAACACTGCGATGACGAGGCGGCAGATAACACAGCGCCGAGGGATAGTCATGGTCGCGACCGGCCTAAAGGAGCGGGGATCAGTTCCTTGCTCCCAAAATAGTGGACCCCTGGCGTTGCGTCAGCCTGTCTGGTGACGACCCCCGAGATGTTTGGCCAGGAACTGTTCGGCAGCCGCGTAGAAACGCAAGCGATTTTCGGGCTTTGCGAACCCATGCCCCTCATCCGAAAACAGCATGTATTCGTGGTCGATGCCCTTTTCCCGCATGACCGCCACAATCTGCTCCGACTCGGACTGCTTCACACGCGGGTCATTCGCTCCCTGGGCGATCAGCATCGGGATCGTAATGTTCTCGACGTGTGTGAGGGGCGAGCGCTCCCGCAAAAGGTCGCCCTCGGTCTCCGGGTTCCCAACGCGGTCGTGGAGCATCGCGAGGTAACTGGACCAGTAGGGCGGGATCGTCTCGATGAAGGTGACGAGGTTGCTGGGTCCGACAATGTCCACTGCACAGCGGAACACGTCGGGGGTGAAGGTTGCACCGGCGAGGGCAGCGTATCCGCCGTACGAGCCGCCATAGATTGCGATCCGCGCGGGATCGGCGACACCCCGACCGACGAGCCACTGGACCGCATCGACGAGGTCGTCGTGCATCCGGCCGCCCCATTCCTTGTTACCGGCGTTGAGGAACTGCTTGCCGTATCCGGTCGAGCCGCGAAAGTTGACCTGCAAAACAGCGTAGCCCCGATTCGCCAGCCACTGTGCCTCGGGGTCGTAACCCCATGTGTCACGGTGCCAGGGCCCACCATGCACGTTCAGCACTACCGGTAGGTTGTCGGCCGGCACGCCGGCCGGCACCGTGAGGTACCCGTGGATCGTCAGCCCGTCGCGCGACTCGAAGCTGACGGGCTCCATCCCGGCGAGGGTCTGCTCCGCAAGTGCGGGGCGCGTGGTGAAGAGGAATCGTCCCTCGCGCGTGCGGCGGTCAAAGAGGTAGTACGACACCGGCGCACGGTCCTGGAGGAACTCGATCACCCAGAGCTGATCGTCATGGGTGCGACTGTTGATCGCGAAGTCGCCCGGACACAGCGCGCGAATCGCCGCGACGTCATCGGTGACGGCAGGGTCGAGCACCTCCCACTCCGCACGCGCACGGGTGAACCCGACCATCTGAATCGCCCGCGTATCCGGATGCACCACCACGTTGGACACATCGTACTCGGCGTCCGCCGCGATGACTTCCACGTGTGTGCCTCGGACGGCGTGCTGGACGAGGCGCGCCGCGTTCACCCCGCGCGAATCCGCCAGGTAGAGGTGTTGCCCGTCCACCGTGAAGCCAAGCGGATGGCTCGACATCGCGTCTTCGGCGTTCCATGCGATGAACGACTGCCATTCGTCCTCGGCTGTCTTCCGGACGAGGAGCTCGGTGCCGCCGTCGGGCGTAGACGTCAAGGCTGCACGCACCTTGAAATCGACGTCTGCAATCCACCCAAGGACGTTACCCGGGTTCTCGGCCACCATCGTGAGCTCGCCGCTCCTGAGGTCGAGGTGGTAGACGTCGTGGAGCCGCTCGTCCTCGCGGTTGATTGCCACGAGGAGCTCTGACGGGAACCGCTTCTCACGTGCGACCAGCTGCACCTGTACGTTCTCGAACGGTGTGAGATCGGCGACGGTCTCGGTCTCGAGATGCACCTTGTGCAGGTGCCAGTTCTCGTCGCCACCGACGTCCTGCAGGTACAGCAAGTGCTCACCGTCGTGCGCCCAGAAGTACATCCGGATGCCGCGGTCGGTGTCGCGGGTGACGGGGCGGAATGACGCGCCGTCTGCCGGCCCAACCCAGACATTCAGGACGCCCTCGAGCGGTGCGAGATATGCGAGCTGCGCGCCGTCCGGGGAGAGCTGTGGGTCGGCCTTTTCGGGATTGCCGAAGATGACGTCGCGAGGAATCAGAGGAGGAAGCATTTATGCCGGGCGTCTCATTGCTGGGTAGAGGTCGGTTTCGCCTTCGCTCTTGGCGACGATCACCGCACCGATGCTGTCACTGAAGATGTTGATCGTGGTGCGGAACATGTCGATTGGCCGATCGACGGCGAGCATGGCACCGATGATCAAGGCGACCTGCGCGTCAGTGAAGCCAATCGCCTGGGTTACGATGAAGATCACGACGACCCCCGCCGCGGGAATGCCGGCCGCGCCTACCGCGGATAAGAGTGCCGTCAGCACGATGATGAACTGTTGGGAGATATCGAGCTGAAGGCCGAGGACCTGGCTGATGAAGATCACGCCGGCACACTCGTACAGAGCGGTACCGTTCATGTTGACCGTGGCACCCATGGGCAGCACGAAGCTCGAGATCGTGTTGGAGACCCCCGCCTTGTTCTCCACGTCGCTCATGGTCACCGGAAGGGTGGCATTCGATGAGCAGGTTGAGAACGCCGTTGCCATCGCGCCGCTCATGGCTCGAAAATGCCACACCGGGTTGATCCGGGTCAGCGCGTAAAACAGGAGCGGCAGCACGACCAAGAGATGCAGCAGGAAGCCCGACAGGATCGTGACGATGTACAAGCTCAATGTGATGAACAGGTCGACGCCGGCCGACGCGACCGTGGTGACGATCAGGCCGAACACGCCGAAGGGCGCGACGGCGATCACGACCTGGGTGATCTTCATCATCGCGTGGAAGAACGCGTCGAAGAAGCTCTGCATCGTTTCCCGGTGCGGCGATGCGATTCGCGTAATCGCGAAACCGAGGAAGAGCGAGAAGAAGATGATCCCCAACATGTGGCCCGATGCCATCGCGTCGATCGGGTTGAGCGGTATCATGTCGATCAGGATCTGCCCGACGCTTCGTGGAGCCGCCAGCGTTGAGGGATCGAAATCCTCGCCGACCGGGATGTTTGCGCCAACACCCGGCTTCAGGAGGTTCGTGACCATGATGCCGATGAAAATGGCAAGCAGGCTGGACACGAAGTAGTACGCGAACGTCTTGGCGCCCAGTCGCCCAAGACTCTTGCCGTCCCCGACGCTGGCAACGCCGCTCACGATCGAGCTGAAGATCAGCGGCACGATCACCATGCGGAGCAGGTGGATGAAGATCGTGCCGAGCGCGCTGATGAAGCCGAAGAGCCAACCCGCCGGCTGACCGTCGTACGCCACCTGGAAGACGATGCCGACGGCAACGCCCACGACCATGGCGATCAGAATCTGCCAGTGGAGTGCGAGCTTCATGGGATCCCCCAACCTGGATCAACCGGTCGCGTGCGAACGGCGCACGTGAGGCCGCCCGAGCGAACGATCGAAGAATCTAGCACCAAACAGTAGTCGGTGTCGGTGTCAGCCGGTTCGGGAGCGTCGGGCGTAGCCGACGTACGCCGCGATGTTCACGGCGATCACGAGCGAACCCAGGATCACGCGGACCGGGAGCGTGAGCTCGCCTGGGTAGATGAGCGGGATGATGTAGTGCTCGATGAACCCGCCCTCGTACCCGAGTTGTCCGGCCTGGCGCCGAAGGGCGACCTCCCACGGCGTGAGCGGGCAGATCCACCCCGCGAACTCCACGACCGCTCCCCACAACGCACACGGGATATGGATCCAGATGAGCCGGCGCCATCGCCAGGTCAGAAAACCGCCGAGCACCACGAAGACGATGAATGCGAGGTGGAAGAGGACCAGACCGTCGGCGGCAAACCGGCTGAGCATAGGTGGCTATCCGGTCGTTGAATGTTGCTCGAGACGGTCGACCACGACCGTGCCGGTCAATGTGCCGGTGACATTGGTGGCCGACCGGACCATGTCCGGCACGCGGTCGACGCCAAGGAGTATTCCGAGGCCGTCGAGGGGAACGCCGACGGTGTCCAACGCTGGCGCGAGACTCACGACGCTCCCGCCGGGAATGGCCGGGACGGTGAACGAGACGATGACCGTGGCCAGCAGCGCCGCGCCGATCCCCGCGATCGGGAGTGGTGCCCCGTAGAGCCACGAGAGAAACACGATGCTGGCACCCTGAAACAGCGCAGACCCCGCGCGACCCAGTGCTGCACCGAACGAGATCGTGAAGCCGGCAACGGTGGGGTCGACCTCGAGCTCGTCGGCGGCTTCGAGCATGGCAGGTACCGTCGCCGGTGAGCTCGTCGCGGTGGCCGCGATGATCTGTGGGGTGACACAGGCCGCGAGGAAGGCCCGGACCTTCCGTCTTCCAAGCAGCCGAGCCGCTGGGACATACACGCCGGCGACGAACAGGAACTCGCCAACGAGGACGGCGATCACGAATACCGCCAGCGTCTGCAGCATTGCCCACCCCGCCCGGGCCGTGACAGGCGCGGCCAGGGCAAAAACCCCGATCGGCGCCGCGAGCAGCAGCCAGTGCACGAGCTTGACCAGCGCGGCAGCCACCGCCTCGCCCACCGAGAGTAGGGGCTCGCGCTCGTCGGTCGGCAGCGTGCCGGCGGCGGCAGCCAACAGGATAGTGAAGACCAATAGCGGGAGCAGTGCACCGTCGGCAGCGGCCGCGATGGGATTCTCAGGGATCAGGTTGAGGAGAAAGGTGACGAGGTCGGGCATCGGCGGCACGTCGGCCGCTGCCCCGGTCGCATGGACCGCCGTGTCCGAGGCGAATGGCAGAAGAGCGCGCATGACGCCCATCCCGATGAGTGCGCTGACGACGGTGGTCGCGAAGAAGAAACCGAGGAGTGCCGTGCCCATCCGCCCGAGACGCCGCAAATCCCCGAGGCGGCCGACGCCGACGAAGACCAACGCGGTCACGAGCGGAATGACCACCATCTTGAGCAGGCTCACGAAGGCGGTGCCGAGCGGTTCCACGCTCTGCGTGATCGCCATCAGGATCGGCCAGCCCGTTGCCGCCGCGGCGACCCCGAGCAGCAATCCGGCAAGGAGGCCGACCGCGATGGCGAGGTTGAGTCTCAACCCCTGGAACTCTCCTTGATGAGATGCGCCGCGATCACGTTGCGCTGGATCTCGTTCGAACCCTCGTAGATCTGCGTGATCTTGGCGTCCCGAAGCAACTTCTCGACCGGATACTCCTTCATGTATCCATAGCCGCCAAAGACTTGCACCGCGTCCACGGTGACCTTCATGCAGGCATCGGAGGCGAACGTCTTGGAAATGGCGGAGGCTTTCGCGATGTCCTTCGCCCCGGAATCGATCATGCGCGCGGCCGAGTAGACGAGCGCACGTGATGCCTCGACGGCGATCGCCATGTCGGCGAGCATGAACTGCAGGCCCTGGAAGGACGAGATGGGGTGGCCAAACTGTTTCCGCACGGTGGCGTAGTGCACGGCTTCATCGAGTGCACGCTGCGCGATACCCACGGCTTGCGCGGCGACCCCCGGACGGGCCTGGTCGAACGTCTTGAGTGCGACGATGAAACCCATGCCCTCCCGGGCCAGGAGATTGTCGGCGGGAACGCGTACGTCTTCGAAGATGACCTCCCGCGTGGCAGAGGCACGGATGCCGAGTTTGTTCTCCTTCTTGCCGAACGACAGGCCCGGTGTGCCCTTCTCCACGATGAACGCGCTCGCGCCGCGCGCGCCCTTCGACTTGTCCGTCATCGCCACGACCGTATAGATCTCCGCCTCACCACCGTTCGTGATCCACTGTTTGGTGCCGTTGAGCACGTACTCGTTCCCGTCGCGGACGGCGGTCGTGCGGATTCGCCCGGCGTCGGATCCGGCATCGGCCTCGGTGATGGCGAAGGCGGCGAGTTTCTCACCCTTGGCGATAGGTGGGAGATAGTGCTGCTTCTGGTCATCGTTTCCGAACAGCAGAATGGGGAACGCACCGAGACCGGTGCCGCCGAACGCCAGGGCCACGCCGCCGCATCCCCAGGAGAGCGCTTCGGTGACCAGCGCCATCTCCAGCACCCCACCGCCCATGCCGCCGTACTCGATCGGCATGGATACGCCGAAGACATCGGCGTCAGCGAGGACCTTGACGATGTCCCACGGAAATTCCTCTCGCTCATCGAGCGCCGCGGCAACCGGCTTGATCTGTTCGTCGGCAATCTGCCGACACAGATCCCGGATCATCTGTTGTTCTTCGGTGAGGAGGTAATCGATCATGCATGCACCTTTGGTTCGGGCGGTTGGTGGTGCACGGCTACCTACCGAAGGCAGCGCGGGAGGACGCGGCGCTGTAGCCGGCCGAATCGCCTAGCATTCTATTCAGGAAACGGGTGCGAGGCCAGGTAGGATGCCCCTTCCGCCGTGGCGGTCGGGGGAATGCGGCGGTAGGTTGTAGGACTTTCCCACTGGAGGGGGCAAGTGAGACACGCACAGCGGACCGTACCGCGTTGGGCCCTGATCCTCGGTGCCTCGAGCGGCTTCGGTGAAGCCACGGCGAAGGAACTGGCCAAAGCCGGATACGACATCGCCGGTGTGCACCTCGACCGGGCGAAGATGGAAGCGCACGTCGAGGGCATCAAGGAGGAGATCGAGGCGACAGGCCACCGCGCGTGGTACTTCAACGTCAACGCGAATGACGACGAGAAGCGTGCGGAAGTGATCGAGGCGCTCGAGGAAGACGTCGAAGAGAACGGCAGCACCGTGGCGGTCCTGATGCACTCGCTGGCCTTCGGCACCCTGAAGCCGTACATCGCCGAGGACGCGATCAACAAGCGCAACATGCACATGACGATGGATGTCATGGCGCATTCACTCGTGTGGTGGGCCCAGGATCTCGTCGCGCGCGGCTTGATGCACGAGGGCGGCCGGATCTTCTGCATGACGTCCTCGGGCTCGACGCGGGTCATTCCCTCCTATGGTGCCGTATCGGCGGCGAAGTGCGGGCTCGAGTCCCACACGCGGCAGTTGGCAATGGAGCTCGCGCCGCATGGGATCACGGTCAACGCGCTCCGCGGCGGCGTGACGCGCACCCCGGCTGCCGAACGGATCCCGGAAAGCGACAAGCTCTTCTTGGAAGCCGTGCAGCGGAACCCGCATCGGCGATTGACCACGCCGGAGGACATCGCCAAAGCGGTGGTGGCGCTTTCCAAACCCGGCACGGATTGGATGACCGGCAACGTGATCAACGTCGACGGTGGCGAGGAGATCTCGGGAGGGTAGCCCGGTCTACTGGCCTCTTTTGCGGAGCTGGCCGAGCTCTTCTTCCAGGTGTATCAGTCGCTGGAGGACCTCGTCCTCGGCCGGTTCGGTCGCGACGATCGGCACACCTCGCCGGTTCAGGAGTGTCTCCACCAAGGCGTCCGTGTATCCCACGACCGCATGGGCGAGGCCACGGTCGAGCACGCGGTTCAGGCGGAGGACCGCTGCGATCGACTGCCGTGGGGGCAGGAGCGCCACCGTTTCGGAAAGGTGGCGGATCAGCAGCTCACGTAATTGTTGGAGTTCCTCGACGACCTCCCCAGCGGCAAGGCCGCGGGATGCTGCGGTCATCCCATATGCTTCGCACGCGGCGAACCAGGTCTCGGCGGCTTCTCGACGCATTGGTCCGGCGAGTTCGATCATCATGTCCACGAGCAGCGCCAGGTGGCGCTCGATGGTCGGGGCCGAGATGTGGGGCGCTTGAGTGAGTCGCTGTTGGACCCACGACGACCACTCCGCGATGAGGTCGTCACGACGGTCCCGAAGGGCCGCGGTGACCGCGAGGAGGGCGGGGTTGGAGGGCCGCATCATCATGACCGCTGCCCTCGTGGGAAGGGCTGGGTTTGCACGAGGCGGAATGTAATGGAGTGCACAACGAGGTCAAAGCAGTGATGGCGACCGTACGCACATTTCCTTTCACGATCCCTGGATACGACAAGGGGCCGCTGCGCGGAGACGTTCGGACCCAGGATGTCCGGGACGGTCGGCCAGCAGTGGTGATCTTCCACGGATTCAAGGGCTTCAAGGACTGGGGGTTCTTCCCGCACATCGCCGAACGGCTGGCCAGGTCCGGCTTCACCGCCGTGACCTTCAATTTCTCCGGCAGCGGCATTGGGCCGGATTTCGAGACATTCTCCGAGGCCGAGCGATTTCAACGGTCGAAGCCGTCGGGCGATCTGGCCGATGCGGCGACCGTGTGGGAGGCGGTGCTGGCCGGCGGACTCGTCGACGGGCTGGCAGCGCCATCTGCCGCGGGTGTGTTGGGCCATAGCCGCGGTGGCGGAGCAGCGATCGTGCATGCGAACGAACACCCCCAATGCCGCGCGCTCGTGACGTGGGCTGCCATCTCGACCTATCATCGCTGGGGTCCGGAGACCCTCCGCCGGTGGCGGGAGCATGGGAGCATCGACATCGTCAATGCGCGCACCGGGCAGGTGTTGCCCATAGGGACGCAGTTTCTCGACGACCTCGAGGCGCACAACGAACGGCTTGACGTACTCGCCGCGGCCGCGGCGGTCAAGGCGCCCTGGCTACTGATTCACGGTCGTGCCGATGAGACGGTCAAGGTGGAGGAGGCCGAGCGTCTGCGTGAAGCGGCGGGTGACGGCACCGATCTCGAGATCATCGACGGCGGCAGCCATACGCTGGGAGCCGTGCATCCTTGGGGCGGCTCGACGCCCCAACTGGACCGGGCGATGGATCGTACGGTTGGGTGGTTCCTGGAACACCTCTACTGAGGGGCGGAAACGACGACGGCCCTCCCAGTTGGGAGGGCCGTCGCAGGCGCTCAAAGACCCGCAGCGTATGGTGGATCGAGCAACTGTCCTCGCCAGCTGCCCTTTCGGGCGCTGATTCTCCGCTGACGGTAGAACAGGCTCGCCGCTGCGAAGGTCGCCAGCGCGATAAGACCGACACCAAAGTTTCTGATACGCGCCTCCCTTCGGGACGAATGTTCGCCATCCTGAGCTCGTGGCAACCAATATACGAACGCATGCAAGTGGAGTGCCGTCGGCTCTTCCAGCTAGTACACTTCGGGTTCACCGTGAGTTCGATGACACGCACAGCAAGGTCCCGATGGTAACGCTCGACCACCTCCAGGCCCGCCTGGCCGCGCATCACGCGACGCCGGCGGACATGACCGGCCGAACCCAGGCTGCCGTGGCCCTCGTGCTGGCTCCGGGAAGCTCGGCCGGACTCGAGCTGTTGCTCATCCGCCGCGCGGAAGTCGACGGCGATCCCTGGTCGGGCCAGATGGGTCTGCCGGGAGGCCGTCGTGAAGATCAGGATGCCGATCTCCTGGCAACAGCCTGCCGTGAGACCGCGGAGGAAACAGGCATCGACATCGGGAGCGACGGACTCATCGGTGTCCTCGACGACATTGCCCCAACAACACCTCTCCTGCCGCCGATTGCGGTACGGCCGTTCGTATTTGCCCTTCCGGATACGCCCATGGTCAGGCCGAGTCGTGAGGTGGCAGACTTCGTGTGGGAGCCGCTCGGCAACATCGTCCGGTCTGAAGGGCAGACGGAAGTGGTAATCCTCGGTGCGCCGCAGATCCGGCCGGCTTTCGTTCTCGGCCCCAACGCCGTATGGGGAATGACGCACCGTATCCTCAATAATTTCATAGACATAGCTCTACGGTAGTCTCTGGGTCTGCCTCGAAGGGGTGAGTCTTGCGCTATGGATTAGGTTGACCTAATTTGATTGTTGGTTTTGACGAATACAGTGAGACATCCGAGGCGTGTGATGGAAGTTGGATCAGAGGACCGGTTGTCGCGGTCGACGGAGGACTACCTCAAGGCGATCTACGAGATCGAAGCGGTCGATGGCACGGCAGCGACGAGCTCGATTGCCGAAGCGCTCGCCATCGCGAAGCCCTCCGTGACCGGCATGGTGAAGCGCCTCTCTGAGACGGGGCTGCTCGAGCACACCCCATACCACGGCGTGCAACTCACAACGAGTGGTCGGCGGTCGGCGCTCCGGGTCGTCCGCCGGCACCGGATACTCGAGACGTACCTCACGTCGAAACTGGGATACGACTGGGACTCGGTGCACGAAGAGGCGGAGCGACTCGAGCACGCGGTCTCGGATGAGCTGGTGGAACGCATGGCGCTGGCGCTTGGGAACCCCCGATACGATCCGCACGGGGCCCCGATCCCGTCAAAAGAAGGGGTCATCGAAGAGCCGGTGCTGGCTCCCCTCACGGATGTGCCCGTAGGGTCGATCGCCGAGTTGCGGATGGTGAGCGACCGGGATGCAGAGCGTTTGCGATACCTGTCGTCCCTCGGCCTGCGTCTTGGGGTGCGGTTCGAAGTGATCGCACGGCAGCCGTTCCGCGGCCCGGTGACCGTTCGCTTTACCGGTCGCCCCTTCCGCGAACAGATCGTCGGTTATGAGCTCGCCACAACGCTCGGGTGCGTGGTGCGTGAGCAGGAGGTCGGATGATGTCCCAATCGTCGTTTTCGCGACGCGAACTGATCAAGCGCGGGGCCATCGGTGCAGCGGGGCTCACCGTGCTCGGCCGTGCCCTCCCCGCAGCACAGGACGAGCACGTCCGGGACGTGCACGATCCCATGATGGCGGGCACCGTCGGCAGGGTAGCGGATGACGGATTCGACCCCATGGCGTTCCTGGAGCACTTCGACGGCGGCACGGTGAGCCGGTTGCCGAACGGACAGACACTCCGCGAATACGAGATCGTGGCGGTCGATCGGGAGATCGAAGTGGCCCCGGGCGTCTTCTACCCGGCGTGGACCTATGACGGACATGTGCCGGGCCCGACAATCCGTGCCACCGAGGGCGACCGGGTACGCGTGCGGTTCGTGAACGGCGGATCGCATCCACACACGATTCACTTCCATGGTATCCACGCTGCGAACATGGATGGCGTGTTCGAGCCCGTGGGTCCCGGCGAGTCGTTCGTGTACGAGTTCGATGCCAAGCCGATGGGGCTGCATCTGTATCACTGCCATGCGATCCCGCTGAAGAAGCACATCGCCAAAGGCCTGTACGGCACCTTCATCGTTGATCCAAAGACACCGCGACCGCCGGCGCGCGAGATGGTGATGGTGCTCAACGGCTTCGACACCAACTTCGACGGCGAGAACGAGATCTATGCGGTGAACACCGTGGCGTTCGCATATCAACACGAACCGATTCGCGTGGTGAAGAACGAGCTGCAGCGGATCTACATGGTGAATGCGACGGAGTTCGACCCGATCAACTCGATGCACCTGCACGGGAACTTCTTCCAGGTGTACCGCACCGGCACCTCCCTGACACCGCACGAGTTCACGGACACGCTGATGATGTGCCAGGGCGAACGGCATATCCTCGAGTTCTCGTTCGAGGAACTGGGACGCTTCATGTTCCACGCCCACCAATCGGAGTTCGCCGAACTCGGTTGGATGGGGGTCTTCGATGTCGTGGAGCCGACGACATGACCGAGAGACGTGCTATTCTCGGGTGGGGCCTGCTTCCCCTCGCGCTGCTCGCGCTCGTCGCTGTCGTCGTCGCACGCGCCGATCTGGTGGACTTCCTCCGACGCGGCGCGCCGCCGGTGGAGGAACTGACCTTCGATCGCGTGGTGCTCGAACCGAACCGCATCACCGTCGACGTGGTGAACGGTGGCCCCGACCCGGTCACGGTAGCGCAGGTGCTCGTGGACGATGCGTTCTGGACCTTTACCATCGAGCCGGATGCCACGATTCCGCGTTTGGGGAAGGCGCGGATCGACATACCATACCCGTGGGTGCAGGACGAGATGCACGAGGTCGTCTTGCTGTCCTCGACCGGACTGACGTTCGCGCACGAGATCCCGGTCGCGACCGCGACCCCCAAGCCAGACGCCGAGTTCTTCGGGATCTTTGCGCTGATCGGTCTTTACGTCGGTGTCATCCCCGTCGCGATCGGGCTTCTGTGGTATCCGATGCTCAGGCGACTCGAGCGTCGGTGGATCGACTTTGCCCTCGCGCTGACCATCGGCCTGCTCGTGTTTCTGGGGTTCGACACGTTGGACGAGGCGCTGGAGAGTGCTGCGTCCCTCGCCGGGGCGTTTCAGGGGGTGTTGCTCGTCGTGCTCGGCGCGTTCGGCGCGCTTCTCGGATTGCAGATGCTCTCAGGTGCTAAGCTCGCCACCGACGGACCGCCCAGTCGGATGGCGGTGTCCGTCTTGGTCGCAGTTGGCATAGGACTCCACAACCTGGGTGAAGGGCTCGCGATCGGAGCGGCGTATTCCCTCGGTGAGGCCGCACTCGGCGCGTTCTTGATCATCGGCTTCATGCTGCACAACACGACCGAGGGGCTGGGAATCGTGGCGCCGATCGCGAAGGACAAGCCGACGATCCGGTCGCTTGTGGGCCTCGGACTCCTCGCGGGTGCCCCGACGATTCTCGGCGCGTGGATGGGAGGGATGGCCTATTCCCCGATCTTCGCGACGCTGTTCCTGTCGCTTGGCGCGGGCGCGATCGCCCAGGTGGTGCTGGTCCTGTGGAAGGTGTTGGGGCAAGGCGCGGGTGGTCCGGTGCTCAATCCCCTGAATGCCGGCGGAGTGTTGGCAGGAATGTTGGTGATGTACGGAACGGGGTTACTCGTCGCTTGAACGCCGAAGCGGGTCGGCGGCAACCGTACCACCGACCCGCTCGCGTGTCCTGCCGATCCCGTTACTTGTCGCGGACTGCTTCCATACCCTTGAGAATCCCCGCGAGCCGCCGATCCCTGGCGGGTCGCAGCGCGCTCAGCTTATCGGAGTACGCCTTTTCGATGGCGTGGATCAGCTTGCGTTGCCGCTCGGGCTCCAGCTGCGACCACGTCGGCAGGTCCTTCCAGATATCCTCGTAGGTCCGAAGCAGGCGTTGTAGGTATCCGGTGACGCCTTGGTCACCGGCTGCGAGGTGGTATGACAGGTGTGGTCCGGCAGCCGCCCAACCGAGTCCTGGTCCCACGGACACGGCGCGATCGAGATCTTCGACGTCGATGACGCCTTCGAGCACGAGGTCGATCGCCTCACGCCACACGGCAGCCGAAATCCGGGTAGCTACGTTGCCGGGCACGCGCTTCTTGATCACCACGGGGATCCGCCCGACTGCGTGGAGCCAGCCTTTCACGACTTCGACGGTCGTGCTGTCCGTCATCGGCCCCGCGACCAGTTCGACCAACGGCACGAGCTCGGGCGGGTTACCCGGCTGCGCGACGAAGCAGCGCTCCTGACGAACGCACCGTGCGGCGATGTCGCCAGGGCTCAAACCCTTGGCGGAACTCGTGACGGCGCGGGCGGCGCCCGCGACGGATTCAATGTTCTCGAACAACCGCTGCTTGATCTTCAGGTCCTCGGGACCGGCCTCGATCACCCATTGAGCCTCCCGACAGGCCTCGAGGATGCTTCGCCCCACCGTCAGCTGCTCCAGTCCGCTTGCGAGCTCTCCAGGATCCGCGCGTCCCAGGTCGGTGAGGGTCCGTGCCCGCGCGGTGATCTCGGCCGTCGCGTTCTCCAAGGCGTGGGCTTCGGCATCGTACAGGGCGACGGGCCATCCGCGCGCCACGCACATCGCGGCCCACCCTCGTCCGACGTCTCCCGTACCGACGATTGCAACTCGAACCTGCCCGACGCTCATGCGCGCCTCCGTCCGTTGTGACTACTCCGATGGGAGCATTGGAAACACCCGTCGTAACAGCGCGCGGGTGCGGGTGAGATCCACGTCCATGGCGACGGCGACGGGCAAGCCGGTATCGCGCTCAACCGTTCGTCCGCGGTGGACACCCTCATCAAAGTCAACTGTAAGCCGGTGTTCCGCCAGGGTGAGGAGGCCGGGGTCGATCGCCTCTGCAACCGCGAGCACGTCGTGCACGCGACATCCGTCGTGCAGCCCCAGGTGACGGTGGCGCTCGGCGGCGAACTGCAACGCATTTGCGAGCCAGACGATCACCGGATCGGCGGACGCTCTGAAGGCGCTGATGTCCTTCCCCGATAGGATCATGCGATGCGTGACGTCGAGGCCGACCAGGGTCGTCGGCAGACCGGCCGCCAGGACTTCGGCCGCGGCCTCGGGGTCACGCCAGCTGTTGGAGTCGGCCGGCCGATCGGGTAGGGCGGCAACGGACAGGCTGCCGAACATGCCGAGGTGCTGCCGCACGCGCGCGTGCACGAGTGACGGGCGAGCCCGTAGCGCCCGAGCCAGGTTGGTCAGCGGCCCCAGAGTGATCAGTGTGACGGCGTCTGTTGTCCGCTCGAGTGCCCGCAGGAGGGCGCCCGCATCACCCGGAACCGCCGCCGCCGCCGGCACGGTCGCGTACCCGGCTCCCGATGCGCCGTGCGACGTCGGCGCGCTGGGCAATGCGCGCCGCAGCGGTCGGTCCGCCCCCGGGAGAACGGGTACGGTGTCCTCTCGCAGAAGCGTGAGAAGCGTCCGCAGGTTTCTCGTCGTCTGGTCCAGGGGAGCATTGCCGTAGCTGGTCGTGATCGCCGTCACCCGCAGTTGTGGCGCACGCAGCGCGAGCGTCAGCGCGACCAGATCGTCGATGCCGGGGTCCGTGTCGATGATCACCGGGAGCGGGAGCATGCGGGAAGTGTAGCTCGTGAGCGGGGGGCGGCCCATCTGGGTGGTCTGGCATCGGCGATCCCCGGCCCGTAACGTTCCATCCTCACGGACGGAGACCCGAGGTTGCGTGTGGCGACGAATTCCGAGCAGGATCTCGCAAATCGTACTCTCTTCGGTGGACTGATCGAGTTCTTCGGAGCCGGTTGGATGGAGTGTGATCCGAAGAAGATGGCCGAGGTCTTTGCGGAAGATGGCGTGTTCGTGCCCGGGCCGTTCGAGAAGCCGATCGCCGGCCGCGCGGCGATCGCGGCGTACTGGGACACACTCCCGTACGAACAATCCGACGTCGCCTTTCGGTTCGGCGAGATCTACCTGCGCGGTCCGTGGTTTGCGACGGAGTTCAAGTGCACGTTCCGCCGCCGTCGCACGGGCGTGCCGGTCGATGTGCGGGGAACCGTGTTCTGCGAGACGCGCGACGGCCGCATCACCGAGATGCGGATGTTCTGGGATCGGCGGGCTGGAGGATAACCGTGCTGGGCGACGCCGACATCTTCATCGGCACACAGGGGTGGAACTACGCGGCGTGGGTCGGCCCGTTCTACCCGGCCGGCACGGCCGCCTCCCGCATGCTCGAGGTGTACGCCAGGGCGTTTCACACGGTGGAGGTCGACTCGACAGCGTACGGGATTCCCAGCGACCCTGCGGTGCTCGGATGGCGAGCGAAGGCGACGGACGGGTTTCGGTTCTCGCTCAAGGTGCCGCAGGAGATAACGCACGAGCGGCGACTAAAGGACACGACGCTCCTCCTCCGACGGTTCCTCGACCGCGTCGAGCAACTGGGGGATCATCTCGGACCGCTCCTCGTCCAGTTGAGTCCCGGGTTCCGCGCCACCGACGGCAACCGCACCGCACTCCGCGGCTTCGTCCGTGACCTCCCCGCCGGATTCCGGTGGGCCGTTGAGTTCCGCCACCCTGGATGGATGACGCCCGCCACGTTCGAGTTACTCAAGACGCACAACGTGGCCACAGTGCTCGTCGACGGCCGGTGGATCCGGCGAGAGATGATGCAGGATGCGGCGCTGGAGCCGACCGCCGACTTCGCGTACGTCCGGTGGATGGGGCAGGACCGGCGCCTCACGGATTTCTCCAAACCGCAGCTCGACCGTGCGGACGACATGGCGTGGTGGGTGGAGCTGCTCCAGGCGCTGCGGGATCGCGTGGGCTCCGTCTACGCGTACGTCAGCAATTACCATGAGGGCCACGCGCCGCATTCGGCCAGGCTCCTCCAGGAGCAGATGGGACAGGTGCCGGTGTCACCGGATGCTCTCAGAGAGCAGGGAGAGCTCTTCTGACGTTCCGGCGGTGCGGAAGCCTCTGCTGGGCGGCTGTCTTCGTTACGTACTTACCGCTCGCCGCACAGCAGCCTGCGGATGCCGAGGTGGTCTTGGCGACGACGACGTCGGTGCGGGATGCCGGCCTGCTCGAGGCGATTCTTCCTACGTTCGAGCGGGAGACCGGTCTTCGCGTCAAGGTGATCGCTGTCGGCAGCGGCCAGGCGATGGAGCTCGGTCGCCGTGGAGAGGCCGACATCCTGATCGTGCACGATGCCGAGGGCGAGCTCGAGTTCATGCGGGCAGGGCACGGGGAGGCACGACGTGCCCTCATGCGCAATCGGTTCGTGCTGGTGGGTTCGCCGGAGGATCCCGCCAACGCTCGGGGGCTCGACGTGTTGGCCGCGCTGCGCCGCATCGCCGAACACGGGTCGACATTCGTGTCCCGAGCCGACCGATCGGGAACGCATACCCGTGAGCGACGTCTCTGGTCCCTTGCCGGGGTCGAGCCTGAACCCACGTGGTATCGCGAGTCCGGTCAATCGATGAGCGCCACACTGCAGATTGCCAGTGAGTTGCGCGCGTACACGCTCGCGGACATCGGGACGGTCCTCGCCCATAGGGGGCCCGTGGAGCTGGAGGTCCTCGTGTCGGGCGACACGCTACTCGTGAATCCGTATCACATTCTGCTGCCGAGTTATGCGCGGTTCGCGTGGCTCAACGCCGAGGGTGGCCGGCAGCTTGCGAGATATCTCCGCGACCCGGCAACGCAGGCCCGCATCACGGCGTACGGCCGCGATCGGTACGGGGAGCCGCTGTTCGAGGGCACGGCGGCTGAGCCGTGAGTGGCCCACTCACCAATGCGTTCGGAGTCTTCTATCTTCCACGGCATGCGTGATTTGCGCGTGCTGGTGGCACAGATCCACCCTCGCAAGGGTGCGTACGGCGAGAATCTCCGACGGCTGGGCGGCATCCTACAGCAGGCAGCGGCCCTCGAGGAGCCTCCGCAGCTCATCGTCCTCCCGGAGACCGCGCTCACGGGGTACTTCCTCGAGGGCGGAGTGCGCGAGCATGCCCTCACGGCACCACAACTCTTCCGAGACGTGTCTGCCCAACACGCTCTGAGCGGCGTCCTCCCGGTCGATATCGTCATCGGGTTTTATGAGGAATACCGCAACCGCTACTACAACTCTGCGATGTACGCGACCCTCGGCGGTCCGGACAGTGGCGTTCACCATGTGCATCGCAAGGTGTTCTTGCCCACCTACGGGTTGTTCGACGAGGAGCGGTTTGTGGAACACGGCC
>JBDHJO010000094.1:0-12617 GCA_039586875.1 Gemmatimonadota bacterium | reverse complement strand
CTCTCCACAATGGGGCGCTCATTCTGGATTCTGGACAACATCACCCCCCTGCATGACAGCGCCGGGATACGGCCGCCGGAGCCCCGCCTCTTTCCGGCCGATGGTTACCGCATGCGTTACCCCGCGGGCTCGAGCTCCGCAACCGATCCGGAATACCCCGAGCCCGGGGTACTCATCTCGTACTTCTTGCCGGACACGGTGACCGACTCGCTGACGATCGAGATCCTTGGTGCAGACGGCTCGCTCATACGGAGGTATCGGAGCGGCTCGGAAGAACTCCACGACGATGTGCCGTGGTTTGGGGAACGCTCGGTCACCGTCGGGACCACGCCGGGCCTTCATCGGATCCGCTGGGACATGCGACACGGCACACCCGTGGAACGCGGGCGCCAGCTGCCGCGCGGACCCCTCGCAGTCCCCGGACGGTACACCGTCCAACTCACGATCGGCACTTCGGTCATGAGCCGCACACTCACCTTGCGCGCCGACCCTCGCCTGGCCGATGACGGGGTCACCGCCGCCGACCTCGGTCGGCAACTCGACGTGAGCCTTGCAGTCCATGGTCTGCTCGGTGAGGCCGAGGCGCTGCTCACATCGGTGCGCGCGGCGCGCGACACCGCCGACGGAGAGCGACGAGACGCACTGCGGCGCCTCGAGGCGGAACTCGCCACCGAACCCGAACCGCGATACTCCGAGCCGCGACTGATCGACCAGCTGCGGTATCTCTACGGGATTCTCCAGGGAGCCGATCAGGCGCCCGGTCGGGACGCCATGCAGCGCGCCGACGAGTTGCGGGCGGAGTTGGCCCGCCTCACCAGTGCCGCTGCACAACTCGGCGCAGGATGACGGTGATGCACGCCGGAGCCGAATGCTCCGATCAGCGCCACTCCGCCACACCTACGCGGACGCGCCACACCTACGCGGACGAGATCCTCGACGTAGCGCGCCACCACGCCCAACGCGACCGGCCCAAACTCTGCCGACAGGGCATCGCGAATCTCACCGATGGTCCGCCGACCATCCATGAAGTTCACGAGCTCGAATCGTGCCGCACTGTCGAGCGAGAACTCAGTGGAGCCGTACCATGCCGCCGCGTCGGCTGGGAGCAGGCGTTCCGGGAGATCGAACGCCAGCGGGCCACGGGTCGTGCGCACGGCGACGCGTTCATCCGTCTCGATATCCGCCCACCGCGCAGCGGCCAGGAGCATCTCCTCATACCCGCCCCCGAGGGTCGTGAGTTGGCGATGGAGCGCATCGACGGTCCCCTGCACCGCCGCGTCGTCGTTGAACGTCAGGACGCTCGCCACGGCCTGCTGCTCCCACCGCACGACGTGGTGAAGTGTGTTGCGCCCCTCGAGCCATGCTTCGGGAGCCGGATCGGTCTCGAGCTGCGCGCGCGCCCCTCGCGCTGCCGCGCCGAGGCGCCGCATCGCATTGGCGCCCGCGAGGTGAGCTAGATCGACCGCTTCTCCACCCGTCAGGTCGGACAAGTAGAGCACGGTTGCCGCCGCGATGATCTCGCTGCGCTCCAGTTCGACCGGGTCCACCTTGTCCGGCGTGTCCTCCGAGGTGTGGTGTGTGTAATCCGGACTGTGCCCCAACATCATGCCCGGGATGGCACGATCGATGAACATCATGTGATCGCTGCCTCCGCCGTAGGGCGTAACCCTGAAGTTGAATCGCGACAGACTGCCGCGGGGGGTGCGCACCGGCATGCGGTCGACCATCTGGGCCATGTTCTCCACGACGTCATTCAGGACTGACGGCACCGACGCCGGCGTGCGCGTGAGCACCATCGCCGAGTGCAGCAGCTCGAGGTGCTCGCCAACCATGTCGAGGTTCAGGTTCGCCAGCGCCGTGCCACCGAGCGCCGGCCCGACCATCTCCGGATGCGCATCGATGTACGCCATGGTGCCGTACCACTCGGGAACCCACAGGAACCGGATCGTCCGTTTCGGTCGCGGCAGTCGGCCGGACTCGATGAGCCGTTGGAGCGTCACCGCGAGGTCGACCAGGGCGGCGGAGCCGCTGGCGTTGTCGTTGGCCGATTCCTTTGGGTGATCGAGGTGGGCGCTCAGGATGAGCTCCTCGTCAGCCCGTTCCGATCCATCGATCTGGGCGACCACGACGTCCATGTAGAACGGCTCGAGGCCAATGCCCTCGACGGTGCCCCTGACCACGACCCGCGTGCCGGCCTCCAGCATGCGACGCAGTCGCTCACCCTGCCGATTCGTGATATTGAACCCGAACGTGACGCGCTCGAGCTCTTCCGTCGTCGGCCACATGCCCGTGTACTGCAGCATGTCGGGAAACTCCGCCGCCCGCTCGTCATCCAGGTAACACACCACTCCCACGGCACCGTACTCGAGCACGGCGAGTCGATGCACGCTTCCGCCGTATCCCGTGGCGAGGACGTATTTCCCTCGCACATCCTTGCCATCGTAGTCGGCGTCCGTCGTCCCCGCTCCGACCCACACCAGTTCCGCCGTGGCGTCGCCCGGATTCGAATAGGTGATGAGACTCATGGCGATTTCGGGATATCCCACCAGCCGTTCGTTCACGGGCTCAACGATTCGCAATTCGGCTGACGTGATGTCCCAACCCGAGGGCGACTGCCACGTCTGATACGCGATTCGACCATCGGACGGAAACGACTCGATGTACGCGGTGGCGTTTCCAAACCCACCATCGTGCAGTCGGTCACGAACGTACTCGGCGGCGGATCGGTAGCCGCGGGATCCTTGGATCCGATGGTATCGCGTGATCCCGATGACGTGGTCCTTGGCGACCTCGCCGCTCAGCGCTTCGTGCAGGAGCGTGCGCCGCGCGTCGTCCAGCAGCGGGCGGTACTCCTGTGAAGCGGCAGCCGAGGTAAGGAAGAGCCCGAATGCGAGAAGCGGCAACGGACAGGCACGCATGGGGAACGACCTCCGGCGGTGGGGAGCAGTACCGTGCGCCGGTAGCATATCGCCCATGGACGGTGTGAGCTAGTGAAGCCCGCCGTGCGTGCACCGCCGACGGGTTCGCGCCTCTTGGTGTTGTGCCTGGACGCTCTGCACCAGCCCCGGCGAGAGCACGGCAAGCGTTTAAGCCGTCAGGACAACCCTTTCTCCACCGGGTACCCCCGCTCCATCCAATCCACCATGCCACCGAAGACGAGACACACGTTCTTCCCTGCGCGCTGCATCACGGACGCCACATACGAGCTGCGGACCTGGTCCCCGCACACCAAGGCGAGGGGCTTCGGATCCTCCACCGCCTCGAATTTGGCCCACGGCTCCGTCCACTCCACGAGTTGCGCACTCGGCATGTGCCCGTACTTGAACTCAAAGCGCTCACGCGTATCGATCACCTGATACGTGTCGAAGCCGGTCTGCAGTTGATCGACGTCGATCAGCGGCAGCTCCTCGACGGCCAACCCCGCCGCCTTCCAGCCCTTCAGGCCACCCTCCACGTACCCGGCGACCGTGAAGCCGGCCTCCGTCAAGAGTTTGATGGCGACCTTGGCAATCGGGTCGGGTTCGGCGTGCACGATGTACTCGTTGTCCTGTGGGAGCGACATCTCGGCGCGCTCTGCGAGGTCCGCGCGGTTGAACTGAAAGTTCACCGCTCCCGGAATATGCTCGCTCGCAAACGGCTTCGGCGGACGCATGTCCAGGACCACCGCCCCTGCACCTGTAGCCGACTGCACTTCCTCCGGCGTCATACACCCGCTCCTTTCAACTCGTCCTTGGAGATCAATCCAAGGTTGTAGGACTTGATGCCCGCATAGTTATCGGGGAACGGTTTCGCCGTCTCCTTGACGAAGGCGGCGAACGACGCCGCATCGGGTTGGCGCATCGCCAGGTTGAATCGCTTCTCGAAGGCAATGGTGGAGCTCGCCTTGCCGCTCATGTTCACACCACCGCAGGTCGACCCCCCGTAGTGATTCGGATAGACCTCGACGTGATCCGGCAGACTGAAGATCTTCTCGGTCACGCTTCGGTACTGCGTGGCGGCACGCTCCCCTTCGTCCATGACATCCAACGCCTGATCGCCGACGAGGAGATCGGGCCGCCCGACGTCACCCACGAACAGTGAGTCACCCGTCAACACAAACCACGGCTCGTCCGACCGCGGCGTGTCGGTGATGACGTAACACGAGTGCTCCGGCGTATGGCCCGGCGTGAACATCGTCGTGATCCGCACACCGCCGACTTCAAACGTCTGCCCATCCGTGAACGGCGTGAACTCGTACCGGACGAGCCCTTTGGCGCGCTCGTGCAGGTAGTGCGGGACGCCGTTCATTTCCGCCAACTCGCGGGCGCAAGAGATGTAGTCGGCGTGCACGTGGGTTTCGAACACCCCAACGATCGCGAGGCCGAGGTCGGCTGCCTCCAACACGTAGAAGTCGGTGCCCAGATCCTCGATCGGGTCGACGATCACCGCTTCCTTCGCCCGCGGGCAGGCAATGAGGTACGAGGCCTGTGCCAGCGGCTCAAACCGGAACTGTTTGAGAATCATGGGATCAGTCCTCCTCCTCATTCTTCTTGACGTAGAACACCAACGTGCCGTCGTCCTCCTCATGCCACTCGAGGAGATCGTGCCCGGTGTCTTCGGCCCATGCAGGGAAATCCACGATCGCCCCACGGTCCGATGCCAGGATCTTGAGGATCTCGCCGACGGCCATGCCTTTCACTTCCTTGTTGGTCTTCACGATGGGCATGGGACACAGCAATCCGCGGGCGTCGAGCGTCTTGGTCTCTTGAATGTCGGTCATGTCGTCGTCCTTGTCTTCGCGCTGGGGTTGCAGTGCTCACACGAACAGCGTGACGTGCGCCTTGCGAGCCTCCGAAAGAAAGGCCGCCGCGCCGCCATACTCGACGCCGTCGATGAAGTCGTTTTCCGTGAAGCCGAACACGTCCATCGTCATTTGGCATGCGATCAACCGCACGTCGGATTCGAGGGCGACATCCATCAACTCCTTGATGGTCGCCACGCCCTTCTTCTTGAACATGTTCTTCATCATGCCCGTGGCAAACTGTGTCATGCCGGGCAGGGCCGTCACGATATCGGGCATGGGAATGGGCATGGGCATGCCCGGATTGGCGACCGGGGAGACCTTCAACTGCTTCTCGAAGTCCTTCCGGAGGATGTTCAGCCCATAGAAGGTGAAGAAGACGCCGACATCCATGCCCGCCGCAGCACCCGCGGTGGCGAGAATGAACGGCGGGTAGGCCCAATCGAGCGTCCCCTTCGAGGCGATGATGGCCATCTTCTTCTTGGCGGGGTCTTTCTTGAACGCGCGCTCGATCTCCTCGCGGACGATCTTGCGAACAAGATCTTCGTTCAGTTGCGTGTCCTGTGTCTCAAGCATGTGGTGCCCCCTCGGGTGTCAAAGCACGCAGAAAGCTCGCCGTCCACCCCGCCCGTGACGACCAGAACTCGGCGATTTCCGCAAGGTCAATGCGATCTCTGTATGTGGTCCCGACGCGCTCCGCCTCATCGGCGAGCCAGGCCATGGTCCCATGTGGGTCCTGCTCCAGAAACGACGCCAGCACGTAGCGACGTTCGCCGGCGCGCAGACCCACTCCGATGTCTCGTGCCGCCCGGGCGAGATCCGAGCGCGTGATGATCATCCCGCTTCTGACCGGTGCGAGCAGGGCCGCGATCAGTGCGTCCCCCCCCGGTTCCGGCTCGAAGCGGGGTGCGTCCCGCAGGTGCACCGGCAACGACGCCGGCATGGCCGATTGCTGCCACTCGGCTCGCACGCAGTCGTGCGCCGCTCGTCCCCACGAGCGGTACGGCTCGGCAGCGAGATCCTCCACCTTCGTCAGGTACGCCGGCAGCCAACTCGCCAGATGTTCCCAGAGCAGCACCCCTCTCGCGTGTTCCCATGCCGCCCTCGCCTTCGCCTCCTGCGACTCAGCCGCGAGTTCGGCAAGTCTGGCGTACAGGCCGAGGAGTACCGCGAGATGATCGGGTTCGGCTGGCGGCGTCTCGCCGATGGCCCTCCAAAACCCGGCGATCCGGTCCCGCGCCTCGCCCCCCAGCATGCCTTCCGGCCCGAGATACACCGAGGCGTACGGATACAGCTGAAACGCGAACAGGTCCGCATACGCGGCCGGCGTCGCCTCACCCTCGATCCCGAGCACCCGCAGCAAACGCTGCGTCTCTGGAACCGGCGGTTCCGCAATCACCCCCAACGCGCGAAAGACCTCCACGTCAACCTGCGGAATCGCCCGACACGCGCTGTGGCAACACGAAAAACTCCTTGGACGGCTTCAGTGGTCGCAGGAGCCAGAACGGCCGCCGCGTACGGTCCGGCGAGACCGCCAGGGCCGATCGCGTCTTCGCCATCCACGCACGGTATTGCTCGGTGCTCTTCTCCGTATCGACGTGCACGTCACCGTACCTGTCGCCGGGCTCGGCCGGACGGACGCGCACGGCCTGGTGCCAGCAGTGTTGGCCCGACACCGGATCCGGATGCACGGCGAAGGTCATGTTCTGGTGCACGCCGGCATCCGTCCACCAGATGCGATTCGTGTCCGGATCGTCCGACGCGAAGGGCTCGACCCCGCGCTCGCGGCCGATCCCCCAGCGACTGCCGTCCTGCTGCAGCTTCACGGTTGTCATGAGTTGACGCTGTCCCTGATCGTGAATACGCCAGCGTCCCATGTGGTGACTACACGCCACCACCCCTGGGCGCACACCCTCCGTGACCCAGGCCTTCGCCACGAAGTACCCAATCGCGGTTTCGACACGCACGAGCGTACCGGTCTGCAGCCCGAGCGACTCGGCATCCGCCGCGTTGATCCAGACCGGATTCGTGTGGGCGATTTCGTCGAGCCACTTGGCGTTGGCGCTGCGCGTGTGGATGTGGACCGGAAGCCGGAAGGTCGAAATCAGCACCTTCTGGTCGGCAGCCAGGTGATCGCGGTGCACGTGGCTCTTCAGGTACGTCGGGATGGCGCATTCGGGCCAGCCCCATTGGGCCAACGTTTGCGAGTAAAACTCGAGAAGCCCGGACGGTGTCGGGAATCCACGGCGGACCGTGTCGTCCACACGAACGCCGACGGGTCGCCGTCCCTGCGCATCCGCTTCCGGGCTCGGTAACGGCACGATGTTGGTCGGCGCCGGTTTGGGCGCCTTCGTGTACACGCGGCCGTAGGCATCTTCACCAACCCCATCGAGCTCTGCCGGCGGCACTTCGTCCTCGTACTGCGCACCCACGCCGCTGCTGACCTCGAATGCGCCGTACTGACGCATGTACTGCAGCGGCGTCATGCCCTCTGCAGCGGCCTTCTCGGGCAGGCCCGGAACGGAGTGCTCGAAGAGATAGCCGTAGTACTCGTCGACGGAGAGCTTCGTCCCGGGCTCCGCCGTGGACTCGGCGTACTGCCGGATGCCCAAGGTACCGTCCGGGTCGATGCGCCAGGTGAGGTCCAACCAGAACTCGTTTTCTTCCCACACCTCACCGGGATTGACGTCCCGCGTATCCGTGACCGTCTCGCCGGCACGCTCCCGCATCGCCCGCATGACCGGCTGCCGGAACCCGACCCACTGCCCGTCGTGGGTCTCATACGAGTGAATGTCGTGCCGTTCCGGCGCAT
The DNA here is from genome assembly GCA_039586875.1 of Gemmatimonadota bacterium. Taxonomy (GTDB): domain Bacteria; phylum Gemmatimonadota; class Gemmatimonadetes; order Gemmatimonadales; family GWC2-71-9; genus JAOTVV01. The sequence continues at coordinate 5,025 of JBDHJO010000094.1, read as the reverse complement.
GTCCCATGGGAAGTACATAGTCGGCGAAGTACGCCGTTTCGTTCCACGTCGGGGTGAGCGCCACGTGGAGACCGACCATCGACTCCTGCGTAAGGACCTCGATCCACGAGAACCCATCCGGGTTGGTCCACACGGGGTTGTAGACCCGCGTGAAGTACACGTCGACGCGCCCCCGCCCTTCCTTGAGGAAGTGCGGCAGAAGGAACGACAACTCGTTCATAGCCAACGGGTATTCGACCGGCCAGGTGAGCTCGTTCCAGGTGTGCGGGTGCGGCGGGGTGCAGATCGGCTTCGGCACGAACTTGTTCCATGCATTCGGGAACGTGCTGCCCGGGGTCGCCACGGCGCCCATGAGGGCATTCAAGAGGAACAGGGTCCGCGACACCTGCCAGCCACCCTCGTTCCCGGCAGCCGCACTACGCCAGTTGTGCGTTGCCAGGCGCGTGCCCGCCGTCGCGACCGTCTCCGCGATCGCCTGAACCACCGAGGGCTCGATCCCCGCTTCCTCGGCAGCGAACTCGAACGTGTACTCGCCGTACAGCTCCCGCAGCACCGACTCGAAGTGCTCGAAGCTCTGGGGTGCCTCGGGATGCTCGACGGCGAGATATTGGCGCCAATTCCACCACCGGCGCACGAAGGCACGGTTGTACAGCCCGCGTTGGATCAAATGGTTCGCCACCGCCAGCAGCACTGCGGCTTCGGATCCCGGAAATGACGGCACCCAATGGTCCGCATGGGTCGCCGTATTCGAGAGGCGCGAGTCGAAGACGATGAGCTTCGCGCCATTCTTCCGCGCTTCGAGAATGCGCTGCGCGTGGGGGTTGAAGTAGTGGCCCGTCTCGAGGTGTGCCGACACGAGGACGATCACGTCGGCGTTCGCAAAGTCCGGGCTCGGCCGATCGAACCCCATCCAGAACTGGTACCCGGCCCGCCCATTCGATGAACAGACGTTGGTGTGCGAGTTGTGACCGTCGACCCCCCACGCCGCGAGGATCCGCTCGGTGAACCCGTCCTCGCCCGGACGACCCACGTGATACATGATCTCGTTGTGCCGCTTCTCGACGAGTGCGGTGCGTAACCGGCCGGCGATGTCATCCATCGCCTCGTTCCAGGCGACCGGCTCCCACTGGCCCGACCCGCGTGGCCCGGCCCGCTTGAGGGGCTGCAGAATGCGGTCGGGATCCGTGATTTGGTTCAGGGTCGCCGGCCCCTTCGCGCAGTTCCGACCGCGCGAGCCGGGGTGCTCGGGATTCCCCTCGAACTTCCGGACCTGCAGCGAATCGCGATCGACGTAGGCGAGGAGTCCACACGCAGACTCGCAGTTGAAGCACGTCGTCGGCACGAGTGCGTACCGTCGCTCGACACGCCGGGGCCACGCGGCGGCGTCGAGCTCGACCCAATCGTCCCACCGTTCCTTCGGGGGGAACGCCGCCAGGTGGATCCGACTCGGTCCGGGATAGAACGTCTCGCCCCTGGCCTCGACATCGGCGCGAGCGGCTTGCACACGGGCGTTGAGCTTCTCAGGCGTCATCGTCCCCTCCTCACGCCAGCGGCACGGACTGGCCGGCCTGGACGTAGGCATGTTCGTGCGCCAGCAATCCGATCAACGCGGGAACCGCTGCGATCCATCCGAGCCACGGCGCAGCGAGTGCGGCCAGGGTGAGGAGCGTGCCCACCCAGAAGTACCGAGCATATCGTCCCGCATGCATCTCCCACGACGCCAACTTCGCGTGCGCCGTCGGGTGGGTGAGCGTTGCTTCACCCGCCAGCATCAAGACGTGGAGGAGCGCACTCCCCGCCACCACCCACGCCAACGTCGACTCCACGGGCGTCCCAAGGAACGAGGCAACGGGAAGCAGCGCGGCCGACCCGGCGAGCGCGGCATGCACGGCCAGGTGCAGTGGGAGGAGCGGATCCTGCCACAGGTCGCGCGCCTTCGCTTGGGCGAACAGGTAGGCGGTGTACACCGCCGTCAGGAGCGCCAGCGGAATCCCCGGCACGAGCATCGCGGTTTGCCATGCGGGCTTCCCCAGCACGCTCGCCGCGAAGTGCACCACCAGCACGCCCGAGTACCCACCGATGATGAACCCACCGCGGACCAGCCAACTGCGCCATTGCGGCCGGGTGAAGAGGTAGTAGAACCGCAACGGGTGCTCGAGATCCCAGATCAGCAGCACACCCGTGAACGCCAGGAATGCCCCGGCGAGCACCGGTGCCGCCCATTGAAACAGCGGGCTCGACACGGGCAGCACGTTCAGGGCGACCAGCAACGCGGGTATGAGGTACGCACCCGCGGCGATGCCCTTGGTCCACGTGTAGAGGCTGACGCGCCAGTCCCAAGGGGCTTTGTGCGGAACGTCATAGGCGAGCACCGCGGCGGCCGACGTGTTGTTCGGCCCCGGATGGCCCGAGACCACCCGCATGCTACCGGTCAGCTGTTCACTCCACATGAACAACCCGCCGTCCGGTCTGCGCGCCGCGATCGGATCGAGCGTGGCCTGATGCGCGCCCTTGTAGAACAGCTTGGGACGCGTCTCCTTCTCCGGCCGGCGCACCGTCACGGCATCGCGGTGCACATACTCGGCCACACGCGACGTCGAGTCATGCAAGTCACCGACGACGATCGCTTGGGTCGGACACACGACGACGCATGCCGGTTCGAGACCCATGTCGATTCGGTGCGCGCAGAAGTTGCACTTCTCGGCCGAATGGTCCGACGGATTGATGAAGATGGCATCGTACGGACACGCGGCGATGCACGCCTTGCACCCAATGCACGCGGCCTTGTCGAAATCGACAATACCATCCGGACGCTGGTACATGGCCGCCGTCGGACATGCAGCAACGCACGGCGGGTCCTCGCACTGGTTGCAGCGCGTGACCTGGAAGGATCGGCGGGTTTGCGGAAAGAGACCCACGTCGACGTACTTGACGTAGGTGCGATTCACGGACAGCGGAACCTCGTTCTCCGACTTGCACGCCGTACTGCATGCGTGACACCCGATGCAGCGGGTGTGGTCGATGACCTTGGACCACTTTCCGGATGACGTGACCGGCGGCTCCGCCAGCTGTATCATCGGCAGCTCCCGAACGCCCGGCTGCCCAAGCCGGACCCCAGTTGAGGGAATCTACTCTCGCGGCAGGTCACACGAGCGGATACAGGCCAGAATCGCCATGACCTTCGGCTCGGTGATGCGGTAGAATACGCGTGCGCCGTCGCGACGGTTGTCCACCACGCCGCGGGCGCGCATCGTCGCCAACTGCTGCGATACCGCTGCCTGGGTCGCGTCGGCGTGGCCCTGCAGTTCGGTGACGGTCTTCTCCCCGGATTCCAGCGCTTCCAAGATGCGGAGCCGGAGGGGATGCCCCAGGCACTTGATCACTTCCGCAGCCTTTGCTAAGACATCCGGGTCGATTGCCGAAAGTCTCGCCACTGATATGGTTGACATTGCTGACTCCTGGGAGGCACATACAAGTCGCGAATATATTAATATTGCAGTATTACTCATAACCTGACAAGTGTTCGGGAGCGCCCCCTGGCAGACATGCACCAGCCGATGAAGCCGCGCGAACGGCCCCAGCTGCAGGATGTGATCGCAGGCGTGAGTGTGGCGCTCGTGCTCATACCCCAATCGCTCGCGTACGCAGAGCTTGCCGGACTCCCGGCGTATTACGGGCTCTACGCTGCCATGCTGCCGCCGATTGCCGCGGCGTTCTTCGCATCATCGCCGTATCTGCAAACGGGGCCCGTCGCGATGACCAGTCTCCTGACGTTTGGGGCGCTGGCACCCCTTGCGGCACCTGGTGGCCCCGAGTACGTCGGTCTGGCCGCACTCCTGGCGCTCGTGGTCGGGGTCGTGCGGCTCGCCATTGGAACCGTCCGTGTGGGTTGGATCGCGTACTTGATGCGTCGTGACCGTGGCGCTGGTGTTGGGCGGACGCCGCCTGCATCCGCTCTTCCCCGGCGTGTTCGTCGCCGTCTTGATCGGACTCGTCTACAGTGCCGCCAGCAGTTATGCCGGGCCCGTCGTGGGTACCGTGCCTTCCGGACTCCCACCATTCAGCCTCGATTTGGACTGGCGCGCCGTGCCGAGCTTGGTTGTCCCCGGTGGCGTGATCGCATTGGTCGGCTTCGCCGAGGCAGCAGCGATCTCGCGGACCTTCGCGACACAAGAGCGGCGGGATTGGAGTCCGAACCGGGAGTTCGTGAGTCAGGGGATCGCAAACCTCGCGTCAGGGGTGTCGGCCGGCTTCCCGGTGGGCGGGTCATTCTCCCGGAGCTCAGTGAACAGGCTGGCGGGCGCCCGTACTCGGTGGAGTGGGGCCGTAACCGGCCTCGCGGTGCTCGCATTCCTCCCGGTGGCCGGCGTAATCTCGCTGCTCCCACGGGCCGTTCTCGCGGCAATCGTCATCGCGGCGGTGATCAAGCTCATGGACCCGCGCCCATTGCTGCGGCCGGTGCGGCACTCCTACGCACAGACGGCCATCGCCTGGACCACGTTTGTGCTGACCCTGGCCCTCGCACCGCGCATCGACCGTGCGGTCGTCGTCGGGATCGCGTTCACGGTGTTCGTGCACCTCTGGCGGGAACTCCCCGTGCTGGTGAAGTCGCGCTTCGCGGACGGCGTCCTCTACATCGAACCGCAGGGTGTGCTGTTCTTCGCGTCGGCCCCGGGGCTCAACCAGGCACTCGTGCGCCTGCTCGCAACCCACCCGGATGCAGGGCGGGTGGTGATCGATCTTTCCCATCTCGGGCGCGTGGACTACCCGGGCACCTTGGCCCTGCAACAGGTGGTGACCGACGCCCAAGCGGCGGGGCTCGATGTGGAGTTCAAGGAAGTACCCGAACACGCGCGCCGCATCCTCGGGAAGGTCTTCGGCAAGGACTCCCCGCTACTTACGGGGTGAGGGTGCACCCGTTCTTCGTTGCAGGTCTGCTTCGCATCGCGTGGTTTGATCTTGAGGTCGCAAACAGGCATGGTGGGGACACAAAGGGGCCCCGTTCGTTTCGGCGAGCGGGGCCCC
>JBDHJO010000093.1:0-14672 GCA_039586875.1 Gemmatimonadota bacterium | reverse complement strand
CACGGGCACGGGGCAAGCGGCCGGGCTGCTGAGCGGGCTCCTGCACCCGGTGTCGGGTTTGGATCACGTCGTCGCGATGGTCGCCGTTGGGTTGTGGGGTGCCCAACTTGGGGCGCCCGCCGTGTGGGTCCTCCCCGTGACCTTCCCGATGGTGATGGCCTTCGGCGGCATGCTCGGGCTGATGGGTGTCGGCGTTCCTGCCATCGAAGTCGGCATCGCGTTGTCCGGCGTGCTGCTCGGTGTGATGGTGTTGCTCGAAGCCCGCCCGCCGTTGGCATGGGCCGCCGTCCTCGTGGGGTTCTTCGCGATCTTCCATGGTCACGCACACGGCACGGAGCTGCCGGCGAATCAGAACGCAATCTTCTACAGCCTCGGTTTCGTCGTGTCGACGGGTACCTTGCACGGCTCGGGGATCGCGATCGGCCTCGTCCATCGGTGGAAGGCAGGACGGTTGGCGCTGCGGGTGTTGGGTAGCGTCGTGGCGTTCGTTGGTCTGTACTTCTTGTGGCGGGCGGTGATGTGAGGCTTCGGGTGCAAGGTGCAAGGTGCAAGGTGCAAGGTGGGGAAGCCGCCCCCCCCCGCTGGTGCCCGCCTGGAGTCGTGCTCGGCGCACTCTTGGTTCTCCTCGCGCCGTCGCGTGCCGAGGCCCATCTCGTCACCACCGGACTGGGGCCGGTGTTCGACGGGATCGGGCATCTTTTTCTCACTCTCGAAGATCTCTTGCCAGCTCTTGCCATCGCCCTGTATGCGGGTCTGAAGGGGAAAGAGGCGTCGCGCGTCACGCTCTTCCTGTTGCCGGGTGCGTGGCTACTCGGTGGCGTTGCAGGGCTCGTGACGGGATTAGCGCTGCCGCAGTGGGTGACGATCGGATCGTTCCTGGTAGCCGGTGGCCTCGTGGTGGTGGACGCACCCCTTCGAACGCGGTGGGTCACGGGCATGGTGGGGGCACTGGGTCTCCTGCACGGGACGATGAATGGCGCGGCGATGGCCGAGGCACGGCTGGGATTCCTCGGCCTGATCGGCGTTGCGGTCTCCCTCTTCGTGCTCGTGGCGCTGGCGACGGCCGTGGTTGTGTCTCTCAGGAGGCCTTGGATGCGGATCGCCGTGCGGGTGGCCGGTAGCTGGGTCGTGGCGACCGGGCTCCTTCTACTCGGATGGTGGTTTCGACCCGGCGAATAGCAGGTTGGCACAGCGCCGTCAGGGTTGACGGGTGGGCGACCAGGGCATAGCTTTGCTGACACCGTGTCAGTAGCCACTTCCTGGGTCGAGCAGTACCTCCGCAACGGACTTTGGCTTCGAAGTGTTCGACCCTGTTCCGAACGGGACGCGCACGCGCTTCGCGTCGCCGCTCGTACATGCCCCGACCAACGAATGCTTGGCAGGGGACCTGCCGAGGAGAGGAACCGGATGCTCCGTAATCTGACTGCCGCGACCGCCGCAGCATTGTTACTCGCCTCCCCCGGACACGCGCAGGATCCCGTGCCGCCCGCTGAGGCGCTCGAGGGGGCCTTCAAGGCGCAGCAGCACTTTTCACCGTATGCCGGTCGCAACTTCCCCACGCAGGTGTACTGGGGCGACACCCACCTGCATACGGCCATGTCGATGGACGCTGGGGCCTTCGGCAACCGGCTCGGGCTCGAAGACGCCTATCGGTTCGCGCGCGGCCAGGAGGTGACGGCCGCGACGGGGCTGCGCGTGAAGCTGTCGCGGCCGCTCGATTTCCTCGTGGTGGCCGACCACTCGGACAACATGGGGTTCTTCCCGGATCTGTTCGCCGGGGACCCCGGAATCCTCGCTGACTCCACAGGCAAGCGCTGGTACGGCATGATCCAGGAGGGCGGCGAGCGGGCGGTCGCAGCCGCACTCGAGATCATCAACATGGCGTCGCGCGGCACGTTCCCTCAGTCGCTGTACTACGCACCCGAGTCAGCGGCGTACCGCTCCGCATGGGAAGCGACCGTCCGTGCGGCCGAGCAGTTCAACGATCCGGGACGATTCACCGCATTCATCGGATACGAGTGGACGTCCCTGGCTCCGCCGGGCAACAACCTCCACCGGGTCGTTGTGTACCGCGACGGTGGGGACAAGGCCATGCAAACCCTGCCGTTCACGATGTTTCCCCCTGTCGGCAGCGTGCACCCGGAAGATCTGTGGACGGTGCTGCAGACCTACGAGAACAAGACGGGTGGACGCTTGCTCGCGATCCCACACAACGGCAATCTCAGCAACGGCATGATGTTCCCGCTGATCAACCCGGTCACGGGAGACGCGCTGACGCGTGAGTACGCAGCAACACGGATCCGCTGGGAACCGCTCGTCGAGGTCACGCAGATCAAGGGCGACGGCGAAGCGCATCCGCTCCTCTCGCCGGACGACGAGTTCGCCGACTACGAGACCTGGGATGCAGGGAACCTCAACCTCAGCGAACCCAAGGCGCCGGACATGCTGCCCTACGAGTACGGCCGCAGTGCGTTGCAGGTCGGTCTCCAGGTCGAGCAACGGCTGGGTGTCAATCCCTACAAGTTCGGGATGATCGGCTCGACGGACAGTCACACGTCGTTGGCCACGGCCGCCGAGGAGAACTTCTTCGGCAAGCACTCCGGGTCCGAGCCGGGTCCCGCACGCTGGGAGCATCCGGTGCTCGCGAGCGATGATGCCACGATCTGGGGGTGGGAACAGGTGTCCTCGGGTCTCGCGGCGGTGTGGGCCACGGAGAACACCCGCGAAGCCATCTGGGACGCGATGAAGCGCCGTGAGGTGTACGCCACCACCGGGCCGCGGATGATGGTGCGGTTCTTTGGCGGGTGGGAGTTCGAGGAAGCGGACGCGCTGAACCGACTGCCGGCCCAGGTGGGCTACACCAAGGGGGTCCCAATGGGGGCCGACCTACCGCCGCGGCCGTCGGGCGGAGCTCCGACGTTTCTGGTCGGCGCGCTCAAGGACGAACTGTCCGGCAACCTGGATCGGATTCAGATCATCAAGGGGTGGGTGGACGCGGACGGCGAGCGCCGCGAGCAGGTATACGACGTCGTCTGGTCCGACGGTCGGGTTCCGGGTGCTGACGGGAAGCTGCCGCCGGTCGGGAACACGGTGGACGTCCCGAACGCGACGTGGACCAACACGATCGGTGACCCGGAACTGATCACGGTGTGGACCGACCCGGATTTCGATCCGAGCCAGCGTGCCGTGTATTATGCCCGAGTGCTCGAGATCCCAACGCCGCGGTGGACGGCGTACGACGCCAAGCGGTACGGGATCGAGATGTCGGATGACGTTCCGATGTGGACGCAGGAACGCGCATACACATCACCGATCTGGTATACTCCGGGCCAATGATCAATCGACGAAACCGTCACTCACCTGAGGGGAATCGGATGCTTCGAACGTTAGTCGTCGCGGTTGCGGTAGCGGCTGTCTCCACTGCTACCACCTACGCGCAGGATCCCGTGCCGCCGGCCGAGACGCTCGAGGGCGCGTTCAAATCCCAGCAGCACTATTCGCCCTACGCCGGGCGGAACTTCCCGACGCAGGTCTACTGGGGCGATACGCACCTCCACACCGGCATGTCGATGGACGCGGGTGCGTTCGGGGCGCGGCTCAATCCGAAGGACGCGTATCGCTTCGCCCTCGGTGAAGAACTCACGTCTTCAACCGGCCTGCAGGTGAAGCTGTCGCGGCCGCTTGACTTCCTCGTCGTGGCCGATCACTCCGACAACATGGGGTTCTTCCCGCGGCTCTATGCCGGTGATCCGGGCATGCTGGCCGATCCGACGGGCAAGCGCTGGTATCAGATGATCAAGGAGGGTGGGCAGCAGGGGGTGCAGGTCGCCACCGAGGTGATCGTCGCCTTTTCGCAGGGCACGTTCCCGGAGGCCCTGGCTTCACTGCCGGGGAGCCAAGCCTACCGCTCCGCGTGGGACGAAACCATCGAAGCGGCCGAGATGTACAACGACCCCGGTCGGTTCACCGCCTTCATCGGATACGAGTGGACCTCGAACACGGCGGGCAACAATCTGCACCGGGTGGTCGTCTACCGTGACGACGGCCAGAAGGCCGGGGTAATGGAGCCGTACACAACGCTTCGGCCATTGGGAAGTGACAACCCCCGAGATCTCTGGTCGTGGATGCAGACGTACGCAGACGTACGAGGACAAGACCGGCGGACGGCTCCTCGCGTTGGCCCACAATGGGAATCTGAGCAACGGGATCATGTTCCCGATGCTGGACAGCTTCACCGGTGAGCCGTTCGATCGCGCCTATGCCGAGACGCGGATGAAATGGGAGCCGCTCTACGAGGTGACGCAGATCAAGGGGGACGGTGAGGCGCATCCGTACCTCTCACCGACGGACGAGTTCGCGGATTACGAGACCTGGGACCAGGGCAACCTCGACCTGAGCACGCTCAAGCAGGATGAGATGCTGCAGTACGAGTATGCGCGCTCGGGTCTTCAGATCGGGCTCCAGCTCGAGCAGCAGCTCGGGGTCAATCCCTACAAGTTCGGAATGGTGGGTTCCACCGATTCCCACACCGGCCTCGCCACCGCCGAGGAGGAGAACTTCTTCGGCAAGCACTCCGGCGCGGAGCCAAGTGCGGAACGGTACGAGCACCCGATGGCGAAGGTCGGCGACATGGTGTACGAGAGCTGGTCGATGGTCAGTTCCGGGTACGCGGCCGTGTGGGCGACCGAGAATACCCGCGAGGCGCTCTTCGATGCCATGAAGCGGCGTGAGACCTATGCGACCACCGGACCTCGGATACTCGTGCGGTTTTTCGGTGGCTGGGAGTTTGAGGAGGCCGATGCGATGAACCGGTTGCCGGCGCAAGTGGGTTATACGAAGGGTGTGCCGATGGGCGCCGATCTGCCGGCGCGCGCCGGCAACGCCGCGCCGACATTCCTGGTTGCGGCCCTGAAGGACCAACTGTCGGGCAATCTCGACCGCATTCAGATCGTGAAGGGGTGGGTGGACGGCGACGGCGAGCGTCATGAGAAGATCTATGACGTCGTGTGGTCCGATGACCGGCAAGTGGGTCGCGACGGCAAACTCTCGCCGGTGGGCAATACGGTCGATGTGGCCAACGCGACGTGGACCAACACGATCGGTGCGCCGGAGTTGATCACGGTCTGGACCGATCCCGACTTCGATCCCGATCACTCGGCGGTGTACTACGCACGCGTGCTCGAGATCCCGACACCACGGTGGACGGCGTACGAGGCCGAGCGCTTCGGCATCACGATGCCGGCGGAGGTCCCGATGACGACACAGGAGCGGGCGTACACGAGCCCGATCTGGTACACGCCGTAGCGCTACATCCAACACCCGAACGGGGGATGTCGAAGTACTTCGACATCCCCCGTGGCTTCCCGTTCGGCAGTAGTTGCTCGTCTACAATCCCGGCTTTGCTCCCAGCACATCTTCGATCGACAGAATCCGTATCGGTCCCAGATCAAGCGCTCGGACGCTCTCCTCGATCGTCGCACGGTCGCCCACAACCACGATCAGCATGGTAGTGGGGTGCACATAGCGGCGCGCCACGTCGAGGACCTCTCCCGGTGCGACACCGAGAATGCGATCGACGTAGCCGTTGAAGTAGTCGAGCGGCAGGGCGTACTCGGCGATATCGTTCACGCTCCCCGCAATGCCGCGCACCGACTGGAACCCGGACGGAAAACTCAGCGCGACGTAGTTCTTCGCGCGCGTGAGTTCCTCGTCGGACATGGGTTCACGGATGCCGTCGAACTCCTTGAAGAACTCTTGCAGCGCTGCAGCGGTGGCGTCCGTCTGGACAGCCGATGACGCTAGGAACGGTCCCGGCAAGAGGCGGAAGCCGAAGCCCGAGCCGGCTCCGTAGGTGTAGCCCTTGTCCTCGCGGAGGTTCTGGTTGAGCCGTGACGTGAACGAGCCGCCGAGCGCGGTGTTCATTACCTCGAGGGCGTCGTAGTCGGGAGTGGAGCGCGCCGCGCCGATACGGCCGATGCGAATCTCGCTTTGCGCCGCACCGGGCTTGTCCACTAGGAGGACTTGGCGTCGGGTGACCTGAGCCGGCTCGGCCCACTTGACGGCGGGGATGTCGCCGGCCTCCCACTTGCCGAACGTCGCTTCCAGTGCCTGCAGCATAGCGGCGGGTTCCACGTCGCCAACGACCACCAGGGCGGCATTGTTGGCTCGAAAGTAGGTGTCGTGGAATCCTCGTAGATCATCGATCTCCATGGCGCGGAGCGAGGCTTCCGTACTCACGGATGGACGCCCGTACGGATGATCACCGAAGAGCGCTCGTGCAAACAACACTGAGGCAACGGCCGACGGCTCGTCGTGCGCCTGCAGGAGCGACGTCAGGCGGCTTGTCCGCTTGCGCTCCAGCTCATCGGCGGGGAACCGCGGATGGAGCACGACGTCGGTGAGAAGCGGTAGCGCCTCGTTCAGCTTGGACACCGGCGTGAACAGTGAAGCCGTGATCGCATGGGTCCCGGCACGGACGCTGAGTTGTGCACCGAGGAAGTCGACCGCATCGGCGAAAGCCAGGGCATCGCGGTCGCCGGCACCTTCGTCCATCATGTCGGCCGTCAGCGACGCGAGTCCGATGCGGTCAGCCGGGTCGTTTGCCGAGCCGGCTTTGACGAGCACGTTGATCTGCACCAGCGGCACCTGGTGTTTCTCCATCATCAGCACCCGCAGGCCGTTCGAGAGCGTGAACTCCTGCACCGGTGGCAGCTCGAGACGTGGCGGTTCGGCCAGAGCCGGCGGACGGCTACGATCGGGTACCTGCGCCGTGAGCGAGGGTGCGACGGCAGCGACCGCGGCAGCGATGAAAACAGGAAGTCGGAGTGTTCGCATGGCAGTCACTCGCTCGTCGCCTTCGCGGCGGCCAGTTCAGGTTGACCCTCGGGGACGATGCTCAAGATCACGCGCCCATCGTTCCGCAGATAACGTTGGACCATCGCCTGCACGTCGCCGGGCGTCAGGGCTCCGTAGCGTGCAAGGTCTTCGTTGAAGTAGTCGGGATTGCCGGTCCGGAAGTGGTAGCCGTTCATCCGATCAGCCTTGCCGAGAATGGACTCGATGCCTGACAGGAAGCTGGCCTCGTATTGATTCACAGCACGGTGGACCTCGCGGTCGGTCGGCCCCTCGTGCTTCAGTAGGTCGATTTCCTCTTGGATCACGAGTTCGAGCTCTTGCAGTGTGCGGCCAGGTCGTGCGGTGGTGACGATGCAGAACTCGGAGCTCAGCTCCGCGGAACTCTGGTAAGCGGAGACGTCCTGCGCGATCTCCATCTCATACACGAGGCGACGGTACAGGCGCGAGTTCTTCCCGCGTGCGAGGGCGTTGGCTGCCACGTCGAGCTCGGCGTCACCGGGTGTGTAGATTGCGGGGGACAGCCAACACATGTACATCCGTGGCAGCTGCACCCGATCCTCGTAGACAATACGCGTTTCTCGGTCTAGGAAGGCCGCTGGTCCGTCCATCGGACCGGCTGCAGGGCCGGCGGGCACGTCGGAAAACCAGTGTTGCACCAGTCGCTTGGTCTCCTCGACGTCGATGTCGCCGGCAATTACCAGGCCGGCGTTCGACGGCGCGTACCACGTGCGATGGAACTCCACGACGTCCTCGTAGCTCGCGGCGGAGAGGTCCTCCATCGAACCGATGACGGGCCAATGATACGGATGGTCCGCTGGGTAGAGGTTCTCGTTGAGGAGGATGTAGGCGTTCCCGTACGGGCGGTTGTCGACGCGGAATCGGCGCTCGTTCTTCACCACGTCGCGCTGGCCATCCACCTTCTCGGGCGACATCGCATCGAGCAGATACCCCATGCGATCCGACTCGAGGAAGAGCGCGAGCGCGAGCGCGCTCTTCGGTACCATCTCGTAGTAATTGGTACGGTCGGTCGTGGTGGATCCGTTGTTGAATCCACCGGCGGCCTCGAGCCACTCGTCGAAGGCCCCTTCCGGTACGTTGCCGGATCCCTCGAACATGATGTGTTCAAACAGGTGGGCAAAGCCGGTGCGGCCAGGCTTCTCGCGGCCTGAGCCGACGTGGTACCACACGTTGACCGCCACCATCGGGGTGCTTGGATCCTCATGCAGGATCACCGTGAGGCCGTTGGGGAGCGTCATGCGCTCGTACGGCACCTCAAGTGCGGGCGCCTGCGCGCGAAGCCCAACACTCGCGAGTGGGAGCAGAAGCAGCAAGGCAAGAAGACGTTTCATTGACAATTCCTCAGGAGACGCTGTTCACGACCAGTGGAAACAACAAGGCCGACCGGAAGATACGTACTTGACGGCCGCGCCGCGGGATGGATCCGTCTGGCCCTGGTCCGGCGGCCGCCGTTGCCCCTACATTGGCACCATGGCTGACGTTCCCGCTGCACTCGCGCAGGCGCTCGGCGCGCGCTATCGCCTCGACCGCGTCGTCGGACGCGGCGGGATGGCCGTCGTGTACTTGGCGGAAGACCGCAAACACGGACGAAGTGTTGCCGTCAAAGTGCTGCGGGACGATCTCGCGGCCTCGCTCGGTTCCGAGCGGTTTCTGCGAGAGATCGAGATCGCGGCTCGCCTGACCCACCCGCACATCCTGCCGCTGTACGACTCCGACGATCTCGATGGCCACCTGTTCTACGTGATGCCGTTCGTGGACGGGGAGTCCTTGCGGGCACGGCTGCGGCGTGAGGAAACGCTCGACATTGCCGAGGCGCTCCGCTTGGCGGGAGAGGTTGGCAGTGCGTTGGCGTACGCTCACCAGCAGGGTGTGGTTCACCGCGACATCAAGCCGGAGAACATCCTCCTTTCCGGCGGACATGCGGTCGTGGCGGACTTCGGCATTGCCAAGGCCATCACCACGGCGGGCGGGGCGGGGCTGACCGGGACCGGGTTCGGGTTGGGCACGGTGGGTTATATGAGTCCCGAACAAGCGGCCGGGGCCCGCGACGTCGACGCGCGAACCGACATCTTCAGTCTCGCGTGCGTCGTCTTCGAGATGACTGTGGGCCAAACGCTGGGGACGTGGCCGTCCGACGAATCGGTGCGGCTGGAGCGGTTTCAAGAGATATCCGCCGAGCACCGCGCCGTGCTCGATCGCTTGCCCGCCCGGATCGAGCCCGCGTTGGTGCGCGCGATGGCCGTGCGGCCTGAACAGCGCTTCCCCTCGGTGGGGGAGTTCGTTGCCGCCGTGCGTCATCCGGATGCGGCAGGTCGCCGGAGGTTCGATCGTGACGAGATCAAGGAGATCGTGCGCGATGCGGCCGCGTTGGACGCCGGGACGCCCACCGGCGACACCGGCCTCACGATCGGCAGTGTGCAGCGGGCCGCTGCGGAGGCGGGCATCGAACCCCGGCACGTGCGGGCGGCGGCGGCCAAGCTGGCGAAGCCGGTTCCGGCACAGAAGGTGGCCGTCTTCGGTCTCGGTGCGAAGGTCGATCTCGAGATCACCGTCGGTCACGAAGTACCGGTCGAGGATCATTTCGCCCTGTTGGAGACGGTTCAGCACGATCTGGGGGTGGAAGGAATCGTGACCCCCGCGTTGGGGTCGGGGTTCTCATGGGCGTCCTATCAGCAGGGAGCCGTGGGGGAGTCCGGCCCGTACACGACGGTACAGGTCAACCCATACCGAGGGTCGACCAGGATCAGAATCGCTGAAGACGAGTCCAAAGTCTTCGCCATGGGGGCGGGTGTTGCGCTCCTCCCGCTCGGGGTCGGGGCCGGCCTGATCGCGAACGCCCTTCCGGATATGGGGCTGTACATCGTCGGGGCCTGGCTTGGGCTCACCGGCGGTGGGTTCGTAACCTGGGCACGGTGGTATGTCCGGCGTCGGCGCCGGTTGCTGCAGGGATTGATGGACCGTCTTCGAGATGTCGCCGGAGGGGCAAAGCGGATCGAGCCGTAGCAACCGGCTCGCCGTCCGTCCGTTCGTTACTCGGGCAGGAGCTTTGGGGGAAGATCCGCAGCGCGGAGCCGATCGCCGCCAATCGAGTCGCGGATCATCGTGTCCAGCCGATCCGTCAGTACTTCGAGCTCGGATCTCCTCTTCCGATATACGGAGGTGAAGATACTCCGTGCTGCGCCGTACGCGGTTGCTACGCACGCGGCGACCCCGACGACGGCGGCGATCGGGTTGTTCAGCGTCTCCGTGGCGAAGGCGATCCACATGCCGCCGATCCCGCCGCCGGCCCCGCCCGTCACACCGCCGAACACGCCACCGGCCACGTTCCCCAGGTGCTCTTCGATATGCAGGCGCGTCTCCCCGCCTCGCGCCGACACGGTGATCTGCACGTTCCGACCGGTGCCCTGGCCCGGCGGCGAGGTACTCCAGGTCATGGATCGTCCCAGGGTGCCGACTAAGCCGACGGTACCCAGGCTGAGCCGGATTTCCTCGACGATATAGGCAAACTCGCTCTCGCGGATCTCTCCCGGTATCACGCGATCGAAGACCAGCTTCATGGTACCACCGGAAAGCCACGTCCACTTGCTCTTCTGCGGAGTCACAGCACCGGGCCGCGATCGCTGCAGTTCGCCAGCCGCGGCTCGCACCTCGGCGGGTGGGATGCCGACCTCGGCGGCAACTCGCTCGACTCCGCCGACGGACAATGCGCCCTCTTCCACCTCGCGGTCTGCTTGGAGTTCCGCGGCGCGGCCGATGATGCGTTTGGCATCATCATCTCGGTAGCGTGCGCGACGGTGCTGCGCTGCGCCGAGGGCATTGGTGAACGCGCGTGGGGTCTCGAATCGATCGGCTGGGCGCATTGCCAAAGCCTGCACGAGTACCTGTTCGACCGATCCCGAGAGGCGGTCCAGGCGGTCGCGGTGGTCGGGGAGCGCATCCATGAAGCGACCGAGCCGTGCGGCCTCCTCGGTCACCCACAGCCCGGGCGTGTCCCCGATCAGCATCTCGTAGACCACGCAGCCGAGGCTGTAGACATCGGTACGGGCGTCCAACTCCCGCATGCCGGCCGCTTGTTCCGGGCTCATGTACCCCGGGGTGCCGAGGCCGAACCCTGTGCGCGTCAGCCGCGGTCCCCCGGCAGTGTGAACGGCCCGCGCAATCCCGAAATCAGCGACCAACGGATGCCCGGACGCGAACAGGATGTTCTCGGGCTTGATGTCGCGGTGGACGATTCCCCGGCCGTGCGCGTAGGTCAGCGCGTCGGCCACCGGGGCGGCAATCGGGAGAACCTCCTCGATCGGGAATCGACTGTGTCGGTTCAGTCGGGTCCGCAGTGACCCGCCCTCGATGAACGGCATCACGTAATACAGGAAGGTCTCGGCCTCGCCGGAGTCGTGCAGCGGAACGATGTGGGGATGGGTCAAGCCGGCAGCGATCTCGATCTCCGTCAGGAATCGATCGCTGCCCAACGACGCCGCGAGGTCCGGCTCGAGGACCTTCACGGCCACGTCGCGCCGGTGCCGGACGTCCTCCGCCAGATAGACGATGGCCATCCCCCCGCGGCCGATGGGTCGCTCGAGGCGGTACCGACCCTCGAGCGCGCCAGCGAGTGCTTCCGGTATCTGGATCATGTGGGGACGAACCCGGAGGGACCGTGCGGCACCACCGGAGTCCGCTGCTGCGCGGGCGCCGGCTGTGCCGCCCGCGGCAGCCTATTGATCCTGGAGTCGGGCCTTCGTGACGATATCGACAATCGTCTCCATGAGCTTGTCCCGCGCTGAATCGACGTCCTGCTGACGCGTGACCTTGCTGTCGAGCGGCTTGAACTTCTCGCGCTCGACCACCGCCTCCTCGAAGGCGCGGAGCTTCTCGTGGATGCGGGCGAGGTATTCCCTACCAGTACTCATTGCGGCTCTCCGTTCGAGTGCATTACTGGGTCCTTTCAGATACAGCGCCGCCGCGATTTGGGCAACCCCTCCGGGGATTGCCTCGCCGCCGTGACGACCCTGCGAGGGAGGTGAAGCCGAATCGCTTGCTGGTAAGGTGTTTACGGAAGGGCATCAGGTCATCATAGAAAATTCATGTTCTCTTACTGCACTGTGCCGTAACAAACCCAATCACCAAAGTAGGCTTTTGTACCCGGTCGCTGCCCCACCTCCCGCCCGCGGCCGGGAGCCCCGTACGGGGGCCGCCGCGGTAGCCGGCGTAGCTGCTACGCCTGATTCCGACAAGCAAAGCCAAGGTCTAACTCAGACTGGAGTGCGGGTATGTTCTATCCGTCGTCACACCCGTGGGTGAAGGGCGAGACGCTGGCCGAGCACCTCGAGAACCGAGGTGTGAGCCGGCGGGATTTCGTGGCCTACTGCGCGGAGCTTGGCGCGATCCTCGGTCTCAGCAGCGTGCTGACGCCGAAGGTGGCCGAGGCGCTGCAGCAGGTCCAACGACCGTCGGTGGTCTGGTTGCAGCTGCAGGAGTGCACCGGCTGCGTGGAGAGTGTGATCCGCACTGGCGCACCGACCATTGGTGATCTGGTCTTGGATCTCATCTCTCTCGATTACAACCACACGCTCATGGCGGCAGCCGGGCATGCAGCCGAGGGCGCAATGCACGACGCGATGGAGCAGAACAGCGGTGCGTATCTCCTCGTGGTCACCGGATCGGTGCCGTTGAACGAAGACGGCATCTACACGACGATCGGGGGCCGGACGGCGAAGGAGATTCTCGAGGAGGCCGCGGCTGGTGCGGCCGCCATCATCGCTGTCGGCGCCTGTGCCCACTGGGGGAACATCCAGGCGTCCCGTCCGAACCCGACGGGGGCGGTGGGCGTGTCCGACGTCATCCGTGACAAGCCTGTGATCAACGTGGCCGGGTGTCCGCCAATCGCCGACGTCGTCACGGGCACGGTCGCGCACTTCCTCACGTTCGGACGGCTGCCCCAGCTCGATCGTGACGGCCGCCCGCTTTTCGCCTACGGCAAGCGCATTCACGATCAGTGCCCGCGCCGCGCGCACTTCGATGCCGGACAGTTTGTCGAGGACTTCGATGACGAAGCAGCGCGGAAGGGCTGGTGTCTGTACCGCATGGGTTGCAAGGGGCCGGCGAGCTTCTCCCCGTGTCCGATCATTCAGTGGAACCAGACCACCAGTTGGCCGATCGGTGCAGGGCACCCGTGCCTCGGGTGCACGGAGCGGGGATTCTGGGATCAGATGACGCCGTTCTATGGCCGGCTGCCCGACGTCGCCGGGTTCGGTGTCGAGGGACGTGTGGATCTGATCGGTGGTGCGGTGGCGGCGGGCGTCACGGCGGGCATCGCAGCCCACGCGGTGGCGACCGGCATTCACCGAGCGCGTCAGCGGCGTGCCCTCCCCGTCGTGGAGCAGGGCCAGAGCCCGAAGGGAGGCACCGATGGCTAGAACCAAGGTCGTCGTCGACCCCATCACCCGCATCGAAGGTCACCTCCGGATCGAGGTGCAACAGGAAAACGGACGCATCCAGGACGCGTGGGCCTCGTCCACGCAGTTCCGCGGTATCGAGTTGATCATGGAAGGGCGCGACCCCCGTGACGCGTGGGCGTTTACGCAGCGGATCTGCGGCGTGTGCACGGTGGTGCATGCGGTTGCGTCGCTCCGTGCCGTGGAGGACGCGCTCGACATTCGCATCCCGTCGAACGCCAACACGATCCGAAACCTGGTCCACGGCATGCAGTTCGTGCAGGACCATGTGATCCACTTCTATCACCTGCATGCGCTGGATTGGGTGGATGTGGTGAGTGCCCTGTCAGCAAATCCGGAGGGGACGGCCCGGATCGCGCGCTCGATCTCTCCGTGGCCCAACAACTCGCCCGTGTACTTCAAGGAAGTGCAGGACCGCGTCCGCAAGTTCGTCGAGAGCGGACAACTCGGCATCTTCACGAACGGATACTGGGGCCATCCGGCGTACAAGCTGCCGCCGGAGGTCAACCTCCTGGCAGTTGCACACTACCTCGAGGCGCTCGATTGGCAGCGCGACGTCATCCGTCTGCACGCGATCTTCGGTGGGAAGAACCCACACCCGAATTTCGTGGTCGGGGGCATGGCGTCGGCAATCAACCTCGAAGGCACGGCCACGATCAACGCCGCACGCCTGACCGACATCCAGGGGATGATCTCCCGGGCCCTCCGGTTCGTGGAGCAGGTGTATTGGCCGGACCTCCTCGCCGTCGCCTCCTTCTACAAGGAATGGGCGGCAATCGGTGGGGGCGTGGGGAATTACCTCACTCCGGGTGAGTTCCCCGAGGACGACGTGCGCAACACCGATTCCCTGTATTTCCCGCGCGGGATCATCGTCGGCAAGAATTTGAACGAGGTGCTCCCGTACGATCATTTGAAGGTGAAGGAGTACATCAACTCGTCGTGGTACGAGTACGCGGGGGGCGACGACGTCGGACTCCATCCGTACGAGGGCGAGACCAAGGCGAAGTACAGCGGTCCGCCCACGCCGTGGGAGTATCTGCAGGACGAGGACAAGTACACGTGGATGAAGGCGCCGCGGTATGACGACATGCCGATGGAGGTCGGGCCGCTCGCGCGAGCACTGGTCGCGTACGCATCCGGTCACGAAGGGGTGCAGGAACTCGCGAATGAGGCGTTGGGCAAGTTGGGCGTCGGTCCGGAGGCGCTGTTCTCCACGCTCGGCCGCACGGCGGCACGTGGGATCGAGACGGTGCTGCTCGCTCGACGGATGCAGACGTGGCTCGATACGCTGATCACACGCGTGAAGAGCGGGGACAGTGCCACGTTCACCAAGGACAACTGGGATCC
>JBDHJO010000299.1:0-2506 GCA_039586875.1 Gemmatimonadota bacterium | reverse complement strand
CGTAGGACGGGGTCGTCGCCGCTTGGCTCGATGCGGAGGGCCACCGGCACGCGTTGGACGACTTTCACCCAGTTGCCCGTCGCGTTCTGAGGCGGCAGTAACGCGAACTCGGCGCCGGTTGCCGGTGCAATGGTGTCCACGAAGGCCCACCACTCGTGGTCGGGGTAGGCATCCACGACAACAGTTGCTGGCTGTCCAATATTCAGGTTGGTGAGCTCGGTTTCCTTCAGGTTGGCTTCGATCCAGATCGGAGCGGCCTCGATCAGGCTGAACACGGGGTCACCAGCCTTGACGTACTCGCCGACCTGCAGCTTCATGTTGCTGATCACGCCTTTTGCGGGAGCTCTCACGACGGTGTGGCCGAGGTCGACCAAAGCCTGCTCGCGCACCGCCATTGCGTGGCGGAAACGGGGGTGCTTATCCACGGGCATGTTCGGGTCATTTCCGTGCGCGGCGAGGCTGCGCGCGATGCGTTGATCGATCGTGCGCATCGTCTCCTCTCCGGCTTTCAGATCGTGGAGAGCATGATCGTAGGCTTCCTCGCTGCCCATGCCGCGCTGTTTGAGTTTCTTCTGGCGCTCGAACTGTTGCGCGAGGAATCGTTGCCGCTCCCGCGCTTCGGCCAACTCGGCCTGAGCCTCGGCGATGTCGTAGCGAAGCTGGCCGACGTCGGTACGGATGATCTCGAGCTGGGCATCAGCCTCGGCGAGATCGATACGGAAGGGCACGGGATCGATGGCGAAAAGCCGATCGCCGGGTTTAACGACGCGATTGTCATGGATGTCCACCGCAATCACCCGGCCCGATACATCCGCGCTCACGGCGATGACGTTGGCCTTAACGTAGGCGTTCTCGGTAACGATATAGCGCCCGCCGTTGGCATACACGTAGAGTGCCGCCACGGCCACGCAGAGGGGTAGGATGATCATGAGCACGACGCGCTTCATGCGCCGGGCGAAGTGCTTGCGGCGCATCGCGCGATCCTTGTTCGCCGCCATGGCTCAACGACCCCCCTGTCCGTTGCCCCGCGACGTGCCGTTCCCCGGCCCCATCAGGTTGGACTTGATCGTGAGGAGGGTATCGACGAAGCGGTCCCGGTCGTCGTCGCTCAGGCCCGAGAGGGCATCCTCCCGCACCCCGGAAGCGATCTCCCGCATGACCTGCATGGGCGCATCGGCCGCCTCGGTGAGGAAGATCCGCTTGGCGCGACGGTCATTGGGGCATGCCTCCCGGCGGATCCAGCCCTTGCTCTCCAGCCGATCCAGGAGCCGGCCGAGGCTCGGCTTCTCCAGCTCCAGCGTCTCCGCCAGCTCGGATTGGGTAATGCCGTCCTTCCTGAACAGGTGAGTGAGTACCCACCACTGGGATCGGGTCAGGTCCAGCTCCCGCACCCGCCGGTCGTAGGTGGTGCGCAGCAGCCGCGCCACGTCGTGGAGGATAAAGCCGAAGTTCCGTTCGAGATTCTCACGCAGCATACGTGAGATTTTAATTGCCTAGCTTACTATAAGCAAGATTATCAATTTTCCGGCGGCGGAGCCGAGGCCATCGGCAGGGTCAGATTTATCGTGGTGCCTTCGTCGAGGACCGTGTCCACGGTGATCTCGCCGCCATGCTGCTCGACTATCTGGCGCACCAGGGGCAGCCCGAGCCCCACCCCGAACGACTTGGTGCTGAACAGGGGATCGAAGATGCGCTCGCGGATGTCCTCGGGGATACCGGGCCCGTTGTCGGCGACCCGCAGCAGGAGGGCGCCATCCACGACCCGGGTAGTGATGGCGACGGTGGCCTGGGGACAATCGTGCTCGCCCTCGGTGCAGGCCTGCCAAGCGTTCTGCAGCAGATTGAGGATGGCCCGGCGCAGCCTCTCGCGGTCCATGGGCACCGTTTCGCCGCTCTGGCAGTCCAGCACCACGCTGATGGCGTCCGGTATGTCCTCATCGATCACCAGCTCCGTCAGCCACTCATCGATGGCCACCGGCTCCGGGTGCACGTCCCGCACCCGCGTATAGGCGAGCAGCTCGTCGATGATGGTCACGCAGCGGTCGATGTTGCGCTCGATCCGTTCCAGTGCCCGCGCCACCGGACCATGGCTCGACTGCAGATGATTGCCGACGATGGCGAAAGACGATCGAATGGTGCCGAGGGGGTTGCGCAGCTCGTGGCTGACGGTCCCGGTCAGCTGGCCGATCGCCGCGAGCCGCTCGCTGCGGACCAGCTCCCGCTGAGCCTCCCCGAGCTCCTTGGAACGCTCCTCCACGATCTCTTCCAGGCGTTCACGATGGCCGGCGAGCTCCTCCTCGGCGTGCTTGCGTGCCGTGATATCCCGGCGAAACTGCGCGATGCCGCCCCCGTGGGTGCGCTGCTCACGAATCTCGATCCAGCGTCCGTCGGAGATCTGCTGCTCCACGGGTTCGCCATCGGCCCGCTGGTGAGACGCCATGCGCTCACGGATGTAGGTCTCCGGGTCCTCTCCAGCCAGCACGACCGCCCCGCTGCTGACCCGGGC
>JBDHJO010000298.1:0-2797 GCA_039586875.1 Gemmatimonadota bacterium | reverse complement strand
AGTCTCGGCCATCGGGCTGGGATGCATGAGCATGACCAGCGGCAGTTACAACCCCCCCCGGTCCAAAGACGCCATGATACCCGTGATCCGAGGGGCCGTGGACCTCGGCGTCACGTTCTTCGACACGGCGGAGGTGTACGGCCCGTTCACCAACGAGGAGTACGTCGGCGAGGCGCTCGCGCCCGTACGCGATCAGGTCGTCATCGGGAGCAAGTTCGGATTCCAATTCGAGAACGGCCAACGGGGCCCACGGAATAGCCGGCCGGACCACATCAGGACCGCGGTGGAGGGGATGCTCCGGCGTCTCAGAACGGATCGGATCGACCTGCTCTACCTGCACCGCGCCGACCCCGACGTCCCGATCGAGGACGTGGCCGGGACCGTGCGCGACCTGATCGCCGAGGGGAAAGCGCTGCACTTCGGCCTCTCGGAAACCGCACCGGAGACGATCCGCCGGGCGCATGCCGTCCAGCCGGTCACGGCACTCCAATCCGAGTACTCGCTCGTCCAGCGCGTCGTCGAGCACGACATCCTGGCGACCTGCGAGGAGTTGGGGATCGGCTTCGTGCCGTGGGGTCCCGTCTGTCGCGGATTCCTCGCGGACAAGTACAACGAGTGGAGCCGCTTCGCCGAGGCGTCTCGACACTCGTCCGTTCCCTATTTCACGCCTGAAGCCCTCGAGGCACACATGGTGCTCCTCGACCTGGTTCGGGAATGGGGGCGACGGAAGGGCGCGACGCCGGCGCAACTCTCGCTCGCGTGGCTCTTGGCCGAGAAGCCGTGGATCGTTCCTATTCCCGGTACGACGAAACTCCATCACGTGCAGGAGGATCTCGGCGCACTCGACGTCACGTTCACTCAGGAGGAGTTGCGGGAGTTCCGCCACGCCTTCGCGGAGATCGCGCTCGTCGGTGTTCGGCAGCCGGAATCGGCGCTGCGCGACCTGTGAGCGTGCATGTCTCACCGATGCCCATGGTTTCTTCGCGACGAGGAGAACTCATGAATGATCGCCTGACGACGTTCGTGCTGGTCGCTGGGGCTTGGGCCGGGGGCTGGGCATGGCGGCGCGTTACCCCGACTCTGCGGGCAGCAGGCCATGAAGTCCATACGCCAACCCTGACCGGGCTTGGTGAGCGCGCGCACCTCGCGAGCCCGCAGGTAAACCTCGACACCCATATTCAAGACATCGTCAGTCTGCTGGAGGTCGAGGATCTCCGCCACGTCATCCTCGTCGGATGGAGCTACAGCGGGATGGTCGTGACAGGCGTCCTGGATAGGGTCCCTGAGCGACTCACGCATGTTGTGTATCTCGATGCCGAGGTGCCGCGCGATGGCGAGTCGGAATTCGACGTCGCAGGGCCGGAGTTCAAAGACGCCATGGAGCAGAGCGCACAGTCGTCCGGGGATGGATGGAGCGCGTCGTTGGGTGATGCAGAGGAGATTGCTGCGTTCTTTGGCCCGATGCTTCCGGATGCGGATGCGCTACGCTCGTTCGCGGCAAAGCTCGCAGCCAACAGGCAACCGATCGAGACCTTTCGGCAGGCTGTCCGCATCCGCAATCCCGCTTCCGACGCCGTGCCGCGGACCTTTGTGCGCTGTCCGCTCGCTGGAGAGGCGTGGGCGAGCATCTTCGACCCGATTATGGAGCGGCTTCGGGACGATCCCCGGTGGCACATCCTCGAGCTTTCGTCGAGTCACCTTGCACCACTTCGGGATCCAGAGCTCGTTGTGGACACCCTGCTCGATATCAGCCGGAGGACCTCTGCGTAGCGCATACGCGGAGAGCGATACCGTCGGCTACATTGTCGGCGCGTATGGGTACGGCGACGGCGCCGCGGTGTCCGACCGTGGCTCGTTTGTGCTTGCGCTGCGGCGTGGTCCCGATGGCCGCTGGCGCGTTGCGGCAGATCTGGATAATGGCATCTAACCGTCCACGAGTCACGACTCGTGTTCCGATCTGAGCGATACCCGCAGCCTTGGAAGCTGACCGGTCCTACCCCACCGAGGCGGATCGAGACGCAGCGCCTCGTCCTCCGGTGCTGGGAGCCCGCCGACGCGCACCTGTTTGCGTCCGCGCTCGGAGTCAGTCGCGAGCATATCGGCGCCTGGATTCCCCCAGTCTGGGACGAGCCAACGGAGCTCGACGGCATTGCCCGGAGGCTCGAGCAGTTCCGAGCGGAGTTCAACGCTGGCATCGGGTTCGTGTATGCGATGCTCGATGCCACCGAGACGGCGGTCCTGGGTGAGGCCGGCCTGATGCCGCGGATCGGCCCCGGCGCGCTGGAGATCGGATACTGGGTGCACGTCGAACACGTTGGTCGGGGGCTCGCAACCGAAGCCACGCGCCGGCTCGGATATCATCTCACCCACCCTCCCGACCGCGATCAGTCCAACGCAGGTTCGCACAGCGAGGGAGACACCCTCATCTTCACCCTCGGGTCTATCGGCGAGCTGGCCAATTGGGCGGCCCGCGAGCCCAGTGCATAGCGGGATTTGGTGCTGCCCGGCACACGTGACATAACGCTTGACGTTATTAACGTTATGCGTTACGTTCTCTTATGATCAAGAGCTTCCGCGATCGCGACACGGAACGCCTCTTTCAACGTCAGGCTGTGCGGACGCTCGGTCCGGCTGTCCGCCGCATCGCACTTCGGAAGCTGTTGATCCTCGATGCGGCCGGCGAAATCGGGGACCTGCGGATCCCGCCCGGCAATCGGCTGGAGAAGCTCCGGGGCAACCGGGCCGGGCAGTACAGCATCCGCATCAACGATCAATGGCGGATCTGTTTCCGGTGGCG
>JBDHJO010000297.1:0-2557 GCA_039586875.1 Gemmatimonadota bacterium | reverse complement strand
ATATAAGGGGTCGACGCCCCGATACCTCTTCTTTTAGACGGCAGTACGCGCAACACAGCTTCCCACTCACAGCTCACAACTTCACTGCTTGCTGCTCCTTTTTTCACGACTCACCCGTCACTCCTCCCGCCTTCCTCCTCCCTCCTCACTGAAGTCTCGTCGGATCCACCCTTGCCGGCGTCGCCTCCCCATTCACGATCGGCTTGGCTGCCTCGGCGATCCCCCGGATCGTCGCCGTGACGTGCTCGAGGTCGAGCGTCTCGATCTCGTCGGTCACACGGTGGTAATCCGGATCGGTGTCGAGCGGCGTGGTGCTGATCGAGTGCGCCGGCACGCCGAGGCGCGCGAATACGGCGTTGTCGGAACGGGAGAAGAGGTTCTGGTCCGGGTAGGGGTCACCGGAGAAGACGAAGACCGAGTCCGGCACGGCTGCCGCGAGGAGCCGGCCCAGGTCGGATTCCTCCCACCCGGTGATCCATGCGTGATTCGGTCCCTCGGCGGTGGGCTTGCCGATCATCTCGATGTTGAACATGGCAACGATCTGATCCGGGTCGATCTGGTCGGCGAGGAATCGTGATCCGTACCCACCCGACTCTTCCGCCGCGAAGGCCACGAACATGAGTGTTCGCTCAGGCCGACCCAGGGCCTTGAAGTACCGCGCGAGCTCGATCACGGCGGTCGTGCCCGACGCGTTGTCGTTCGCGCCGTTGGCGATGGAGTCACCCTCTACTGGTCGCACGACCCCGATGTGGTCGTAGTGCCCGGAGAAGATGACGGTCTCGTCGGCGCGTCGCCCGGGGATGGTACCGATCACGTTCGCGAGAGTGGCGGACGGTTCCACCGCGACTGTGGCGCGAAGATCGAGCCCGTCGACGCGTTCCTGGGATGTGAGGAGCACGACCGTATTCGCCCCGCCCGTGGTGTCCAGCGTCCGGGTGCCACGTGCGTAGTAGCCCTGTACCCGTTCGAACATGTCGGCGAACGCGGGGTCCATCAGCACCAGGCGGTTCCCGTCGCCGCGGAACAGCGCCCGCATCTGCCGTTGCGGATCCGCGTTGGGGCCGATGCGGATCACCTCGACATCCGAGTCGGCGGTCCAGTGGACCGCCTGGCTCAGCCGCATGGCCGTGTGTTGAGCGGCAATCGGGCGGCCATTCAACACGACAGTTGTGCTCTCGGCCCCGACGGAGAAGATCTCGAAACTCTGGTGATAGCCACCGTCTGGGAGTTCGTCGAGCTCGATGCCGGCAAACTCGCTGGCGATGAAGGCAGCAGCGCGGTCGGCGTCCGGAGAAAAGGCGTCCCGGCCCCGCATGGCGTCGTCACTCAGTACCGAGAGCACGCGTACAACGCTGTCACGCTCAATCTCCGGTGCGGGCCCGGCACAAGCTGTGAGGACCGCAAGGACGAGCAGAGTACCGCGGAATTGCCGCATACCATCAACTCCAGTGGTGATGCAGGTGGGGCAGTCAGCAGCGGAATTGACGTATATGTGAGCCGATCGTCAACGGGGGGCGGTACCGGACCTGTGATCCTCCGTGTAGCATTAGCGGTCGTTTAACCAAACCGCTCACCGCTCTGTGGCGTCTTCCGGAGCCCGGATCCCGTAGCCGACTCATGCCCGATCGAATCACCCACCAACGTATGCACCTCTCCGGACTCGCGGTTCTGGGACTCGTTGCGAGCGGTTGCGCGGCAGGCGGCGGAACATCGGAGGGGCCAGCTACTCCCTCCATCGAGGCGCCACTCCCCGGTGACAACTACGCCATCGTCTACGAATCCGGCACCGGCATCGCGATTCGGGACACGCGAGCCGGCACCGATCGGACAGCACGCGCGGGGACCGGCGATGTGGTGGCGACGGCCGCCAGCGTTACCGGTGGCAAGGTTGCCGTGGCACGCCGCTCGCCGGATGGCACGGAAGTGGTCGTGATCGATGCCCCGTCAGGTACCGTGACGGAGATACCCCAGGCAGCCGGCGGGGAACAGTACACGCTGGCCTGGTCGAGCGACGGTGCCCTGGTGGGCGTCGGTGTCCAAGGCACGACGTCCGGTGTGTTCCTACTCGGCGCGGACGGTGTCGCCCGGTCGATGGGTTGCAGCGCGTCGGATCGCATCGAGGCGTGGCGGTCCCCGTCCCAAGCCGTAGTGCACGATGATCGGAACTTCTACACCGTGCGGACCTCCGATTGTGCGACGTTGGCTCGCTTCACCAAGGTCGGCCACCCAGGAGCGACGTTCGCTCCCAACGGGCTGCGGGTGGCGTACTATCAAGACCGTCCGGTGCAGCGCGAGGGCGCGGGCACCGTCCAGGTGCCGGAACTGTGGATAGCCCGGCATGATGGCAACGGTGCGACCAAGATCGCCGATTTCCAGAGCCGACCAAGTGGCCACGCCTGGGCACCGGACGGCTCCAAGCTCGTGTACGCGGTCGAGTCGCGACGGTGGGCGAACACCTCACATCTCGTGGTCTACGATATCCCCAGTGCCGAGTATTCGTTCATTGCGGAAGAGAAGGACCTGGGGGTCCCGAGTGACTTCGGCGCGTGCTGGTCCC
>JBDHJO010000296.1:0-2566 GCA_039586875.1 Gemmatimonadota bacterium | reverse complement strand
GGCCGCATGTTTCAGGAATGCTATGGACAGTGCGGAAGCCCCGGACGGAGCGCGGCGGGCAATCACTGCGGGGACAGCCTGCGGCAACCCGCGGTCGCCCCGGTGCCCTTCGCGTACTGTTCGCCGGCTCTCGATTCTCTCCTGGATCATGCACGGCTGCCCCGCTACCGCTTCTGGCCGAGCCATCCCCTCCGACCTACCTTAGGGCAGCCCCGGTCAGGATCACACCATGACCGATCCGAACCGCCACGCCATTCTGGTCGTCGACGACGACGAACGCATCTGCGCGTCGCTCGCCACTGCACTGTCACACGACAGCGCGGACGTTAGGACGGTCGGCAGCGCGGAGCAGGCGCTGGCGACTCTGAGTGCGCACGCATGCGACATCGTGCTCGCAGGCGTGCGCATGCCTGCCGGCTCGTGTCGTTGATCGACCTGAGACCCTCTCAGTTACTCTGCCCGCTCCGGATCTTGGCGACTTCGACCAAGCGCGCGAACTCCAGGAGGAGCTCGTTGTCTCCCGGCGGCATCAGCGGGAACGCGAAGTAGGCGACCAGACGGTCCACGGGGTCCACCCACGCGATCGCGTATCCTCCCCCAATCCACCCGTACTGTCGCAGGGTTCGGGTGCCCTCCGCGTCCTCGGCATACTGCAACGCGGCGCCGTACCCCCAGCTCCAGCCGTCCCGTGGCGCCACGTCGCCCAGCTGGTCCGTCATCATTCGGTCGATCGTTTCGGGACTGAGCAGGCGCACGCCGCCTGACGACCCACCGTCAAGAAAGAGTCGCGCGAACCGCAGGAAGTCCTGCGGGGACGCCTCCACCCCTCCCCCACCGTGGAAGAACGTCGAGCGGGGGAAGTCCACCCCGTACGGTCGCTCGCGCTCCAACACGCCGTCCACCCGGCGGAAGAAACTCGGCATTCGCTCGGCCTTGCCCTCGGGCAGATAAAAGTGCGTGTCACGAAGAGCGAGCGGATCAAAAATGTTCTCCTGCATGAACGCTTCGAGCGTTTGCCCGGTGGCGATCTCGATCACCGCGCCGAGAACCTCATAGGACGCCCCCGTTTGCCCGTAGGCGAAGGCCGTGCCCGGCTGTGCCTGAAGGGGCAGCGCGGCGAGGGCCCGGGCGAGGTGCGTGGTGGTCGTGCGGCCCGAGTGCGCATCCCATGCAGCCCAGAAGTCGTCGCCCGTCACGGTCAGACCACCGGTGTGCGTCAGCAGGTGATGGATCGTGATGGCTTCGCGCGGCGTCGCCATCACCTCGTGACCGGATTCGTCGGTGACGCGGACGACGGCCTGCCCGAACTCGGGAATGTACGTGCTGACCGGGTCTTCCAGCGCGATGACCCCTCGCTCGACGAGCAGCATGGCCGCCACGGCCGTGTACATCTTCCCGACGGATGCCAACGGGATGATCGCGTCGCGCCGCATCGGATGCCCCGGCCCCATCTCCCCCGCCGTGCCCATCCACAGGATGACACTATCCCGGGCAAGCATCGCGACGGCGGACGGGATCCGTCCCTCGCGCACGGCGGCATCCATCATCTGCTGCATCGCGGCCAGACCGTCGGCTGCGAAGCCGCTGCTGCCGGCCGGCGAATCGGGACGGGACGCATCCTGCGCATGCGCCTCACTCCATGCGCCCGACGTGACCGAGAGCGCGAGCAACCCACCAATGACATAAGTCCGCATGCTCATGGCGTTCCTCCGTTCCTCAGCGACTCGCACGCGCATCCTGTCGGTCGGCGACGCGGCGCACGGTTCGGTTCACGACGCTTGTCGAGACTTCCCTGCTCCTGAGATACTATGGCCGGCAGGGACGGGGATGTCGAGGATGGCCCGGCCTCCGCCGCAGCGTCAACCATCGGCGCTCGGCAGCCGTCCAAGCAGATATCTCGGAACCGCGCCCGGTCCGCCTCGAGGTCGTCATGACAGCGCATACCGCACCCGCCCGACGGATACCCGCCCTGCTCATCCTCGGCGGGTATCTCGCAGTCTCGCTGCCGTTCGTGCCCGTGCGTGCGTCCGCCCTGGCACTCTCGCCGCCGTCCTCGGTTTCGGTGGCCGGCGCGGGTGTCCGATTCTCTCAGCCTGGAGACACGATGGTCACCATCGCGATGCGCTGCGCGCTCTGGATGAGCTGCAGCATCCCCGGCGGCACCCATCCGATACCGACGCTGCCGGCACCGTCGACCCCAACTGCCGCGATCGCCGCCGTCACCGGTGATTCGCTCCATGCGGCGCGGCGCGCCTACGTCGCCGCGCGCCTGTACGCCGCCATCGAGCACTACTTCGCGCACTGGGACGACGTTCCGACGCTCGATCTCGACGAGGCGTTCACGGAGTACCTCGCCGAGGCGATGACGGCACCGGACCGCGTCGGGTTCTCGCTCGCGTCGATGGCGTTCCTCGCGCGCTTCAACAACCAGCACACGTGGTATTTCGACGGGGCCGTGATACACGGTGGGCACCACGACTACGAGGCACAGTACTTGGACGGTGCGTGGGTCGTCGTCCGGAGCGCGCGGGACGACCTGCGCCCCGGCGATGTGATCGCGGAGCTC
>JBDHJO010000295.1:0-2570 GCA_039586875.1 Gemmatimonadota bacterium | reverse complement strand
GCTCATGTCGATGGGTGGCGCGTTGATGCCCGGTGTCACGAGGTGCACCGTGCAGGGCGAAAGCTTCAATTTCTGCCATGGCCCCTGCACCTGGAGCGTGACCGGGACGTGCCACCAGGAATAGTCGGCCTTGATGGAATGCTGAACCGGTGAGCCGAAGATCGGTGTCGGCAACAGCGTCGCCAAATCTCCGCAGGTCTGTGACAGTGATCGGAAACCCACGGTGAGGTCGTCGAAACGATCACGAATATCCAGTGTACCAATCATGCAGTTTCTTCCCGCCGCTCAATGGTGATTCGACGGGCAGTTTGCCACGGAGTAAGAAAACAGATTGCGAAGGCGGGCACACTTTCGACGCCGCTTACACGGAGGTGCAACTTTGTGCACCCGGTTCACAAAGAGACTGGGAACTAGCCTCCTTTTCCGCCGGCAAATGGGACCAGACCGCGTTGGCGCAGGATCTCTCTCAGGCGATCGGGATAGTCGGTTATGATGCCGTCCACGCCGAGGTTGATGACGTGGTTCATGTCAGGAATCTCGTTCACCGTCCAAACGATGACCCGCAGCCCGAGGGCCTTGGCTTCGTCCACCAGCGCGCCGTCGATCTCACGAAAGAACGGAGACCAGACGTCGCCGCCCGCCGCGTGAATGAGGCGCGGAATGGATCCCCCGAAGTCGTCAACGTCGAGATCTGCGGTCCACGGCGAGGCGCCGGAGCGACCCGCCTGTATGTTGTCGAGCCATTCCTGCTGGGCGGTCAGATAGGCGGTAGGGATCTCCGGCGCCAGTCTCTGCACGTGCCCGAGGGTGCGCCAGTCGAAGGACTGCACGGTGACCCGGCCGTCCGCGCCCGCCGCCCGCACCGCATCGATCACGGCCTTCGCGAACACCTCCGGCGGCGGGGTCAGTCCGGGCTCGAGCGGACTCAGCTTGGTCTCGATGTTGAGGTGCACCGGATCGCCGCCGGCCCGCGGGGGGAGAGCCAGCGCCTGGGTCAGGGTCGGGATGCGTTCCCCGTCCATGGGCCGTTGGTCGGGGAAGCGCCGCGCGTACCGGGAGCTCGGGTCCAGGCGGCCGACGTCGTAGGCGCGGAGCTCCTCGAGGGTCAGGCTGTTGATGGCCGGCAGGGGTGCCTGCACCCAGGTCCCGTCCGGGCCCCTGGTGATGGCGGGGTTCAGGCGCCGGTCGTGGCTCACGACCACATGCCCGTCCCGGCTGACGCCGACATCCAGCTCCAAGGTGGTCACCCCCAGGGACAGGGCGCGGTTGAAGCCCGCGAGGGTGTTCTCCGGCGCGAGGCCCCGGGCACCCCGGTGGCCCTGGAAATCAAAGGCTCCGGCGACGTCCCCGGTCACGGCGAGCCAGACTGCCAGGACGGCACAGACAGTGGGTGTCCAGAGATTGGGTTCGGGGCGGGGAGGGGGTGCACCCATGCCTGGCTCATGGCGTCTCGAATCGGGGAGGTCGGCGAAGTATCGATGGGGCCGTGGGCGGATGTAAAGCGTCGCCGTGTGGGCTGGGGAGGCGGATCAGCGGCCGCGGACAGCCTTGCGGGGTTTGGCCTCGGCGTCCCGGGCGCGGCGCAGCCGGCCGCTATCGAGCTCCTCCTCTACCCGGGCCTGGTACAGGGTTCCCAGCTGCTCGGTGACGTCGTGGCGTCCGAGCGTCGCGGCCCGCGCCAATGCCGCGCGAATCTTGTCCGTCAGCCGCCGCTTGCGCTGCCGCTTCTTCTTGCGCACGCTCTTCGAGCGCGCCTGGTGGCTTGGCTGGCTGGTCGTCCGCCGACTCACGCCCTTGCCGGCTCTCCGCGATGTTTGCTTCCCACTCATGAATGGCTGATCGACAGAATCTTTACAAGACTTTAGGAATTCGGCTCCCCGGGATGGTCCGAATTGCGATGCCCGTCTGAGAATTGGTCCACAATCGCGGCCGATCCGACGCGCTCGAGGCACAGGGTGAGGAACCGGTCGTTGTGAATGCCGGCTCCGGCTCCTAGGATTAAGGGGTAGCGGAGAGACCCTGGAACACGACTGCTGATCATGGACGCGGAACTCTATTCGAGAATTTTCTGCGCACTGGCAATTGCGCTCGCCGGAAGCTTCATCTTTATCGGGATGGGGCATGCGTGGTCCGTCGTTACCACCAGGCTCCCGCGGCGAAACCCGTTCGGCGCGTACATCCTTCGAGAGCCGGGTCACCGCGTCCGAGCGAATCTCGAGAACCTGGACAGGCGCTACTACCTGTATCTATCCGGTCTTCTTGTTTACGCATTGTTACTCGTCGTCGCGATGCTGTTACAAACGCCGCCGCTGCCTTTCAAACCGGAACCGTGGGTGTGGATCGCGCTCTCCGCGGTGCTAGTGGTGGTCAGTCTTTTGATTCCCTTTCAGATTATCAAGCTCAAGCGCGCGCGTTCGCGACTAGCG
The DNA here is from genome assembly GCA_039586875.1 of Gemmatimonadota bacterium. Lineage (GTDB taxonomy): Bacteria > Gemmatimonadota > Gemmatimonadetes > Gemmatimonadales > GWC2-71-9 > JAOTVV01. The sequence goes on along the minus strand of JBDHJO010000295.1, from coordinate 144 downwards.
TTCCGGCGCAGTGCCAACATCGCCGTAGGCCATGCGCTGCAACGCATCGCAAGCAGGGGATACAACGTCTATCACGACGTCCGCGTGGGATCTCACGTCATCGACAACGTCGTCATCGGCGCGAAAGGCGCCTATGCGGTGAAC
>JBDHJO010000092.1:0-13652 GCA_039586875.1 Gemmatimonadota bacterium | reverse complement strand
GCTCCACTCCACGAACGGCTCGGTTACGGCAAGGGACGTGACGGGTGAGGTGCAAGCGTCGGCGATCAACGGTCGCGTGACGCTCCACGACGTTCGGTCGGGCTCGGTGGAGGCATCGACAGTGAACGGTGAGATCGAGTACACCGGAGCAATCGAACGAGGCGGGCGCTACGCGTTCGATTCACACGCGGGTGACATCTCAGTGGCGATCCCCGAATCGGCGGGCGTCTCGCTCACCGCCTCGACGTTCGGCGGCTCTTTCGAATCGGCGTTCCCCGTCACGCTCGAGAAGATGGCGGGCGGGCAGACACTCTCGTTTACGCTCGGTGACGGTGGGGCACATATGGAGCTCACGTCGTTCAGCGGAACCATTCGGCTGCGGCGTCCGTAGCTGCGATCTTTTCGAAACGGAGGACGATCATGAAACTCTTTCCACTTTTCGTTGCCGCCGGCGTCATCGGCACTGGTATCTCCACCCCGGCGCTCGACGCGCCGCAAGGCGATGACGATTTCCGGTGGTCGGGCACCATCGCACGGGGGAACGCGATCGAAGTGCACAACATCAACGGTGATGTACGTGCCATGGCAACGGGCGGCAGCAGCGTCGAGGTCACGGCGGTCAAGCGGGCCGGCGACCACGGAGATCCCGACGAGATCACGTTCGACGTGGTGGAGTTCGACGGCGGCGTGAAGATCTGCGTCGTGTACCCGAATCAGGAAGGGGAACCCTGCAATCGGCACTCGAACAAGGACCGTGATCGCGACAGCTGGAATGACACCGAGGTCGAGTTCACTGTCCGCGTGCCGGCCGGCGTCAACACGGTCATCGGCACCGTCAACGGCGATGTCGAGACCGATGCGCTCGGTGGAAATCTCAGCGCTCACACCGTGAATGGTGATGTGGAGGTTGCCGCCGCCGGTGTCGTGGATGCCCACACGGTGAACGGCGGCATTCGCGCCTCGGTCGGCACCGGAGACTGGGACGGTCAGCTTTCGTTCCACACGGTCAACGGCTCGATCGAACTGATGTTGCCGACCGACCTGAATGCCGACGTGACGGCATCCACGGTCAGCGGGAGCTTCGACTCCGATTTCCCGCTCACGGTCCAAGGCAAGTGGGGACCGAAGCACGTGATGGGCAAGATCGGTTCCGGCGGGCGACAACTCAGCCTCAACACTGTCAATGGTGGGATTACGCTCCGTCGCCAGTAGCGGGGCACGCGGTTGGTGACGTTCGGGGCTGCCGATCGCACGATCGGCAGCCCCGTTGCATTGGGGCGGACCGGCGCCGCGCGAACCTTTCTGGGTCTCGGGGTTATTCTTCAGCGCACGATCTCACCGTGCTCCGAAGAGAGCAGATGTGTATGAACCCTCGACCATTCGGTCTCTGGCACGTTATGCGACACGCCACCGTCACGCTCCTGTTGGTCGGCCTCGCCGCCTGTGGCGAGGATTCGCAGGCCCAGGATGACGAGAAGATCCGCCACATGGTGCAGGAGCTCACTCCAACCGTGGAGCGGGCGGTTGGGCTGTCCTTCGTGCGCGAGCCGGCGGTGGCGCTCCGCAGCAAGGCACAGGTCCGTGCATACCTTGAGGCGAAGATGGATACGGACCTGCCGCCCGGTCTCATCGACCGCATGTCCGTGGCGTACGAGCTGTTGGGTTTGCTCCCGGAAGGCCTGGACCTCCACGGGTTGCTGCTGTCGCTCTACACCGAGCAGGTCATCGGGTACTACGATCCCGATTCCACGACGCTGTATGTGGTCGCCGGTTCCGATCCGGCGATGCAGAAGATGATCCTCGCGCACGAGATGGTACATGCGCTCCAGGGGCAGTACCTGGCGCTCGACTCACTGATCGCCCCAGCACGCGCGAACGATGCCCGCATGGCAGCTCAAGCGGTCTTGGAAGGTCAGGCGACGCTCGCGTCGCTCAAGATTCTCATGCCCGGCCGGGATCTCGACGACATCCCGAATTTCTGGCAGACCTACCGGGAATCCCTCAAGCAACAGCACGCGCAGATGCCGATCTTCAGCTCGGCACCGCTCCTGATCCGCGAAGGCATCGTGTTCCCGTACCTGGAGGGAGCCAACTTCGTGCGCTGGTTTCTCAGGGTGCATCCCGACACACTGCCGTTTGGCGATCGGCTCCCGCAGTCGTCCGAGCAGGTGCTCCATCCCGAGCGGTACTTCGCCCAGGACGCGCCCATACAGGTGGCGTTGGCCGGCGGACCCGAGCCATATCACTCCGATGTGCTTGGGGAGTTCGAACTGCGCATCTTCCTCACGGAACTACTGGGAGCGGAAGAGCCGGCACGCGTCGTCGCGCGCGGTTGGGGCGGCGACCGCTACGCGGTCTACGCGACGGACGCCGGGCACGCGTTGGCATGGTGGATTGCGTGGGACGACAAGCGATTTGGCGAGCGCTTCCGCACGGCGGTCGAGCGCGCGTGGCAGGCCAGGGCGGTGGACGGACGACGGGCCTCGATCGAATGGGTCGAGGTCGCGGACGCGGCAGTGCTGCGGCTGGTGGATGCGCCGTCGGGGTGGTGGGGGTGGGAGGATGCGCCAACCGTGCGGCTGGCGCCCTGATTCAGGGGATCAACAGCGAGACCATATACGCGGCAGCACCCACGCCGGCACCCAGGACGTAGCCCAGTCGGATGATGATGTCCAGCTCGCGCTGGCTCGTCGCCCGCACGATCTCCTCGATCCGCTGCAACGAGAATCCCAAGACCTTCTCCTCGACCATCGACTGCAATGGGCCGGTCGAGGAGCGACCGCATTGCGGTCGCCGTTCCGTCGGCGATCCAGGTTCGGAGCTTGGGGTTCCGAGCGGCGTCCGCGATCCAACTCGCCGCGCGATCGGGCGGCAATCGGTGCAGGAGCTCGCCCCACGTGCGGCGCTCGGCAGCCTGGAGCGCACGGTCGAGCTGTTCGATGGCTGTCTGTCGTGTGGCCCGGTCGCGCAGCGCTGCCGTGACATAGGTGCTCGCCGTATGCTGGAGCCCGGCAACACGCTCCGGACCCAACCGTTCGAGATGCTCGGCGAGCGGGCGACGCAGGAAGCTCACAACCGCGTCGTTGATGCTGCGCGCGATCTGTGTGCGCATGGCCGGCTCGTCGAGCAGCGCCGCGAGGTGGTCCACGCCCTCCCGCTCGAAATTGTCGAGCAGCCGGGCGATCGTCTTTTCCGTGACCATCAGGCGCGCAACGATCCGCTCGTGCAGCAGCAGCTCGCGTACGAACCGCTGGAAGAGCTCGTGGAGCGCGAGCTGGATGCGGTTGCGGGCGTCGGGGTTGGCCAGGACCGCGGAGAGCCGGTCGAGGGCAACAGGGAGGTATCCGGCCATCTCCTGTTCCACGACGGCGACCAGGTCCTTGGGCAGACGCTCGAGCAGCGGCGTCCGATCCTCACGCAGGCGCTGTGTGTGCCGATCGATCCATCCCTCGATCGTCGATTGGAGCTCGGGGCTCTCGGCCGCGTCGACCACCCATCGCTCGACCCGATCACGGATCGCGTCCTGCCGAGCCGCAGTCAGGAGCTCGCCGATCGGGCGGTCGGCGAATTCGTCGCGGGCCTTCCCCAGGATGTCTTCGACCTTGTCTTCGAATCGATCGGACGCGATGTACGTGACGACGGCATCGGCGACGTAGTCGGCGATTGCGTCGATCGACCCCTCGATCTCGGCCAGGATCCCTGGCGGCAACTCCTCCCGCAGCGATCCGCGCTCGGTTTCGAGGAAGGCCTCCACGAAGTGCCGGACCGCACCTTCGAACGCCTCTCGCATACCCGGCGCGCTCAACTGGCCCGCCAAATCCTGCGTGGTAATGAGTCGCTGCCCAACCGTGCGTCCGATGGTCTTGGCCAGCCGCGGCTTGTTCTTGGGGATCGCTCCCTGGAACCGGAAGCGCCAGAACCCGCGCGGTTCGTACGGATGGAACAACATCGAAATGGCAACGGCGTTGGTCACACCGCCGGCGATGGCACCGAATACCACGGTGACGCCCGCCCGGAGGAATGAGAACTCGGCAATCACGCGGGCGTGCAGCTCCCGCCGTGGTGCGCACCTCGTCGCCCCGGCCTGACTACCTGCATCGGGTGGTTCAGCATCTCCTCAGGCTCCCGCATGGATCGCTCCGTCAGTACCTGTGAACCGATACGGAGGGCACCGCCCGCCGGTTTCTGCGGGCGAAGACGAAAAGGTAGCATGAGCGGGCGGCCGCCGCTTTGCGATGCCTCACCGTTTTCGTTAGGTTCGGCGACGCTCGGCGCCGAGCCGGGCTCTCGTTCCCATGCCCTATCGGAGGACCACCCGTGCGCCAGCGCCGCATCATGTTGTGGGTCAGCGTTCTGCTCGCCATCGGTGCGGTAGCAGCCGTCGGACGGTTTCCTCACTACGGGGAGCACTACGGCGTCTGGTCGATCCTCCCTCCGCTGGTCGCGATCGTGCTCGCATTTGCCACGCGTGAGGTGGTCAGCTCCCTCTTCATCGGTGTCGTGCTCGGGGCCGTCATCAGCGGCGAGCAGTGGCACAGCCTGCCCCGCGACGTCGTGCAGGAGTTTCTCATCCCGTCCATCGGGAGCGAGGCGTATGCGCTGATCCTCCTGGTCTACCTGTGGGCACTCGGTGGGCTGATCGGCCTGTGGACCCGCACCGGCGGGGCGCAGATGTTCGCGGAGTGGGCGGGGAGCAAGATCGTGGTCGGCCCCCGGACGGCGAAGTTCTTCGCGTGGGTGATGGGGGTGATCTTTCATCAGGGCGGGACGATCAGCACCGTGCTCACCGGCACCACGGTGCGCCCGGTCAGTGACAAACACCGGGTGTCGCACGAGGAACTCTCCTACATCGTCGACTCCACCGCGTCGCCGGCGGCCACCCTGATTCCCTTCAACGTGTGGCCGATTTACGTCGGCGGCCTCGTTGTCGGGACGATCCCACCGCTCGAGACCGTATCGGACAGCATCGGGTTCTTCTTCACGGCGTTGCCGTTCAACTTCTACGGGTGGTTCGCGATCCTCCTGACGCTGCTCTTTGCGATTGAGCGGATGCCGTTCCTGCCGGGGAAGCTCTGGGGTGACGTCCCCCTGGTCGTGGGGCGGAAGATGTCGGGAGCCATCGTGCGGGCACGCGAGACCGGCCAGTTGAATCGGCCCGGATCGCAGCCCCTCAGCTCGGATGAGCTCACAGTGGTGAAGGTGGATGACGGCTATCGACCGGGGTTGATTGACTTCTTCGGGCCGATGGGCATGCTCCTCGGTGTCGCGATCCTGCCGTATCTCTACACCTTCTTTGTTCTCGGCTCGGATCAGCCGACCCTGCTCATCGCGGAGGCCTTCCTCCTGGCGGTGCTGGCGGGTTTGGTGATCGCCATTGCCAAGGGCATGGCGCTCAAGACGGCGATTGCTGCAGTGATCGATGGGTGCAAAGGGGTGACGATCGGCGCGATCGTGCTGGCACTCGCCGTGACACTCAAGAGCGTTGCCGACGCGGTGGGCACGGCACCGTACATCATCGAGATCACGCAGGGTTTCCTGACCCCAGTGATCGTTCCCGCGCTCTTCCTTGCCCTCGGTATGGTGATCGCGTTCTCGACGGGCACCTCGTGGGGGACGTACGCCGTGCTCTTTCCGGTGGCCATGCCGCTCGCTTACGCCATCAGTCCCGATCCGTTCTTTCTCACGCTGTGCTTCGGCGCCGTGCTCGGCGGCAGCGTGTTCGGTGATCAGTGCTCTCCGATCTCGGACACGACGATCCTCTCGTCTCTTGCGACGGGTTCGGATCTCATGGACCACGTGTACACGCAGATTCCGCTGGCGCTGACGGCTGCGGGCCTGGCCGGCGTCCTCTACACGATCCTCGCCGCGATCGCCCTCTAGGTCATGCACGCAATCACGAAGGTGGCTCTGTTCGGATTGCTGGTCATCGGCCAACATGCCGTGCCGGCCCAGGCGCAGGTCACGGCAGTGGAGGCGGAGCTCGCGGCGTTCGATGCCGAGGTTGCCGTTGGTGTCGAGCACGACGCCGGCGGCATGGTCGCCGTCGCCGTCTTCGAGGGTGACAGTGTCGTGTGGAGCAAGGGATGGGGTTGGGCCGATCTCGAGCGACAGGTGGCGGCCACGGCGCGCACGATCGGGCGCACCGGGTCGATCTCCAAGTCCTTCACGGCCGTGCTCATGATGCGATTGGCCGAGCGCGGCGTGATCGATCTCGACGAAGCCGTCTCGCACCACTTCCCGGAACTCGAACGCCTGGCCGGACGCCCGGCTGGCGCGCGTCCGATCACGTTCCGGCAGTTGGCCAGCCACACGGCCGGTCTCGAGCGTGAGCCGTCGCTCGAGGATGCGGCCGTCGGCCCGATCGACCAATGGGAAGCCAAAGTCGTGGCATCGATCGCCCACACCGGATTCGCGTCACCGCCCGGTACGGCGTACGCCTATTCGAACATCGGCGTGGGGATCCTCGGCCTGGCGTTGTCGCGGGCGGCGGGTACGCCGTATATGGCGTTGATGGACTCCCTTGTCTTCGAGCCAATGGGCCTCGAAAGCACGACCTTTGTCATCGACACACCGGAGCGGTGGGCGCGGTTGGCGGTCGGGTATGACCAAACGGCCTCCGGCGGCCTGTCGTCGGCTGCGGCAACGCAGGAGCATGCGGGGCGGGGGTACAAGGTCCCAAATGGTGGCGTGTATTCGACGGTTGGGGATCTCGCCCGGTTCGCCGGGGCGGTGATGGGGCGAGCGGCGGAGGGGTTTCTTTCGGACAGCGGGCGCCTGGCCATGCTGATGCCCCAGGCGCCAGCCGACGCCTACGGTCTGGGGTTCATGCTCTGGCAACTGGATGGCGAGACGCTGGCGGGACATGCGGGCTGCGTCGCCGGGTACGATGCGTTCTTGGTCATCCACCCGGAATCGGGGTTAGGCGCGGCCGTGCTCCGGACGACGACGTACGAGCCGCCGGCGCGGGAACTCCTGCTCAGGCTCCTTTCGGCGCGGGAAGGAGGGCAGGAGCCCGCAACTGCCCATCCTGGATATCGAGTGCGCCGTCTTCCAGTGGACGAGTGCGTGCCCGAGCAGTGATCCTGCCGCAGCTGCCCCAATAGCGCCAAGTCTAGTGATTCCCTATATTTGAAGGCTCTATGTTTGGCAGCTTGTCGGAGAATCTGACCGCGGTTCTCAAGCAGCTGTCGGGGCGTGGTGTCCTCACTGAGGCCGATGTCCGCGACGGGCTGCGGGAGATACGGCGGGTGTTGCTCGAGGCCGACGTCAGTTATGAACTGACGCGGACGTTCGTCGAGCGGATTCGCGAACAAGCAGTCGGGCTGGCGTCGGTCAAGGCGGTGAGCCCGGGGCAGCAGTTGGTCAAGCTGGTTCATGACGAGCTGGTGCGGTTGTTGGGAGAGCAGCGAGCGCCGGTGGCGTTCGCGTCGGTGCCGCCAACGGTCATCTTGGTGGTGGGTCTGCAGGGTTCGGGCAAGACTACCACGATCGGGAAGCTGGCGGCTCGGCTGAAGCGGGAGCAGAAGGCACCGTTTCTGGTTGCGGCCGACGTGTACCGGCCGGCGGCCGAGCAACAGTTACGGCAGCTGGCGGAGAAGGTTGGCGTCGGTGTCTTCGGTGCCGCGGACCGCGGGGACGGGGCGGCGCCAGGCAGCGATCGACCGGAGGCGGGGCAGGGCGACGTCGTTGCGCTCGTGCGCGAGGGGATCGTCGCCGCAGGCAAGGCCCGCGCCCGGACCGTGTTGGTGGACACCGCTGGACGGTTGCAGATCGACGACGCCATGATGGCGGAGCTTGCCGACTTGAAGGCGGCGGTCGATCCGCACGAGGTGTTGCTGGTGGCCGACGCGATGACCGGTCAGGACGCGGTCAGGATCGCGCAGGGCTTTCACGACACCCTCGGTGTCACGGGCGTGGTGCTGACGAAGCTCGACGGGGATGCACGCGGTGGCGCGGCCCTGTCGATCTACGGCGTGACTGGTGCGCCGATCAAGTACGTGGGCGTCGGTGAGGGACTCGACGCGCTCGAGCAGTTCGATCCGGAACGGATGGCGGGGCGCATCCTCGAGCGCGGTGACATCGTGGGGCTCGTCGAACGGGCCCAGCGCGCGGTGAAGGCTGAGGATGCTGAGCGCATCGCGCGCAAGGTGACGTCGAAGAAGGGCATGGACCTCGAGGATTTCCTGGTGGCCATGCAGCAGGTACAACAGATGGGGCCGGTGGAGAGCCTCCTCGGGATGTTGCCGGGGATGAACGCGAAGGTGCTCAAGCAGGCCAAGGCGGATCCGAAGCGGATGGGACATGTGCAGGCCATCGTGCAGTCCATGACGCCCGAGGAGCGGCGCAAGCCGAAGCTCCTCAACGGGTCACGCCGGCTCCGGATCGCGAGGGGGTCCGGACGCACCGTGCAGGAGGTCAACGCACTGCTCAAGCAGTTCGAGCAGATGCAGAAGATGATGAAGCGCGCGGGACGGGGAACACCGCGCGGCATGTTCCAGCAGTTCCCGGGATAAGGTTATGGCAACGCGAATACGATTGCGCCGCACTGGGCGGAAGAAGCAGCCGGAGTACCGGATTGTCGTGGCGGAGAAGTCCGACGCGCGCGACGGCCGGTTCGTGGAGACGATTGGGCACTACAACCCACGAACCGAGCCGGTGACCATCAAGGTCGATATCGAGCGTGCGCGTACCTGGATCGCCCAGGGGGCGACACCGTCCGAGACCGTCCGCTCGCTGCTGAAACAGGCCGGCGTCTTCCAAGCCGACACGCCGGCGAGCTGACGAGTCCGGTGGAGGGCGGCTACCTCGCGGTGGCGCGCCTGAAGAAGCCGCACGGGCTCAAGGGCGACGCGGTGGTCTGGGCGCTGACCGACGATCCGGACGATGTCCTGGTCGCCGGCCAGCGGCTGACGCCAGTGGACGAGGACGGCACGGTGATCGGCGAGGCGCTCGTGCTCGAGCGCAGTCGACCGTACCACCGGCAGTGGCTGGTGAAGTTCGAGGGCGTCGACGAGCGGTCGGTGCTCGAAGGATGGCAGCAGCGACTCTTCGGAGTCGAGGTAGAGCGGTTACGGCCGCCGGGTGAGCAGGAGCTGTACGTGCACGAGATCCCAGGAACGGCCGTGGTTGTGAACGGAGCCGTCGTGGGCTCAGCACTTGGGCTCGTGGATTTGCCTGGCGGCGGCCAACTGCTCCAGGTAGAGGTGGACGGACGAGAAGTGTTCGTTCCGTTTCGGCCTCCGATCGTGCAACGCATCGATCGGGATGCCCGCCGGATCGAGATCGATCCGCCAACGGGATTGCTGGAGTTGTAGGCAGTGTTGCGGGTCAATGTCGTCACGCTCTTTCCGGAGCTGTTCGTCACGCCGTTCGAGACGAGCATCCCGGGCCGCGCGGCGCAGCAGGGGTTGGTCGAGTACCGGGTGGTCGATCTGCGGTCATACACGCATGATCGACACCGCACGGTCGACGACTATCCCTTTGGGGGCGGGGCCGGTATGGTGTTGAAGCCGGAGCCGTTCTTCGAGGCGCTGGATGACTTGGCGGCGCAGCCGCCCATCGTGCTGCTGTCGGCGCGGGGACGACCGTTTCGGCACGACGATGCGGTGCGGTACAGTGTCGGCGAGGAGGTAACGCTCCTCTGCGGGCACTACAAGGACGTGGATGCCCGAGTGGCGTGCCGTGACGGGGTGGAAGAGGTTGCAGTGAGCGACGCGGTGTTCTCGGGTGGGGAGTTCGCGGCCCTCTGCGTTATCGACGCGGTGGTGCGGTTGCTTCCCGGAGCGCTGGGCGATCATGAATCGGCTGCCGGCGACTCGTTCTACGACGGGCTCTTGAGTCCGCCGAGCTACACGCGGCCGCGCGAGTATCGTGGTCTGGCAGTGCCGGAGGTATTGCTGGGCGGTGACCATGCGGCGATCGAGGCCTGGCGGCGCGCGCAGGCAGAAGAGTTGACCCGGACCCGGAGACCCGAGATCTGGGCCCGGCACAATGAGGATGACCAACGGTCCCAGGGGACCGACGAGAGTACCGAGGGGTGAGACGATGAACGTAATTGAGACGATCGAGCGGGAAGGGCTGCGCGAAAACGTGCCCGATTTCCGCCCCGGCGACACCGTACGGGTGTCCGTGCGCGTCCGCGAGGGTGAAAAGGAACGGCTGCAGGCCTTTGAGGGCGTCTGCATCGGCCGCCGCGGCAGTGCCATCGGCGAGACCTTCACGGTCCGCAAGGTTTCCGGCGGTATCGGAGTGGAGCGCGTGTTCCCGCTGCACTCACCGCTCGTGGCCGACATCAATGTGGTCCGTCGCGGGCGGGTGCGTCGCGCGAAGCTGTACTACCTCCGGAAGCTCTCCGGGAAGGCAGCCCGCATTCGGGAGCGGCAAGAGTACTAGGTGATCCTCCCGACGCTTGAGCGTGAGCGCACGCTCTGGGCGAAGGGGTTTCAGGCCGTCGCGGGGATCGACGAGGTCGGGCGCGGCCCGATCGCCGGCCCCGTCATTGCGGCGGCAGTCGTCTTCCCACCGGGTCAGGAGCCGTTGGACGGGCTTCGAGACTCGAAGACGATGACCGTGAAGGCACGTGAGCGACTCGCCGGAGAGATCCGTCGGGTCGCTCGTGCCTTTGCGCTCGGAGGTGCCTCCGTTCGCGAAATCGACCGCATGAACATCCGGCGTGCCACCGCCCTGGCGATGCGCCGTGCGGTGGCGGGCTTGTCCACCGACCCCGACTACATCCTGCTTGACGGGCATCCGTTGCCGGAACTCGGTCGCACCCATGAGTCCGTGGTCGACGGCGACGCGCTATGCCAGTCGGTCTCGGCGGCGAGTGTCCTGGCGAAGTGTGCGCGAGACCACCTCATGGCGCGGCTTGCGCGCCGCTACCCCGCCTACGGATGGGAGCACAACATGGGCTACGCGACGCGCGCGCATCTGTCGAGCCTGACCGAGGCCGGGCCGACGCCTCACCATCGGGTGTCGTTCGCGCCATTGGCGCAGCCCGGGTTGTTCGACGAGGGGCGGTAGGCGAGCGGGAGAGCCGGAAGGCGACGTTCCCACACACGATACCCGGTCCGGAGCACCAACCCTGCGGCTCCGATCCCGTGCAGATCGGGTCTACGGCGTCTCGTCGAGTGCGGCTGCGCGCTCACGCAGTTGGGTTGCACGGCCGGCGGCACCGAGTTGCTCAAAGGCGGCCGCCGCCGCGAGGAACGCATCGACGGCATCCTGCGTCCGTCCCAGCAGTTCATACACGCTGCCCAACTCACGGTGCGCCTCGCCCCTGCGCCACGGATCGTTCACCGCAACCGCGATCTCGACGGCCCGGCGGGCGCTCTCGAGGGCTCGGTCGGCGTTACCGCGGCGGCGGGCGACGATGCTCACGATGCGGAGGGCGTCAGCCTGCCCCATGACATGGCCGTGTGCCTGCGCAAGCGCCAACGCCTGCTCGGCGAGTGCCAGGCCGAGGTCGACATCACCCGCAGCCACATCGGTCTCGCTGCGGGCCGCCAGCGCCTGCCCCAGGAGGCGCTCGTTACCTGCCCGTTCCGCAACCGCGACGGCTCGCTCGCTCGCGTCCAACGAATCGTCAAGGCGACCTGCGTCGTGTAGCACAATCGCTGTGTTGAGCCAGCCCTCAGCGAGGCCGGGGAGATACGCCACCCGCTCGAACTGTGCGAGCGCGAGCCGGTAGAACGAGAGCGCATGCTCGGTCTGCTCTCGGTAATAGGCGATATTGCCGAGGTTCACCGCGCAGCGCGCGCCGATGAGGTCGTCGGCACGGCGCGCGGCGAGCTCCATCGCGCGGTTGAAGCCACGCTCGGCTTCCGCGAGGTCGCCCAGCGCAAACGCTCCGGCTGCGGCGACATTCTCAGCGCGCATCTCGCCATCGCTGTCCCCACGCGCTCGAAAGCCGGCACGCGCCTCGAGTGCGGCGGTGCGGGAGCGGGCAAACTCGCCGAGACGCCACCGCGACATCGCGATCAGCAACTGCGCATCCGGCGTTGCCTGGACGGCCGGCGGCACCAGATCCAACAGACCGAGGGCGTCGGCGAAACGGCCGTCGGCGACGGCACGCCGCGATTCCCGCAGGGGGTCGTCCAGTCGGTGTCGATCGTGGGGGTTTGGCATGGTCACTCCGACTCCGGACCAAGGAGACGCTGGAGCCGCGCGCGCGAGATCCCCAGCTGTCGGGCCGCGGCGCTCTTGTTCCCATCTTGCTGTTCGACGGCGGCGCGCGCTGCCGCTTCCTCGATCTCGTCGAGCGTGGCTGGGAAGGGGATCGGACCTGCACCCGTCGGCACTGAGCCCGGAGCGGGGGTGAGGTGTGCCGGGTCCAAAGTGCCCGGCTCGGAAAGGAGCAGTGCCCGCTCGATCGCATGCTGCAATTCCCGCACGTTGCCTGGCCACGGGTGCGCCCGCATCACGGTCCTGACCGACGCGTCGATCGTCGGTGGCGTCAGGCCGTATCGCTCGGACAGCCGGGCCACGAAGTGCCCGGCGAGTCGCTCGACGTCGTCCCCGCGGTCTCGGAGCGGAGGCAGGGTCAGGGTCACCACGTTGAGTCGGTAGAACAGATCTCGGCGGAAGCGCCCGTCGTGCGCCGCACTCGCGAGGTCCACGTGCGTCGCCGCGATGATGCGCACATCCACCGTGAGACTGCGCGTGCTCCCGACACGGCGAATCTGCCGGTCGTCCAAGGTGCGCAGCAACTTGCCCTGGAGGTCGAGTGGCAGATGGCCGATCTCGTCGAGAAAGAGCGTGCCGCCGTCAGCCTCCTCGAACAGACCCGGTTTGGCGGCGTGTGCATGGGTAAACGCGCCGCGCTCGTGTCCGAAGAGCTCGCTTTCCAGCAACTCTCGCGGGATGGCCGCGCAGTTGAGCGCCACAAATGGGCCGGCGGCACGCGGACTGCCATCGTGGAGTGCCCGGGCGAGCAGCTCTTTGCCGGTGCCGGTCTCTCCCTGGATGAGCACCGTGACGTCTCGGTGACGCACGACGCGACGGGCATCGTCGAGGACCCGCTGCAGGGCGCCACTGGCACCGTGCAGCGAGGCGAAGGGGTCAGCGCCGGCTGAAGGCACCCTGTCGCGTCGTTCGCGACCTCGCTCGACAGTCGCTGTCAGGGTGCGGCGAAGCAGATCCAGGTCGTCCGGAAGGACGAAGTAGTCGCTGCCTCCCCCTCGCACCGTCTCCACGGCGAACCGGTGCGACGGCTGGGCGCCGATGACGTACACCGGTGCGCGCGTCGACCGTGCGACCGGCGATACGACATCGACAGCGTCAGACTCCTCGCCCCCGGCGGCGATGACGACGGCAACGGCGGTCGCAGGGATCTCCTCGGCGGATGGGACGCGCTCGAGGGTCACACCGAGTTCCGACGCGACGTCGTCCCAGATACGATGGAACGCGTCGGAGAGCTCGAGCAGTACCAGGACCGGTTCGTCCGCCATTGATGCGTTGCGCCCTCAGTCGTCGTCCCCGTCGCCATCGGGATCTTCGAAGGCGTCGAGCGACTGCTTGATGTTTTCGGTGACGAGGCTCTCGTTGGGACCGCCTTTGTTGGCAGAATCCGGGTCGACGAGCGCCCCGGCAGCCGTGCGGAACCATCCATCGAGGTCGACGAAGATCGTTACGTTGGTGTTGCCACCCTCTGC
>JBDHJO010000091.1:0-10943 GCA_039586875.1 Gemmatimonadota bacterium | reverse complement strand
CGGTTCGACGGTCAAGCGTCGCTTTTCGGGGCGCCGGACGGACCGTGCTATCGATGCCTGTTTCGAGAGCCACCGCCCCCCGGGCTCGTGCCGTCCTGTGAGGAAGCGGGCGTCCTGGGAGCCCTACCGGGTGTGATCGGGAGCATCCAGGCGCTGGAGACGATGAAGTGGCTCTTGGGCGCCGGGACGTCGCTGAAGGGGCGCTTGCTGCTGTTCGACGCTCTCACTCTCGAGTTTCGTGAGCTCGCTGTAAAGCGTGATCCGGCATGCCCCGTGTGCGGAGCGACACCGACTGTGCGCGAGCTCATCGATTACGAGGAGTTCTGCGGCGCGGCGCTGCCCGAGGCCGACGATTCGCTGGAGATCAGCGCGGAGTCGCTCCGCGAGCGGATGCGCCGGGGAGCGGACATGGTCCTGCTGGATGTGCGTGAACCCATGGAGTTCAGCATCGCCCGCATCGAAGGATCGATCCTGATGCCCCTGCGCACAGTCGATGCGCGGGTGCAGGAACTCGATCGGGATCGGGATATCGTGACGATCTGTCATCACGGCGTGCGATCGCTCCGGGCCGTCCACATACTTCGCCGAGCCGGACTGACACGCGTGAAGAGTCTGGCGGGCGGTGTCGCCGCCTGGAGTGAACGGATCGATCCGTCGATGCCGCGGTACTAGGCCACCAAAGCGAAAGCCCGGCCACTTTCGGAGCCGGGCCGTCCTTCTCGATGCCGAAGGGGGGATTCGAACCCCCACGGGCTTACGCCCACTGCGCCCTGAACGCAGCGCGTCTACCAGTTCCACCACTTCGGCGGGAACATCAAAACAGGCTGGGAATATAGAAACCCATCCTAAGTGGGGTCAACTCGTTCGCTTGACCGGCCGGAAGCGGTTTTCTATCTTGGACTTAGCTCGTGTCGCCATCATCCACCGAAACGGCCGAACCCGGCAGAGTCGTAGCTCGCAATCCGCGAGCTCGCCATGATTACCACATCCTCGACACGTGGGAAGCAGGCCTCGTCCTCACCGGCAGCGAGATCAAGTCGTTGCGAGCCGGGAAGGTGAGCCTCAAGGGCGCGTTCGGGGTTGTGCGACGCGGGGAATTGTGGCTCGAGGGCATGAACATCTCCGCGTACGAGTCCGGGGGGTACGCCAATCATGTGCCCGAACGTCCGCGCAAGCTGTTGCTACACAAGCACGAATTGCGGCGCCTCCTCGGCGCCGTCGAGCGGAAAGGTCTGACTCTGGTGCCCCTCGATGTTCATCTCACCGACGGGTGGGCCAAGGTCTCGCTCGCGCTCGGTCGCGGGAAGAAGCTGCACGACAAGCGGGAAGATCTCAAGCGCCGAGCGGAGGAGCGAGATGCTGCCCGAGCGAGGGGGCGGCGGTGAACACGGCTCTTACCCTGATGCTCGGGCTCGTCGTGACGGTCCCGCCCGACGCGCGGCCGCCGGCGCCGGCGACCGTCGTCGTGTCGACGTCGCGAGGCGAGACTGCCATACCGGTCCGCAACGACGCCGGCCACGCGGCACTCGCCGTCCCTCAGTTGAGCCGGCTGTTGCCGGTAGTGTCGGAAATCGTCGATGGTTGGGCATTGGTGGCGTTTGCGGGCGAGCCCTTTCGCTTCCTCCTCGGTGCGCCCGCCATGGTGCACCGCGACCGCGTGCATCCGCTCGCGGGAGGTGCGTACGTGCGAGGCGATACGCTCTTCGTCCCGCTCCAGTGGCTCGCCACCCACGTGCCGCGGATCTTCAGTGAGGGCTATCGGTACGATCCGGTGGCGGCGCGGTTCGAGGAACGGGCAACCAGCGAACGCACGGCCCCGCCACCGGTAGTGGTAACAGTTCCGCCGGCCGGGTATCGCGAAGGATCGGCGGCGGCGAAGGCGAGCGGGCTTCGGCTCGCGCATCGCGTTGTGGTCGATCCGGGCCATGGCGGCACCGATCCGGGCAATCCGGGCCGGTATCTGCCCGTCGGCGTGAAGGAAAAACATGTGACGCTCGCGATCGCCAAGTACGTTCGGGACGAACTGCGCGATCGTGGCGTGGATGTGGTGATGACCCGCACCTCCGACACGCTCATCGCCCTGGCGGAACGGGCGCCGATGTGCAACGCCGACTGCGATCTCTTCGTCTCGATTCATGTGAACAGCCTACCCCGCCGCTCGGGGTACGAGCGAGTTAGTGGCGTCGAGACCTATTTCTTGGGAGACGCACTCACGGAAGAGGCGCGGCGTGTAGCGGCGATGGAGGACGAAGCCCTCCGGTATGAAACCGGTGGTCCGCGCGGCGGGGATATCGGGTTCATCTTCCGCGATCTCCAGACGAACGAGTTCCTGAGGGAATCCGCGCTGCTTGCCGACCTCGTCCAGGATCGCGCGGCTGTGATCCACCCGGGCAAGGACCGGGGCGTTGCACAGGCACGTTTTACGGTGCTCGCAACTGCCACCCGCCCGGCGATCCTGGTTGAGACCGGATTCGCGACGAATCGAGAGGACGGGCGCTTCCTCGCCTCCGTCGAGGGGCAGCGGCGCGTCGCCAGGGCGATTGCCCAGGGAGTGGTGGACTACCTGAAGCGCTACGAAGGCAAGATCCTGGCAGGCTCCGGCTCATGACGCGAGGACGGCGGCGCGCAGCCCTGGCGTTTGTGTGTCTCGCCCTCGGCTGCGCCTACTACAACGGCCTCTACAATGCGAACCGTCTGGCCAGGGACGCCAAACGGGCCCAGCGGGAGGGGCGCGACGGTGAGGCCCGCTCGCTCTGGGCGCAGGCCGCGGTCAAGGCCGAGTCGGTCGCAACCCGCTACCCGTCGAGTCGTCACTGGGACGATGCGTTGCTCCTCTGGGGCGAAGGTCTGAACCGGGCGGGCAACTGCGGACAGGCCGTCGTACCCCTCGCGATCGCGGCGGACTCTGCAGCCGATGCAAACGTGAGGCGGCGCTCCCGGTTGTTGCTGGCGGAGTGCCACCTTGGTCTGCGGGATCCGCAGCGTGCCATCGAGGTCGTGCAGGTCCTGCTCGACGATCCGGAGGCTCCGGGGGCGCAGGACGCGCTTCTCCTCCGCGCCAAGGCGCAGTTGCGGCTCGGTCGTCCGGCGGCCGCGGTCGCAGACCTGCAGACCGTGCCCCTGGAAGCCGGAGGGTTTGACCTTGCTCGCGCGCAGATTGCGACCGGCGAGTACGAGTCGGCCCAGGACGTCCTCCGGCGTCGTGTGGCCGGCACGTACGACGAAGAGGCGTGGCTGGACGTCCTCCAAGTGCTTGGTGAGGGTGCGCCGCAGAGGGCGTCGGTGATCGTCGACTCGCTCCTCGAGCGCTCGGGCCTGTCGGCGGGACAGCGCGGGCGTCTCCAACTGGCCGATGGGGAGCGATGGACTGCTGCGGGTGATCCGAACCGTGCCCGTGATCGGTTTGCGTCCGTGATGGCCGAAGTGCCCGATTCCGTCGAGGGGGGCCTCGCCCTGGCATACCTCACGGTGGCCACCCTCCGGGCACTCGACGACTTGGAGCAACTCCCGGAGGTCGCGGAGCAGCTCCGGGAGGTGGAGCGGCGGGGAACAGGCTCGAGTGCCATCGTCGAACGACCGCTGGTTGGCGCGACGGCGGCCGTCGAAACCCTCGGAAATGCGGAGGCGCCGAGGCGTGATCTCCGGTTGTTCCTGGTGGGAGAGTTCTTCCGGGATTCACTGGATGCTCCCCAGCCAGCTGGTCAGATCTTCTTGCGCCTTGCTCACGATCACCCGACGTCAATGGTTGCACCGAAGGCGCTGCTGGCGGCGACCCAGCTCGACGCCGCGCGACGTGATTCGATCCGTGCCGTATTGGAGACCCGCTATCCTGCGTCACCCTACACGCTGTTCGTGCAGGGCCGCGATAGTGAGGCGTTCCGGCTCGCCGAAGATTCCCTGCGTGCGGTGCTGGCCATGACTGGGTTGCGCCGCGGCGAGCTGGGTGACCAGGACGTCGTGGACGTCGAGCGGGAAGGCGTGCGGCTTCAGTGACGGCCTCGCGCGCTCAACCGGTCGAGGTGTTCGGCACCACATTTCAGAACCCTGTACTGCTCG
The DNA here is from genome assembly GCA_039586875.1 of Gemmatimonadota bacterium. Lineage (GTDB taxonomy): Bacteria > Gemmatimonadota > Gemmatimonadetes > Gemmatimonadales > GWC2-71-9 > JAOTVV01. Next base: position 6,887 of record JBDHJO010000091.1, on the reverse strand, counting down.
CAGCCGGAACCGCTGGCTTCGGGCGTGAGTTGGCGGGGGTCGTGAACCTGGATGTGCTCGGTGGGATCGTCACCAAGGCCGTCAGCCCCGAGCCTCGCGTCGGGAATCCGGCTCCTCGGGTTGCCGAGTTCCCCGGGGGTATGCTGAACGCCGTGGGTCTGGCCAATCCGGGACTCGAGGCAGTGGCAAACGTCGACCTCCCGTGGCTTGCCGAGCACGTCCGGCTGGCCCGGGTGATTGTCAACGTCGTCGGGTTCGAGGTCGATGATTATCCGACGGTCATCCGCCGTCTCACGGACGCTGCGATTGTAACGGCGTTCGAGCTCAACGTATCCTGCCCGAACACGGATCGCGGTGGCGAGGAATTCGGCGCGAACCAGGCAGTGCTGCGCGACCTCGTGAAGCGGTGTCGGGAAGCGACCGACCGGCCGTTGGTCGTGAAACTCGCCCCGAACCTCCCCGACCTCGCGGGCACGGCGACCGTTGCGGTGGAAGGCGGTGCCGATGGCTTCACGCTCGTGAACACCCTTCCGGGGACCCTTCTGGAGGAGACCGATCGGGGGCTGGGCGAGGCACGCTTGGGCTTTGGGCGGGGTGGGGTCAGCGGGCCGGCACTGTTGCCGATTGGAGTCCTCAGCACGCACTTGGTCAGGGAGCGTACCGGGCTACCCGTGATAGGGGTCGGTGGGGTGCGCACACTTCGCGATATGCAGCAGTATCTTGAGGCCGGAGCGTCCCTGGTGGCCGTAGGGACGGCTGCCATGGCGGATCCCAGGCTGCCCGAGCGGCTGGTACGGCAATGGAGGGCATGTGGCTGAACTGATCGTGGCACTGGATGTCCGCTCGCCGGCAGAGGCAGAGCGACTGGTCGCCGACCTACCAGGCCTGCGCTGGGTGAAGATCGGTCCGATGCTCTACCTCCGCGGGGGAGGGGATATCGTGCGGCGCTTCAAGGATCGGGGCCTCGAGGTCTTTCTCGATCTGAAGTGGCATGACATTCCCAACTCCGTTGCCGAGGCGGTACGCGCCGCGGGGGAACTCGGGGTGGATCTGGCAACGGTCCATTGCCTTGGGGGCGCGGCAATGCTCAGAGAGGCCGTGGCGGCGGCCGGGGGCATGCGCCTGGCCGCGGTCACAGTGCTCACGTCGCACGGCGATCAGGACTACTGGGATACCTTGGGCCGGGACAATCGCGGGCACCTCCGGGATGAGGTTGCACGCCTCGCCGGCTTGGCCGCGGGGGCTGGGGTCAGCGCCATTGTCGCCTCGCCGTACGAGGTCGCGACGGTTCGCGAGCTCATCGGGGATGGCGGCTGGGTCGTCACCCCAGGGATTCGGCCGGCCGGCGCGGCGTTGGACGACCAACGCCGGGCGGCCGATCCGGCATCTGCGGCTGCGGCCGGTGCCACGCACCTGGTGGTCGGGCGGCCGATCACGCGGGCCGCGGAGCCGCGTCAGGTGTATGAGTCTCTGGTGGAGGCGGTGGCGTAGGGTGGGTTCCGGAATGCGTTCAACGGGGGGCGCCGTGACACGGGTGCTGACATTCCTGACAGTGTGGCTGGTCTGCGCCGGGTCACCGGTGGGGGCCCAGGACGGCGGGGACCGGCTCGAGCGGGCGGTCGAGAAGGCCCGGCTAGCGTGGTTGGCCCACGACCTGGGCGAACTCCTTGCGACCAGCGACACGGTCCGGCTCCAGGTTCCGGGCATCGTGGCGTCCGCCTCGATGAAGCCCGGCCAGGCAGGAGCGCTGCTCCAGTCCCATCTCAAGGCCGCCCAGGAGGTGGGGTTCGACCTGGTCCGGATCCGGCGACTGGCCGAGGATCACGCGTACGCGGAGTTGGCCCGGTCCTACCTGGTGAAGGGCACCCTGGAGGAGCTCGGTGAACGGGTCTTCTTCGGGTTCCGAGAGGTGGAGGGGACCTGGCGGCTCCGGGAGGTTCGGATAACTCCGTAACTCCAGCTTGCATCGGCACTAAGGCCCACCTATATTTCGAGGCTCGTTTCCTGGACAATTGTTGGGGGCAGGCCTTGAAAGTCCGTTCTAGCGTCAAACCAATCTGCGAGTATTGCAAGGTGATCCGTCGACGCGGAGTCACGCGGGTGATCTGCAAACGCAATCCCAAGCACAAGCAGCGGCAGGGCTAAGGTATGGCACGCATCGCAGGAGTGGATCTGCCGCGCGAGAAGCGCGTGGAGATTGCCCTCACGTATATCTACGGCGTTGGTCGTTCGACGGCGACGCACATCCTGGACGTGACGGCCGTCAGTCCGGACACGCGTGTCCGGGACTTGTCCGATGCCGAAGTCGCGCGGCTGCGGCAGGCCATCGAGCGCGAGGCCAAGGTCGAGGGTGCGCTCAGGACCGAAGTCGCGATGAACGTCAAGCGGCTCATGGACATCGGGAGTTACCGGGGCACCCGGCATCGCCGTGGTCTTCCGGTCCGCGGCCAGCGCACACACACGAATGCCCGTACGAAGAAGGGGCCCCGGCGCGCGATCGCCGGGAAGAAGAAAGTGACGAAGAAGTAGCCTATGGCTCAGGCGTCAGGGGGAAAGCGGTCGAAGAAGGTCGTGGAAGCGGAAGGCATGGTGCACATCACCGCGACGTTCAACAACACGCTCATCACGATTACCGACATGCAGGGGAACGCCATCACTTGGGGTTCCGCCGGCAAGTCCGGCTTCAAGGGTTCGAAGAAGTCCACGTCGTTTGCGGCCACCGTCGCGGCGGAACAGTGCGCGCGCGAAGCGGCCAACCTCGGTGTTCGGCGGGTGCACGTGCGGGTCCAGGGTCCCGGCTCCGGTCGGGAGTCGGCGATTCAAGCGCTGGCGTCGGCCGGTCTCGAGGTCAAGTCGATCCGAGATGTCACGCCGATTCCGCACAACGGCTGTCGTCCCCCGAAGAAGCGGCGGGTCTGAGCCATGTCGCGATACACAGGTCCAGTCTGCAGACTTTGCCGGCGGGAAGGCACGAAGCTCTTCCTCAAAGGCACCCGGTGCCTCACCGACAAGTGCGCCATCGAGCGGCGGGCGTATGCGCCCGGCCAGCATGGACAGGCGCAGAGCCGACGGCGCAAGGCGTCCGAGTACCAGCGGCAGCTGCGAGAAAAGCAGAAGGTCAAGCGTCTCTACGGTCTCACCGAGGGGCAATTCCGGCGGACGTTCGAGCAGGTGCGGCCGCTTCCCGGCGTGACCGGCGAGAACCTCCTGGTTCGGCTCGAAACCCGGTTGGACAGCGTGGTGCACCGCATGGGGTTCGCGCAGAGCCGTCGGGCAGCCCGGCAGCTGGTGCGACACCGGCACATCGAAGTGAACGGCAGGACGGTCGACGTTCCCTCGTTCCAGGTCCGCCCCGGTGACGAGGTCAAGGTGACCCAGACCAGCCGTGACCTCACGATGGTGCGGGCCTCGCTGGAAGGTTTGTCGCGAGCAGCGCCGGTGCCCTGGATCTCTGTGGATCCGGACAAGGCGATCGGCAAGCTCCTCGAGTTGCCGACGCGTGACCAGATCCCGGTTGCGGCACAGGAACAGATGATTGTGGAGCTGTACTCCAAGTGACGATTACTATCGATCTATCCGGCCTTGTACGTCCGCACGTCGTCGAGATGACGAAGCGGGACGACCTCCCTTTCGCGGCGGATTTCAGACTCCAGCCGCTCGAGCGCGGATACGGGCACACGCTCGGGAACGCCTTGCGACGCATGCTGCTGTCGTCGTTGCCGGGTACCGCGGTGTGGGGCTTCCGGCTCGAAGGCGTGGTGCATGAGCACCAAACGCTCGAAGGGGTTGCCGAGGACATCCATCAGATCATCCAGCGACTGAAGAGCCTGACGCTCGTCATGCAGGGTGATCACAGCGAAGCGGTCCTGCAGCTGAAGGCCAACAAGGCGGGCCCGGTCACGGCCGCCAACATTCAGACGCATCCGGCCGTCGAGATTATCCACCCGGAGCACGTGCTCTTCACCCTCCAGGAGGATCGGGAGGTGAGCGGCGAGCTGTACGTGCGGAAGGGCCGCGGGTACGTCGAAGCTGCGCAGCACGAGGTGGATCGCTCGCTCCCCGTCGACCTGGTTCGCGTTGATGCGGTATACAATCCTGTTCGGCGGGCGAACTTCACTGTTCAGGAAACCCGTGTCGGGCAGCGTACGGACTTCGACAGCCTGAACCTCGCCGTCGAGACCAACGGGGCGATCTCCCCTGAGGACGCGGTGGCGTATGCAGGTGCTCTGCTGCAGGAGCACCTCCGCTATTTCGTCGAGTTTGGGCAGACCCCGATCGTGACCATGGGTGGTGACGGCGACGGCGAGGTGGGAGATGCCGCGTCCACGCCGTTGAGCGAGTTGCTCGCCCGGCCGATCGATGACTGCGGTCTCTCCGTCCGGTCGATCAACTCATTGAAGAACTCGAGCATCTCCACGCTGCGCGATCTCGTGTCGGTGACGCGTGACGACCTCCTCAAGGTCAAGAACGTCGGCGAGAAGGCGGTGACTGAGATCGAGGAGATGTTGGCCCGCGAGAGTTTGGGCTTTGGAATGAAGTTCGAGGAGCGTGACGGCGAGCTCACCGTCCTCGATTGGGGTTACACCCCAGCGGTGGCGACGAGCAGTGCCGAGACTGTGCCGGTCGGCGACGCGCCGACGGAGGAGTAGGAGAGCATGCGGCACCGACAGAAAGGCCGGCAGCTGGGGCGGACCGTGGCGCACCGCCGCGCCATGCTCCGTAACATGGCGACGTCCTTGTTCAAGCATGAGCGGGTCGTGACGACGCAGTCGAAGGCGAAGGAGCTGCGCCCGTTCGCCGAGCGTCTCATCACGCTCGCGCGGCGCGGCGATCTCCACGCGCGCCGGCAGGTCGAGCGGCACATCCGCGACCGGGATGTCTCGGGTCGGCTGTTCAAGGATATCGGGCCCAGGTTCGCGAGCCGCCCAGGTGGCTACACCAGAATCCTCCGGATCGGACACCGGCCCGGCGACGGGGCGGAGATGGCCCGGATCGAGTTGCTCGGCGAGTGACGGGTGGGGATCCTACAGACACACGAACGGGGACCTGACGGTCCCCGTTTTTTTGGCTGCTACGCGCGATCGGTTCGGTTGCTAGTCACTCGCAACCGCCGCTGGGCGCCTTGGGGCCTTCACCACGCGGTTGGATCGGATGCACTGCGTGCAGACCCGCAGGCGCTTCGTCTCGCCATCGACGACGGCCCGGATCCGCTGCAGATTGGGGTACCAGCGCCGATTCGTCTTGTTGTTGGCGTGGCTGACGTTGTGGCCGAACGTCGGCCCCTTGCCGCAGATGTCACATGCGCGTGCCATAAACACCCAGTCCGTTGCAATACAGTCAGTTAGCCTGCCGAAAGGCAAGCTAAAAATGATAATCAGTCGCGGGGACGGATACAAGTCCGAATCGGTCCTTACCCGATAGCGTGAAGCAGGAGAGTGGTTCATGCCAACGGCATTGATTACGGGCATTACGGGTCAAGACGGTTCGTACCTCGCCGAGTTCCTGCTCGAGCGTGGCTATCGGGTAGTCGGTGTTGTGCGGCGCACGTCTCACGACTCGTATCAGCGGATCGGGCACCTCCTCGATCGCATGGAGATTCTGCCTGCGGATCTGCTGGACCAGCATTCCCTGACGACCGTCATTCGCGATGTGCGGCCGGACGAGATCTACAATCTCGCCGCGCAGAGCTTCGTGCCGACGAGCTGGTCGCAGCCGGTGTTGACGGGGGAGTTCACGGCGCTCGGCGTAACACGGATCCTCGAGGCGGTGCGCCTGGCCCATCCCGAGGCTCGTTTCTACCAGGCGAGTTCCTCCGAGATGTTTGGCCGCGTGCAGGAGTCTCCCCAAAACGAGGGGACGCCCTTCTATCCCCGCTCACCCTATGGGGTGGCGAAGGTCTACGGACACTGGATCACGGTGAACTACCGAGAATCCTATGATCTGTACGCCGTCAGCGGGATTCTCTTCAATCACGAGTCGCCCCGCCGAGGGCTGGAGTTCGTGACCCGCAAGGTGAGCGACGGCGTTGCGCGCATTAAGCTTGGGATGACGGACCACCTCAGCCTTGGCAATCTCGACGCCCAGCGCGATTGGGGGTTTGCCGGCGATTACGTCGATGCGATGTGGCGGATGCTGCAGCAGGACGAGCCAGAGGATTACGTGGTGGGCACCGGCGTCAGCCATTCTGTTCGGGAACTCGTAACGATCGCCTTCGAGCATGCGGGGCTCGAATGGGAGGAGTTCGTGAGGATCGATGCGAAGTTGGCGCGCCCTGCAGAAGTAGAGCATCTCCTGGCCGATCCGCGGAAGGCGGAGCGCCGGTTGGACTGGAAGCCTACGGTCGCCTTCGAGGAGCTCGTCCGCATGATGGTGGACCACGATATTCGACGGCTCCGAGGTCAGTAGTGCGAGTGCTCGTCACGGGAGCAGATGGGTTTGTCGGCACGTGGGTCGTGCGGCATCTCCAAGCCGCGGGGCATGAGGTCATCGCTGCCGTTCGGCCCGACCGACCGCTGTGGTCCGAGGGAACGCCCGCTCCGTGGGGCGCGGGCGTCCGCACCGTGCCACTGGAACTGCTGGACGGCGCGTCGGTACGGGGAGTCGTGTCGATCGGTGTCGATGCTGTCGTGCACCTCGCGGCGGTCGCGTCCGGTGGCGAGGCGCAGCGGAACCCCACCGTGGCGTGGGAAATCAACGCGGTGGGCACAGTGCGATTGGCCGAGGAACTCATCCAGGTCCGCGGGTCGGGACGCGCAGACCCGCTGCTCCTCTTGGTATCGACGGCAGAGGTGTACGGTGGCGGCGAGCAGCGTCCCCGACGGGAGGACGATACGCCGGCGCCATGCTCCGCGTATGCCGCATCGAAGCTTGCGGCCGAAGATGCCGCG
>JBDHJO010000090.1:0-13075 GCA_039586875.1 Gemmatimonadota bacterium | reverse complement strand
AGACAGTTCGGTCTGTATCCGTGGTGGGCGTTGGAGTGTTGAGGGGGACCGACCCTAGTACGAGAGGACCGGGTCGGACTGACCGCTCGTGTTCCGGCTGTCACGCCAGTGGCACCGCCGGGTAGCGACGTCGGGCAGGGATAACCGCTGAAAGCATCTAAGTGGGAAACCCGCCCCAAGATGAACACTCCTGGACCGTAAGGTCCCTCAAGGGCCGTGGTAGACGACCACGTTGATAGGCGGTAGGTGTAAGGTGTGCAAGCGCCTCAGCCGAGCCGTACTAATCGCCCGTGTAGCTTGATCTCTTCCTCTTACGTGTTGTTCTCAACACTGTTCCATCCACATGGCCATTAGGACTTTGGCTGGTGACTAGCGCGTCGGGGCCACACCCGTTCCCATTCCGAACACGGCAGTTAAGCCCGTCAGCGCCGATGGTACTATGCTTGTAAGGGCATGGGAGAGTAGGCCGTTGCCAGCCTTCCCCTGCGAACGCCCGCTCCGTGAGGAGCGGGCGTTTTGCGTTCGCCCCTCCGCACTCAAAAGACGACCCGCGGTCCGGCTGTGATCTCGAACATGCCGCCCCGCAGCGCGACGTCATCATAAAAACTGAAGTGCACACGGCGCACCAATGCCACCAACCGCACCGTCCGGAACCCCAGCGTGATGCCGCCGCCGTACCCCGCTGTCAGGCCCCCACCGATATCCTCTCCGCTGACGATCCCCACGTTCGCCGTCGCGAGCAATTCAAGGGGTCCAAGCGTGAGAGGGTACACGCTGAGTGACAAGCGTCCGCCGACGATCAGGTCGACGGTCGGGGGTGAGTAGGCCTCGGCGGCAACTCCGAGCGCAACGATGTGCCATCGGAACTCTCCGCCGACTGCAGAGATCAGACTCAGCTCAGACGTCGCGGCTCCCTGAGTCTCGTAGTCGACGAAGATCACGTTGCCCCGCGCTTCGAGGCTCAGCTGGGCAGCAGCCTCCGATATCCCAAGCAAGGAAAGTGTGAGACAGCAAAGCGCGAGCTTCCGCAGGGTTCCACGGATGAACCCCGGCGGTGCGGCAAGACGGGTGAAGTTGGACATCGTGACCCTCCATCACGTGCGATCCGTTCGCGCGCCTTCACCGCGCTGAACCAAGCCGAAGCGTCGCGGCGATCGGATGGTGGTCGGAGTAGTAGGCGTCGTCCACTCGGCGGTACGAATCGGCGTCGAGGTGCACGCTCGCGCCCCCGCGCCGGAAAAGCAGGTGGTCGGTCGGGAAGGGGCCGCGCGTCGGTTCCGCCAATGCCGGGGGAGAGTCCGGAAACGATCGCCGCAGTTCCCTGAGTGTCGTCTCGCGGTTGGACCACGTGTTCAGATCGCCCGCGATGATCGTTGCGACGGCACAGGTACCCGCACATCGGTCCCGTTCGATGAGCATCAAGGCATCGACCAACCCCCGGGCTTGCCGCAGCCGAGAGGAGCCGCCCGTCAGGAGGGCGCGCCAGGGCGGCGGCGTCGTGATCAGGTGCACGCTCGCCAGGCGCAGCCGGTCGCCATCGGGACTCCGAATCGTTGCCATCGGTACCACCCGGCGCGCCGCTTCGAACGGCAGTTCCAGAACGATCGGATCGCTGAGCGGGAGCGTGGAGAGGATCGCATTGCCCTTGTCCTCGCGCTTGCCGTCCCGAAGCCGGTGGTCGTTCCGGGCGGCCGGCGCGTAGAAGAACGCCAAGCCGCACCGTCGCGCGACCTCCAGCGCACCCAGGCGCGGACCGGGGTGCGGTTCCTCCTTCACGGGCGGAGGGGTGACGAATGACTTCGGCACGTCCGGGATCGCGTTCGAACGGCGGAGGGCCTCCTGTACCAACACGACGACATGCGGTGCGGTTGCGGGCAACATCGACGCACGTCCGTCGCAGGTGAAGCCGAACTCCGTTTCCAGGAACGCCTCGAGGTAGCCCGCGCCCGCGTCGGTGTTCCAGACCGCCACGGTCACGGGGTCGCCGGGGCCGAAGGACCCGAAGTCGGCAGACGGCGTGGTCTCGAGCTCGATGGGACCGACGGTCACGCACCATCGATCGAGGTGCGTGTTGTCACCGGCATGCGTGGGGAAGTACCAGGCCACGGCGCCCCCCGCTGGCGGACACGAGCGTGTCGATTCCGGTGCGGCGGTGATGTCGTGCGCCGGCATGCATGCCCCCAAGGCGACGGCGAGGAGGGGCAGGAACGGAAGCGGTGCCCGGAGAGACATCAGAAAGACACCGAGAACGGGAGCACGACCTGGGGCGCCGGCTGGGTACCCGCGTCCCGCGCATTCACCGCCATCACGATCCACTGCGTTAGCGCTCCGATCGACATCCCAACAATGCCCGCGCCGACGGCATCGGGCAGTGTCACGTCGTCGACGGTCTTCCAGAGTACGATCCCTGCAGCACTCCCCGCGGCAAACCCGATGGCGGACCCAAGGGGGGCCGATCCGATGGCGCCGCCCATCAGGCCCACGGCCGCGACGTCACGCCACGTGAAGCGCTGGGCAATGGGTGTGATGATGAGCCCGGCGAGGACACCCGCTCCGAGCCCGATCGCCGCCGACGTACCAACCTGACCGAGCCGGGCACGATCGGCCGCGCCGATCGCCACCCCACTGGCGAGGCCAATCGCCGTGCCGACTCCGACACCCGCCCGCACGCACTGCAGCCCGGCGGACGTCTGCCAACACGGCGGAATCGCCCCCATCGCTCCCAAAAGGGCGCCGGAGGATGCGCCCAACGCACCACCGGCGAATGCCAGCGCTGTCGAACCGTCACGATCCTGTGCGTTCGACCCGGCGGGGGATCCCATGATCGCTAGCGCGAGGCAGACAATCCGTAGGAGTCCGGTGCGGGCGAACGTCGCCGAAGGCGCCGGGCGCGCAGCGCCGCCGGTGTGGCCTGCGGAGGAACATGAGAAGCGCGAGGTGCCAGATACGTGCACGAGTTGTCGTCGTCGCCAAAGTTGGGCGTGAGGTCGGCTTTATAGTAGACGCACGAGAGCGAGGATGCTACGTTACCGCGGTTCGGGTGGACTCCGGTCCACTTCCTCGTCCCCAATCATTTGTAGCGAACTCTATGCCTGAAATCGTGCGGAAGTGCATGTCGCCGGTTTGGTTGCTCTCAGCCGTGCTCGTCATCACTGCCCTCGCCTCTCAGCCGGCAGCTGCGCAGGATCGCGGGAACAGCGATTGGTCGTTCAGGCTCGCCCCGTATCTCTGGTTCTCCAACCTCGGGGGTTCGGAGGACCTCGGTCGGCCCCCGGCCGATCAGGTCTTCGGGAATCTGATCGTGCCGGTCGAGGACACGCTGTTGAAGAAGGCCTGGGCCGTGCGCGCTGAGATTGGCAAGGGCAGGTCTCGCCTCTGGTTGCACGTGTCGCGGGCGACGATCGTGAACGAGACCGAAGCCCACCCAGAGGATGATCCCGACGACATCATCCCCGGTGCGTACAACATGGCGTGGGGCACAGGCGAGGTGTTCGGTGCCGTGCAGGTTGGACCGTTCTCGACTGCGCATGCCATCGAGCTCTACGGCGGTGCGCGATACACGAGGCATGATCAGACGGTGACGCTCGACGGCGCCGCGCCGCGGAACATCAACGAGTCGTGGATCGATCCGGTGCTTGGCGTGCGGCTCTACAGCGAACTCGGCCGGCGGTTCTGGGCAGCGTTCAATACGGACCTCGGCGGGTTCAGTCTGGGGTCCCAGTTCGCGTGGACCCTCGCCGGCGAGCTTGGGTTCCGCGTCGCCGGGCCGCTCGACCTCACCATGCGGTACAACTACCAAGAGGTCGAGTACGACAACGGAAAGACCGGAGGGGATGCGTACCGCTGGTCGAATGGCGTGCAACAGGGATGGCTCTTCGGGGCCGTTCTGAAGTTGTGACGTGAGGGATGACACGATGACTGCTATCACGCAGGCTCGGAGATTCGGGATGGGAATGCTGGCGGCCGCCGCTGTCGTGTCGGGGTGCCTGGTCATCGCCGACGTCGAGCTGGAGGACATGACTGGCGACTGGGAAGCGTCCCAGGCACGGTTCGCCGAGCCAGGGAATCTCAACAACACGTTCGACCTGATCGAAAACGGTTGGGTCGTGCTCATGACCGTGGCGGACAACGGAGGGTTCTCGTTGACGCTGTTGCCTCCGGTCGGGCCACCAGATCTCCGGATCGGCACGTTGACGGTGGAGAACGGGAAGGACGTCATCCTGACCCGTCCTGCAGGCCCGGTCGGGGAGGGTGAGGTCTTCTTGGAAGACGAGCAAATGGCACTGATCTTCGACGAGTTCGCCGGCATCGAAGCCGACATCAACGGCAATGGCGTGCCGATTCCTGTCACCCTCCTGCTTGTGATGGAGCGGCCATGATGCGCGCCGGATTGGGGCTTCTCGTTGCGTTCCTCGTGCTTGCGCCAACGGTGCATGCGCAGGGATCCCATCTGGGTCTGCTGGCCGGCCCGACCGCCGCGACGACGACGGGCAGCTACGTCACGGCGTCGGACGGGCTCGAGATGGGGTTCTCATTCTTGGCAACGCTCGATCGCGAGTTCAGTCGTTCGTTGGGTGTCCGGCTCGGGGTAGGGTGGGTGCAAAAGGGCGGCAAGCGGCTCGAACTCACGGACGCGCCCGATACGCACGGTTATCAGACCTCCTACGTTCAGTTCCCACTTTCGGTGTTCTGGAAGCTCCGTATCCCCGGTAGCCTCCTCGCGGTGCGGCCCCACGCCGGGATCGCCATCGGGTTGGGTATGGGGTGCAGTTACAAGCCTGGCGACCAATTCGAGTTCGAGGACACGTGCGACGAGACGACGCCGGGTGGGGAATTGGAATCGCTGGAGCTTGGCGTGCCGCTTGGCGCCGCCCTGACGGTTGAGTTCCCCGGCGGCTCGAAGTTCACGATCCTGGATATCGGCTACGAGCTGGGTCTGACGAACATCTACGCGAATGCGGCGACGGCCGGACAGGCGGCGAAGAACGGTGTCTGGTCGTTCCGTTTCGGGTTCATGGCGCCCCTCTACTAGGTGATGACGACCATGCGCATGCACGCAATGATCGGACGAGTCGGGTGGGGCGTCAGTCTGCTGCTGGCGCTGGTGGTCGGCTCTGCGACGGGTCAAACGCAGGTCACCGAGATTCGGCCGTCGCTTGGTCAGCCGGCCGGCGTGGAGGAGCCGCAGCTCGCTGCACCGGCACCCGTGCAAGAGGCACCGGCGACCTTCTGCTGTGACAAGAAATATTTCTGGGTCGCCGCCGGTGAGTTTCTGGCGTTGGAGTTGATCCCGAACTATTTCAATCGTCACGTGGCCGACGACACGACGGCGGTGCTTTCGTTGACGTCCTTCCGCCGCAATATTCAGCGCGGCTTCGAGTGGGACCCGAACAACCTCGCCACGAACATGTTCGCGCACCCGTACCACGGGAACGTGTACTTCAACGCCGGGCGGTCCAACGGCTATGACTTCTGGGAGTCAACGGCGTGGGCGTTCGCCGGGAGCTTCGTATGGGAGATGTTCGGCGAAAACAACCGCGGGGCGATCAACGACTGGGCGATGACGAGTTTGGGCGGGGCCACGATCGGCGAGGCGCTCCACCGTGCGGCGATCATGGTCCGCAACAACGAATCGCGCGGTGCCGGCAGGGCGTTCTCGGAGTTTGCCGGCTTCCTGATCGATCCGGTCGGTGGGTTCACGCGGGCGATCAGAGGTGAGTGGTCGAAATACGGCCCGAATCCAGAGAATCGATACCCGAGTTATTGGGCAAGCTCGCTCGCTGTCGGGTACCGGGCTGCGGCTGAAGGGCGGCTTTCGGACGCGGAGCAGGCGACGGGGTACTTCGAGTTCCGGGCAGCGTACGGAGATCCGTTCCGCCCCGTCGAGACGCCGTTCGACGCGTTCGAGCTAAACCTGCAGCTCAACGGCTCCGACGCATCGCCGATCGGGCTCTTCCAGGTGCACGGGTCGGTGTGGAACACCGCCCTGAAGCAGTCGGACAAGGTGGCGCACGTCGTCACGATCGATCAGCTGTACGACTACGCGAACTCGAACGCGTACGAACTGGGCGACATGTCCTTTGCGGCGACCCTTCGCAGTCGCTGGCGTCTCTCGGACGGATGGGCGCTCCAAACGCTCCTGCAACCCAACGTGATGGTCATGGCAGCGGTCAGTTCGGAGTACGCGGGCTTCACTGGCCGGAGCTATGACTTTGGCCCTGGCCTCGGGTTGCGCGCCACGGCTGGTGTGCGAGGCGGCGGGTTGAGCACGCGCCTGGGCTACCGCGGCTTCTTCACGCACACCATGAGCGGTGCCAAGGGCAATCAGGTCGTGCACTTCGTCTTTGCCAGTCTTGGGTACGAGTTTTGGCGCCGCGTCGGCGTGAATGCCGATTACGTGCTTCATCTTCGGAACAGCTTCTATAACGACTTCCCGAATATCCATCGACGGGCACCCGAGTTCCGTGTGGGTGTGCGATTCGGTTTTGGCGAGTAGCTGAACACGAAGGTCGAACAGGAACAGCGCCCCGGGGCCGGATGCCTCGGGGCGCTGTCTCCATCGTCAATCAGGAACCTCTGCGATTGCCGCTCGTCATCACACGTTCTCGGAGACGGCAAGGCCGAACGTTCCGTGGCGAACATATGAGTACAGGCAATACGCCGTCACCGGCACAATCAACGTTGTGAGGTTGGTGACGCCGAGGAGCCACCAGTAGAGATCGGCGCGTCCGAGCCCCTCGATGACGTGGTGACTGATCCGGATTGCGACCCCGTAGCATACCCCGAACGTCCCGAAGAGCACCGGTGCGTAATCAGTGGCGATGGCCTCCGGGCCGAGACCCTCGCGGAAGGGCCGGTTGTACACCGTGATGAAGCCCGCCCTAATGGCCTCGATATCGTAGAGCCAGTTCACGAAGGCGAGCACGCTACCCACGACGAAGCCGCCGCGGACGACATCCATGACACCGGCGGGGCCGGGTAGTGGAGAGAGACACAGCAGCGTTACGAGGCTGGCTGCGGTACCGAAGACGAACCCGTGATGTGGTCTGAACCGGCCCAGACGCAGCGAGGTGTTGATCTCCCACAACCGGAGCCAGTTCGTGCCCAAACCGGGGATGACATAGGCGAACACGACGGGTATCGAGAGCGTCAACAGGACCAAGCGGTGATCGCCGTCGTACCACGTCAACCACAGGACATAGCTGATCGGGAAGAGCACCACCGGTACGACGTACTGATAGATGTTGAAGAACCTCATCGAGCACTCCTGATCGAGTCTGCGCGGATGTGTGCCGCTGCGGCGCCTCAGAGAATCCCGAAGATCCGCGCCCACCCCTGACGGGTACTCAGCGGTGACGGCTTGATGTCTCCCAGTCGCTGTCCGTCGGCTTGCAGTGCGCCGACGTAGCGCTCGTACGCGGGTGCGGGAATGCGCGCAGTCCGTGCGGGGGCCAGTTGCCCCAATTGCACGCAATGCTCGTAGTGCGGGTTCTCCCGGAGTGCCGCCTCGAGGTCCGCCTCGAGCGTGACGGGAAGACCGGCGGATGTCTCGAGGAAGAGCGTATACGCGTACCGCCCGCCATCGTGCTCGGGCGCGAGCATCGCGAATCGCGGCTGCAGGCCGTGGCGTTCGACGAGCTCCGTCACCGTCATACCCACGAATCCTTCGCTGAGTTTTTCGCCGAAGAGGTCCGAAACACGGTCGGTCTTGCCAAGAAACCGGAGGCAGGGAGCCTGCCCCAGGAATCCGGTGACTTCGACCAGGTCGTCGAGCCGGTACCGGTACAACCCGCCGCCGGTCGTCACGACCACTGCGTAGGACTGTCCAACCTCCAACTCCCACGGCCAGTACGCGCGTTCAGAGGCATCGAGAAACTCGAAGACGTGCGAGGTGACGGCGAGGGGCCACCGTCCGTCGAACGGAATGCTCACGACCGCTTCGGTCGCGAGCAGCCCCTTCGCCTGGATGTCGACGCCGGGGAAGAGGGCACTGACCTCGGGAAGGTGCGTTCGCGCATGCCCGTCGCCCCAGCAACTGATCAACCCAAGACTCGGCCAGATCGCACTTGGGTGGTCCGGCCGAATCCTCGACAGTGCTCGAGCCCTGACGGGATTCGGGGCGATGCGCACGCCGGCAGCCGCATGGTGACATCCGCCGCCCACGTCGCGGACAAACTCGTCCCACGCCTCCTGCAGCGGGGTGAGCATGAGGGTCAGGTAGCTGGGATGCCAAACGGAGATGAGGCGGAGATTCGGGGCGTTGAGCAGGTACAACAGCGTGATCCGACGGAACTCGTCGAGGTCACGAACGTGGCGGACGACCGCCGGCACGGCCAAGGTCGCGTCGACGACCTGCTTGAGCGCGCCTCCCAGATAGGCGCTGTCGTCGGCGAACCCGATGGGGCGGGCGGCGCTCGGGTATGCCCGATCGGTCTCAGGCGTGATGGACCAGTAGGCAGGCCCCCCGAGGAGCTGGGGCCGCATGCGAAGGAGATCGACCATCCATGCCGCAACCGCGCGACGGAACTCGCGTTGCAACGATGCCGTGTACGGGATCAGTTTCGCTGCGTGGGTGGACCCGCTCGACGGCTGCAAGAGCCGGATCCGATCGCTCGTGAGCACTCGCTCCTCGCCTCGCATGATGCGCTGGACGAGGGGGACGTAGTCGTCGTACCGTGACAGCGGCACGCGTTCCCGAAACTCCGCGAGCGAACGGATGTGCCGAAAGCCGTATTCCTTCCCGATGACGGTGGCGGCGTTTCGCGTGAGGTACCGCGCGAGGATGGTCCGCTGAGCGCCCTGCACATTGCGAAGCGCCGAGCGGTACCGATGCCACCCCCCGAGGTTCCCTCCCAGCCAGGTTACGTTGGCGAGTGCGGCACCGATCGTCACGGGGCTGCCTCGACCAGGAGTGCGGTTTCTCCCGCCGTCCACATCCGTTCACCCGCGGTGGTGAGGTTGTCGCGCGCGAGCTCCGTGACGCACACGAGCTCGTCGCCGCGACCGTGACCGGGGTTGTGCTCGGCGAAGAACCGTATGTGCGGATCTGCGAGACGGCCGGGTGGAATCCCGCGGAGCTCGCCCCGGAGCACCTGTGGCCGCGTGAGGCGCACGACCCCCGTCTCGGGATCATATCGACCCCCGAATCGATTGGTGGCGAGGGCGTCCATGAGCTCCTTCGTCTCACGCGGCGTCGGCGTATCCCAGCACGGGTAGAACCGGCGCCAATAGAGCGGTAGGAAGCGGTAGGTCCGATATCCGGACACGATGAGAAACCAGAAGAGTCGATCACTGCCCGCGCGCTCCCGTAGGCGGTTGACCGCACCGATCCAACACCGGGAGAGCGCGGAGCCCACGGCCTGGGCTCCCGGCTCGACGATCGTGTCACCCGAGTAGATGATGGTGAGTCGTTCGCCACGGTGCCGGACATCGTAGCAGTCGATCGTCGTGAAGCCGCGGAGCCGACCATCCGCATCGTGCAGGAGAATCACCCAGTTCTTTTCGTTCAGGTCTCGCTCGAACGGCGGCCGGCGTACCCCCTCGAACTGCCTGGCGAGCAGTGCGACCATCGCCCGTCGGACATCGGGGGTGAGGGCGGCGCGGGGAACGAGAACACCGTTCACAGCAACGCCACCTCGACGTGGGGGATTCGTCCGTCGAGCCTGTCGAGCGCGGCCCGTCCGTCTTCCCAGTGCACCGCGTACAGCATGCTGGCGTAGATGCGATGCCGGAACGCCGCCCGCACGACCGCTGTGAACGGGTTGCGATCCGCAAAGGCGAGAGTGAGATAGTCGAGCGCCTGCGCCGGCGAGTCGTTGTACAGGGTGGTGAGCAGGAGCCGGAGCACATGGGGATCGTCGCCATCGATGGCCACGTGAGTGATGAATGCGTTCCGGAGGACCGTTCCGGTCGGCGGGAGCCGTGGTGAACCGACCAGGCGCGCGACGACGTTTGCCAGGGGCCGCACCGTCCGCAGGCGACGACTGTACCCGCGCACGACTGCCTGCTTGAAGTGCCGCTGATCCCAGCGGGCGAGGCACCCGACGACGCGCCCACCTTTTAGCGCCACGTAGAAGTCGGAGACCGCGAGTCCGCGTGTTCGGGTGGGCGACCCGAGAACGTCGGACGTCCAATACGGCGCGAACTGGTAGCGTGACAGGTTGCGTTCCAGGCAGGCGACGATCTCCGGGAGGAGGTCCGCGCTGGCTCGAGCGACGTGGAGTGACGACCGCGGGACCCGACGCCGTCGGCCGACCGGAAGCACGAGGGTGGCGAGACGCTCCAGTCGCCGGTACGTCGGGAAGCCCTTCAGCCCGGCTTCGAGGATTCGTCGAGCGGGTCGGTTGTCGGCGACGATCGTCGAGACGTAGAACGGCGTGGTGCCGTCGGCGTGAAGGTCCCGCAGCACCGCGTAACCACCAGTGAGCAGCCGTGTACGGCCACGATGGTGACGATCGACGCGCAACTGGCTCAGATAGCCGAGGGGCTGCGGCCGGCCGTTGACGAATGCCGGCATGACCGACCGGCTGCCCATCCCCAACATCGTGTGGGCGTGCTGGTCGCGGGCGACGATGACCTGTTCGAATTCCCCGGCGATGGTCGACGCGAGAAAACTGTTCGGCTCGCGCTCGAGTGTGAGTCGGATGTCACCGTCCATCGGATTCTCACGCAAAAGCCGACGGAGATCCGCGTCGTCCGACTCGCGGGCAACGTCAAACTGCAACACGGCTGGGGAATCGCCGGGTATTCCGGGCGGCCGCGTCGGTCGGGATCAGCGTGCCGCGCCACCCCGCATCACCCAGCGGCAGATCAACGGGTAGTTCCGCGCCATGAACGCGCTGGAGCGGTTGACCGGGTTCCCGAACCGGGCCGCAATCCGTCGGAGGGAATAGAACTGCTTGCGCGCACGGAGGCATTCCTGCTGCAGTTGCTCCGGCTCCATCCGTGCCGGTCGAAACGGCACCGTGTTGTAACGGTACCGGGGATCCATCCACCACGCGTCGTAGAGGAGCTGGCCATTCGCCGCGAGCCGGTGATAGAGCGGCGTCCCGGGAAACGGTGTGAGGTGATTGAACGCCACCATGTAGAGCCGGTGACGCAGTGCGAACGCCAACGTGTCCGAAACGGTCTGCGGTGTGTCCCGGTCGTATCCAAACACAAATGTGCCGTAAAGGCGGATGTGGTGTCGTTGCAGGTTTGCCAGCGCGACCTCGTACCCGCCGCGCATGGTGTTGAAGCTCTTGTCCATCTGGCGAAGCGTCGCGTCATCGAGGCTCTCAAACCCGACGAGGAGTCCCTGGCACCCGCTCCGGGAGATCAGATCGAGGAACTCCTCGTCGTGGGCGGCATTGATGCTCGCCTGGGAGACCCAGCGAATCCCGAGCGGAATGAGGGCGCGGAAGAACTCCTTCGCCTCCCGCATGTTCGACGTGATGTTGTCGTCCACGAAAAAGAAGAAGTTCTTTCGGGTCCGTGCCTCGACGATCTCCGCGAGGATGTCGTCGATGGAACGCCGAACCTGCGTCGAGTCGAAATACGATTGGATGGCGCAGAAGTCACAATGGAAGTGGCAGCCGCGGCCTGCCTCGACGAGAGTGACCGGCACGTACCGCTTACCGCGGAAGATCGTACGG
The DNA here is from genome assembly GCA_039586875.1 of Gemmatimonadota bacterium. GTDB lineage: Bacteria > Gemmatimonadota > Gemmatimonadetes > Gemmatimonadales > GWC2-71-9 > JAOTVV01. The sequence continues at coordinate 1,442 of JBDHJO010000090.1, read as the reverse complement.
TCGCACCGCACCCCCTCGAGGGACGGGCGCCCGTTGCCGCGGTAGACGGGCCGCAGCGTGCCGTGGCGGAAGTCGTCGATGAGCTCCTCCCACACAGCCTCGGCCTCGCCGATCACCACGGCATCGGCATACCGCGATACTTCCTCGCTGCAGAGCGTCGCATGGAACCCGCCCATCACGACCGGCACGCTCCGATGCCGGTACTCGCTCGCGATCTGATAACATCGATGTGCCGTATATGTCTCGATGCTCATCGCCACGAGGTCCGTCGGCTCGTCGAACGGGACTGTCTCCGTCCGGTCGTCATAGAAGCGGATCGTGACATCCGCCGGCGTGAGCCCGGCCAGGAGTGCCGGGGCAAGGGGTTCCATCTGCCAACTGCGGATGTATCGGGTGTCGCCGGGGTGACGACCGATGCAGGGGTGGATCAGCGTGAGCTTCACGCCACCTTCCCGGCGGTGCGCCGAGCGTCGGGTAGGCGGTGGGCGAGGCGACGCTCGGCACCGGCACGACTGGACAGACCGTCACGCACGGCGGGCCAATCGCATGTGTAGAAACGTTTCAGGTTCCGTGCATAAAAGCGATACCCCAGATTGGTGCCGATAAAGACGGAGAGCGGGGAAGCCGCCGCGCGCAGCCGTCGGGCGATTGACGCATACGAGTACGCGTGACGCCACGCGCTGTGCGTACCACGTTCCAGGTCCCCGATCGACATCTGCGCCGGTTGGAACACCACGTGTTGCCCATCGTAGCGGCTCCAGTCACGCGAGAGAATCCGACCCTCCGCCGCGAGCCGATCGAAGAGCGGCGTACCGGGGAATGGCGTGAGAATGGCGAACCGCGGCAAATCGATCCCGGCCGTGACCGCGAAGCGCGCCGTCTTCAGGAAGATGTCGGCGGTGTCGTCGTCCAGGCCGAAGACGAACGTCCCCTGTACCGCGATCCGCCGTGCGTGCAACGCCTCGATCACCTCACGGTAGCTGTCCGGCGTGTTGAAGCGTTTACGGACCTCGGCCAACCCACCGGCCGACAGCGACTCGAATCCGATCAGGAGCCCGCGGCAGCCGCTGCGCGCGCACACGTCGAGCAACGGGCCATCGGCGGCAAGGAGCGTCGTCGCCAACCCGTACCACTCGATCCGCAGGGGGATGAGGGCCTCGAACAATGCGGCTGCGTACGCGCGGTCGGCAATGAGGTTCAGGTCGACGAAGATGGCCTTCCGGGCACCCGTGCGCCGAATCTCGTCGACGACCTCCTCCACCGGCTTCTGGAGCGGGCGACGCCCCCACGCTGACGGCACTACGCAAAAGTCGCAGGGGTGCACGCAACCGCGCGTGGCCTCGAATACGTTGGTCGTCAGATATCGCCGCCTGGGGATCAAGTCTCGTCGCACCGGGGGTAGGCCGGCCAAGCTGAGATCCGGGTCCTGGTCGTACCGCGAA
>JBDHJO010000294.1:0-4243 GCA_039586875.1 Gemmatimonadota bacterium | reverse complement strand
CGGGTACAGCGCCCACGGCCTGCGGTTCACCGATGTCACCGCCGCCTTCGCGCAGGCCGAGCGGGAGTTGGGGACTGAGTGGCAGCTCGCCGGCAGGGGACACTGCCGGCGCGTCACGCTCGACGCGCGCTACGTGCGCCATGCCGCGGCCGACACGACGTGCTGGGTGCGGATGGTCCCGCACGGGACGTTTGGCCGCTCCTACATCTTCCCGCTCGCCATCGTGCGGCGCGCCGCGGAGATCCTGAAGGTGAAGCCCGAGCTCCTCATCGGGAGCGAACGGTGAGACCGAGGCTTGCGACTCCTCGCCTGACGGTGAGATGACGTGCGATGTCACACCTTGGTCCCACTTTCGGACGGTCCGCACGGGTGGGTGCGCATTTGTCACACCCTTCTCCTATCGTGTCTCCAGTCAAAGGAGGGACACTGCAATGAATACGGAACTCAAACTGTCGACGAAATTTCTCACGTCGCAGGCAGCCCATCAGGTGGGCATGCTGGTCACGGTAGGCAGCGAAGCGCCGGTCGAGCGCCCGCCGATCAACGTGTCGCTGGTCCTCGACCGCTCGGGGTCCATGGCCGGCCAACCGCTCGAAGCGGCGAAGGAGGCGGCGGTCGCCTTCGCCGGGTTCCTGAGCGCCGGGGACCGGCTCTCGGTGGTGGCGTTCGACAACCAGGTGTTTCCGATGTGGGGACCGCGTGCTGCCGGCGACCCCACCGTCGAGCACGTCATCCGCTCCATCCAACCGGGCGGCACGACCAATCTCTCGGGTGGGTGGCTCAAGGGCCGCGAGTTTGTGCAGGGCGGGATCGTGCAGGGCACCAACCGCGTGGTGCTGCTCACCGACGGGTGCGCCAATTGTGGTATCACTGACGACGAGCAGCTCGCGGCACTCACCCGCGGTGCGCAGTCGGAATCGGTGAGCACGACCTGCGTCGGGTTCGGCGCACACTTCAACGAGGACCTGCTCAGGGCCATGAGCGATGCCGGACGCGGCAACTACTGGTACGTGGAACACCACGACCAGATGGGCGGCATTTTCGACGAGGAGATCGAAGGGCTCGTGGCGCTTGCCGGCCAGAATCTCGAGGTCGTGGTGCGGCTGACCGACCCGCGCGTTCAGGGTGTCACCTTCCTGCAGGACTACCCGACGCGCCGGCTGGACGACGGATCCTGGCACGTGGTGCTCGGCGACCTGTACGCGACGTCAGCCCGATCCCTGGGCCTCATCTTCCACGTCGAGAACGTCACGGATCTCGGACAGGTCCAACTCGGTGAGGTGCACGTCTCGGCGGACCACCTGGTGCCTGAAGGCATCGAGCACCGCGACACCACGATGCCGGTCGTGGCCAATCTGGACGGAGCGGATCACGTGGAGCCGGAAGTGGAGACGACGCTGGTTCGCTTCGAGGCGGCCCGTGCCCGGAAGGAGGCGGTGGACAGCGCCGATCGCGGCGAGTTCGAGGATGCGGCGTCCAAGTTGCGCCAGGCGTCTGCCAGGCTCGCCGAACTGCCGCGCACGCCGTACCTCACAGACGAGATGGAAGACCTCGAGAACGAGGCGCGGCGCATGGAGGCGTCACAGTACGACGCGTCGGATCGGAAGTATCACATGGCACGAATGGTCGCGGATACGCACGACAGCCTACCCCCGACACCCGTGTCGTCCCCTGCGCTGAAGCGCGGGCTCGGCGCTCCGCGACGTGCCTTGAAAGGCACTGACCGAGCACACCGATCGCGTGGCCCGCGGCCGAGTGACTGTCACAGGCCTCGCGCAGATTGTGAGTGCCGAAAGGAGAGAACGATGGCGTTGTTCATCAACAGGAACGACCTCCCGCCGCCGGAGCCGTCCGATGCCGGCCGCCGCGTCGAGATCGGTGAGAAGGTGATCATCGACGCGTGCCTCAATCCCGACAAACCGCCCCCGCCGGGCTTCGAGAAACTGCACGCCGAGGTGCTGCGGATGCTCGCGGAGGGGAAGGGGATCGATTTGCCGCCGGACTAAGGACGGGACCGACGGGAGCGGGATCCGCTGCATACTGCACTCTGCATTCTGCGTTCTGCTCCCCCTTGCGCTTTGCGCCTTGCACCTAGCACCTGCCGTCCGTTGCCCGCGGCACGTTGCACGTTGAACGCACCAGAAGACGACGGGAGCGAGATCCCTTGTACTTTGGGCCTTGTACCTTGCACCCGCTGGAGACGACGGGAACGACGGGAGCGAACTCCGTTGCCCGTCGCGCGTTGCCATGGGACGGTAAGACCGTAGGACGGTAGAGTCGGCGTCGGCCGATCGCCAATACCGGCGCCGATCCGCGTGGTTTTGCCTATGTGCTTTCGGCGACACCCCGTATGATGGCCCCATGCCGTTCATCCGCCTGCCCTCGAAGGCCCTGATCGATGCGCTCGGGTGGGAAGCCGTCCGGGAAATCGAGGCTTGCTTCGATGGCGCCGCCGAGGAGCGTTGACAATGTACTCAAATAGGGTACACTTGTACCCAATATGGGTACTATTGAAGCCGCGCTCTTCTCCAAGACCCGCGCCGCGGTGCTGGGTCTGCTCTTCGGTCGGTCGGACGAGCGGTTCCACCTGCGCGCCATCGTGCGTGCGGCTGGTGCGGGTATGGGCTCGGTACAGCGGGAACTCAAGACGCTCGATGCGGCCGGCCTCGTCGATCGCATCGCTGAGGGACGACAGGTCTACTACCGCGCCAATGCGCGGTCCCCGGTCTTCGGCGAGCTCAGAGCGCTGGTGGCCAAGACGGTCGGGATGGGCTCCGTCATCCGGACGGCGCTGGAGCCGTTGGCGGAGCGCATTCGCGTGGCGTTCATCTACGGGTCCGGCGCGCGGGGCGAGCTGACCGCGGGCAGCGATGTGGATGTGCTCGTCATCGGCAGCGTCGCGTTCGGCGACGTCGCCGAGGCGCTGCACGACACCCAGGAGCGGCTCGGCCGGGAGGTGAATCCGTCGGTGTTCACGCCCGCCGAGTGGGTGCACCGCGTGCGTGGGGGTGACCATCTGGCGAGCGCCCTCATGCGTGGGGAGCGACTCTTCGTGATCGGGGACGAGCATGAGCTTGCAGGCGTGGTTGGCGAATCAGTGGTTGACGAGCCATCGCAGCAGTCGTGACGAAGTCCGTGCCCTGCTCGCCGTCGCGGATCGAGACCTCCACGATGCCACGGTGCACGAGGTCAGCGTCGATGCACGGCATCACTTCGCCTACAACGCCGCCCTGCAACTTGCGCATGCCGCCCTGGCGGCCAGCGGGTACCGTGCGGCCAGGGACGGCCACCACGTGCGCACCATCAACTCGCTCCGGTTCACCGTGGGACTCGACGCGCAGAGCGTGCGACGCCTGGATACGGCGCGCAAGCGTCGCAACCACGCCGAGTACGACGCTGCAGGATTGATCTCCGAAGCCGAGGTGGAGGAGGTGCTTGGCCTGGCGCGAGCGCTGCGGCAACGCGTCGAGGAGTGGCTGCGGGCGGAGCATCCGGGCCTGTGGTGAGCGCCACGCGGGATCGGCGGCGCAATCCGCCGCTTTCAGCGTCGCAGCCATCGACTGTGAGTTGGGGCCAGCTCGTGAAACGTGAAAGGTGAAGCGTGATGAGCGATTAATCGGTATTACGGAGGGTGCAACGCATGTTCGAGCCACAGCTTGCATCGGAAGTAGGGAGAGTGCTCACCCTCATGAGCGCCCAGCCGGGTCAGCGGAGCACGCCCGTGGAAGGCGACCTGGAGGGTGAGTTCGACGTCTGGTTTGACGGGGGCGCGGTGAAGCACGATACCGGGGTTAGCGTGTTTCGCTTTCTCGACGGCGCCGCCGCACTGACGGGCACGAGCTTGGGATTCAGTGTTGTCATCCGACTCACCGACGGGCAGTTCGTCGAGATTCGACAGAAGGACCGCGACCGCTTCCATCCTGCAGCGCTTGCTGGGTTGGAGTGAGAGCTGGTGTCTCAAGCCACCGCGGAAGAGCGCCTCGCATGACTCGGCGGCTCAAGCCGCCGCTCGGCGCCTTCGGCGGCACGCCCTGAAGGGCAAAAGGAATCGAAGCGTCATTCATGACGCATCGCGGAGCGCCGAGCCGACGCTTGAGCGATCGGGATTGCAGAGAGCGTGAGGCGTGCAAGGGGAACATAGAGGTCCGTCCTCCTCCCTCCTCCCTCCCTGCACTCTGTCCTCTGCACCCTGCACCCGCACCCCGCTCCCCGCTCCCCGCTCCCTAAACCACTCCCTCCCAAC
>JBDHJO010000089.1:4948-16030 GCA_039586875.1 Gemmatimonadota bacterium | reverse complement strand
AGGACCTGCTCCGGCGGGGGCTCGAGCGATACCGCCACCATCCCGTGCTCATGAACAATCTCGCGACGATTCTCGAGGTGCGCGGTGATCTGGACGCGGCCGGCGAAACGCTGCAGGAAGCGCTGACCGCGGAGCACACGGTACCGCAGTTGGCGAAGAACTGGGGAGATCTGCTGTACCGGTCCGCGCGCTATGACGAAGCTTGGGACGCCTACCAACGGGCAATTCGTCTGCAACCGACTCTCGGGGACGATGTCTACTTCCGTCTCGGGAACATCGCGTATAAGCGGCAGGACAACGAGCAGGCGACCGAGTATTGGCATCGGGCACTGGAGCTCAACCCTGGGCACGAGTTAGCCCGGACGAATCTCGATACGGTGAGCGCGCTGACGTGAGCGCGCCAATGCAGCCACCGGTATTGCCGGTGCGGGAGACGGTGCGATGAGCGAGTCGATCGTGACACCCCTACGGGCGAGCTACGATCAGTTGATGCAGTCGGTCGATGCGGCCCCGCAGGGCGCCGAGCGCGAACAGCTGAAGAAAGACATCATCCAGCTGTTCAAGACCGTCGATGGCGCGATCACCGATCTCGGGGCGCTGCGGGAAGAGATCCGTGTCCTGGTCGACCGCTATAAGCAATTGGCCCAGGGTGAGCAGGGCGGGCAGGCTCCCCAGTTCACCGGCGCGGCCCCGGCGGTGCACGCGGATCACATCGGCGCGTCCACCTTCATTGAGAAGGGATGGAGTCTCATCTCGCTGGGTGACTATCCGGGGGCGGTACAGGCGCTTCGCAAGGCGCTCAAGCTGTCGCCCGGAGAGCTGCCGGCGCAGTCGCTGCTCGGTTGGGCGCTCATGTTGAACGAGGAGTATGACGCGGCGCTCGAGACCTTCCACGATGTGTTGACCAAGGAGCCGTCCAACTCCCTCGCCCGCATCAATGTCGGCTACATCTGCCTGAAGAAGAACGTGTACGGGGAAGCCATCGAACACCTCTCGAAGGCCATCCGGTTGGACAACGACAAGAAGGCGACCCTCTACGCGCATTACTATCTCGGTTTGGTGTACCTCGCGCGCGACATGTACGAGGATGCCGAGACGTTCCTCCAGAAGACGCTCAAGCTCGGCCCGAACCTGATCGAGGCGTACTACGAGCTTGGACGGGCCCAGTGGTTCGCTGGCGATCCCGACACGGCCAAGGCGACGTGGGACGATGGGCATCGCGCGAACAAGTTCAATCCGTGGGGTAAGAAGTGTAAGGAGATGCTCGAGTTGGTGGCCCAGGGTCAGGAGCCGCCACGCTAATCCTCGCGCTGCTGCTCGCATTACAGACGGACGCGCCCCGCGTGGTCTACGTTGGGCGCGTCAGTGTGGTGTATTGGGAAGGAACGGAGGGATCGGCCACTGCGATCGGTGAAATGGCCGACGCGATGAACACGTGGCCCGGCATTTCGGGACCGCCGGCCGGTCCGATCCGCATCATTCTGGCCCCGAACGACCGCATGTTCGACTCACTGACGGCGGGGCGGATTCCGGAATGGGGCGCGGCGGCGACGTTCCCCGCCACCCGCTCCATCATCGTGAAACCGGGTCCGGATTTCCCGCGGATTCTGCGCCATGAACTGGCGCATCTGGCGCTCAACGCCGCCGCGCGCCGCGTACCGCGTTGGTTTGACGAAGGGTATGCGGCTCGTGCGGCGGGCGAGTGGGACCGATTGGAAGCCCTGCGCCTCAACTTTGCGCTCCTGCGGGGTTTGGTGCCCTCGCTGCGTGAGATCGATCGCGCGCTCCGGGGCTCCTACGCTTCGGAAGCGGAGGTATCCTATGCGCTCGCGACGAGCGCCGTCCTCTTTCTGGAGCGCCTCGGCGCGGACCGTGGGCTGGAACCGCTGATCGAGCAGCTCGGCCGGACCACCGACTTCGATCTCGCCCTGCGCACTACCTATCAGATCACGCTCGGGCAGTTCGAGGAACTGTGGCGCCGGGACCTGAAGAAGCGGTACGGCTGGCTGTTGTTTTTCACGTCGTTTGTGGTGTTCTGGATCTTCGTTGCCCTGCTCCTCGTGGCTCTGTGGAGCCGTCGGCGGCTCCGCGACGAAGGCCGCCGGGAAGCGTTGAACCACGGCTGGGTGGTGCCGGACGACGAGTGGCGTGATCCTGCTTGACGGTGGTGGAACCTCCGATTAGCCTGAGTGTCTATGACTGAGAGGGTTGGGTCGCCGGCACGCCTGCGGTTTCGGGGTCGGAACGTTGCGCTGCTCGGAGCTGCCGTCGTGTCACTGGCCGTCGGGTACTGGCTCTTGGCGCAGGGATCGACGTCGCTGGCACCTGTGCTCCTGGTCTTGGGCTATTGTGTCCTGTTCCCCTTGGGACTGGCACTCTGACGGTTCAGTGGGGCGAATAGCTCAGGGGTTCAGAGCGCCTGCCTTACAAGCAGGATGTCGGGGGTTCGAATCCCTCTTCGCCCATTTCGGAGGTCGTGCAACAGTGACGCATATCAGGATGGCGGAGATCATGCGGTCAGCAATCGGTGGACGTCACGTGCGTTGGGCAGCAATCGGTGCTGCCATCCTCATGATGGCCGGGACGACTGCTGCCGAAGCCCAGCTGGCGCTCGCGCGTTCCGACGAGCGACTGCTGGTGTTGGTGCCCGAGCCGCAACAGGCGACCGACACGAGCTTCGCCGTCGAGTTCACGACGGAATTGCGCGAGGAGCTGCGAAAGAAGCTCCGGCAGAAGCTGTACGTGTATTCCACCGAACGCGTGTGCGAGGTCCTCGAGCAGTCGGCGTACGCGTGCGACGTCGTGCTTTCGCCCGTCGACGCCGACCGTCTTGCGCGCGCGGTGAAGGCGGACGCGTACATGGTCGGAAGCCTGTCCCACGACGGGACCACGCCGATCGGCTCGTTCCGCTTTGTCGATTTGCAGCGCAGCGGCGTGGCGGGGTGGGTGGAGGTGCGTGGAGCGCCGGGCGACTCGCCGCGGTCGTACGCGCAGAGCGTCGCCGATACGGTCGATGCGGTGGTCAAGGCGGCGGCCCGCGTGCGGGAGTGCTCCGAGCGGGTGAACCGGGGTGACTTCGAGGATGCCAAGCGGCGCGCGTTGCGTGTCTTCCAGGAATACCCGAACCATCCCGCCGCAGCGATGTGTGCGGAGCTCGCATCGGAGGCGATGCGGGAGCCCGTCGATAGTCAGATCGTCTACGTGGAGCGTGCCGTCGTTGGGGACTCGCTCCTGGCGCGGGGATGGGAACGGCTTGGCCGGTTGTATCAGAGCCAGTCCGACACCGTCCAGGCGCTGAATGCCTTTTCCCGGCAGAGCATGATCCAGGCAACCGATCGGCAGCTTCGGACCGGCGTCGTGGCGGGAGCCATGACGACCAACAACTACGAAATCGCCCGTGAGCTCGCCGACGAGTGGCTGATGCGCTATTCCGGCGACCTCGAGATGATGCAGTTGAAGGCGAGGGCGTGCGTTGAGGGCGGAATCTGGGATTGCGCGCTCGAAGCGCTCGCGCAGCAGTACGAGGTCGACACGGCACTGGTGTCCGACACGGTCTTCTACCAACAGATCATCGGCGCCGCGCAAGCGCTGGGCGATACGACCGCACAACTCGAGTGGTCCGCACGGGCTGTCGCGAATGCGCCGGACAACCGCGGTCTGCTGCGAGCACACGCAAGTGCGCTCGCGGTCATGGGCATGACCGACTCCGTCTTGGGTATCTACGATCACCTGATTGAGCTGGATCCCACGGATTACCGCAGCGCGTTGGCGGGGGCGCGGCTTCTGCTCGAAGATGTGGTGATCGACACCGCGGTTCCGCTCGACACGGCATCGCTCCTGCGCGGTATCGGATATCTCGATCAGGCAACCCAGGCCACGCAGGACACGTCGGTCCTGATGAACGTCGCGGTGACGTATTACCAGAAGGGGTCCGCGCTCGTGCAGACGCGGCAGGCGATGCCGATCGCCGTGGATATCTTGGAGAAGGCCATCGCGAACGATCTGTTGCGGCAACTCCAGACGCAGGCGCACTTCTTCCTCGGATACGGCTTGATGATGCGTATCTTCGAGTTCGATCCGGAAGTCACGGCGAGCGAGTCGTGCGAGCTGGTGGAAGAGGAAGCTGCGATGGTTGCGCGGGGGCTCGAGGCGACCGAGATCGGGGCGGAGATCTCCCCGAATGCGGCGGATCAGTTCCGGCAGCAGTTCGTCAACTTCGAGCAACGCATTCCGACACTTCGGCAGGCGTACGGCTGCCAGTAGCGTCTGCTTGATATCGGGGCTTGGCGTGTCTACATTTTAGCGCTGTCCTGGATTGGGGCTGTAGCTCAGTTGGTTAGAGTGCCGGTCTGTCACACCGGAGGCCGCGGGTTCAAGTCCCGTCAGCCCCGCTCAATCATGTGGTAACGCACACGTCGGCCCCGCGGGAGTAACCGCGGGGCCGTTCGCGTATCCCCGACGCGCGAGCGCCGATGACCTATCACCGACCCGTTCTGGTGACCGAGATCCGTGCACTGGCCAGTGCCGCTGCGCGGATCGTCGACGGCACGGCCGGCGGAGGCGGGCACACAGCGATGTTCGTGGAGTGCGGTGCCACCGTTCTGGCCGTGGACCGGGATCCGGTTGCCCTGCGCGCCGCCCGTCGCCGACTGCCGGATGCGCCGGTCGAGTGGGTCCCCGGACGGTTCGGTGACGCAGAGGTGCTGCAGCAGGTCCAGGAGTTCGAACCGGATCTCGTTCTGCTGGATCTGGGGGTGTCGTCTCGCCAGCTTGACGACGACCAGCGCGGGTTCACGTTCCGGCCCGGCAGCCCCCTCGACATGCGCATGGAGGGACAGGGAGAGACCGCGGCCGCGGTGTTGAACAGCCGCGCGGCGGAGTCGCTCGCGTCGATCTTCCACACCTACGGAGACGAGCGGCGCTCCCGGCGACTCGCGGCGGCCATCGTGCGTCGACGCCAGAAAGCGCCCTTTGCCACCAGCGATGATCTCGTGAACGCGATTCGCGAGGCGCTGGGGCCGCGTTCCGGCCCGCCCGATTTCGCTCGACTCTTTCAAGCGGTGCGCATCGCAGTCAATGACGAATACCGACAGCTGGAAGCTGCCCTTCCGGCCTATCGTGATTCCCTCCAACCCGGCGGGCGCTTGCTCGTAATTAGCTATCATTCGGGGGAAGACCGGATCGTCAAACATGCGTTCCGCGAGTGGTCGCGTGCGTGCGTCTGCCCTCCACGGCAGCCCGTATGCACCTGCCGCGGGCGCGCACTCGGCCGGCGCGATCCGGCTCGGGTCCTCACCCCGACGGCGGAGGAGATCACCGTGAATCCGCGCGCACGCAGCGCCAAGCTCCGGGGGTTTGTGACGGATGCGTAAGCCACGCGGGCGCATGTGGCTGTCGCTCTGGCTGGTGTTCGCCCTCGCGATGTTGGTGTGGGTGGTGGCGCGACAGACGGCGGCCGTGGTGGATGCAGGGCGGCTCGATAGCCTCCGCGTGGAGCGATCGGTGCTCGAGGCTCGTCGGACGGAGGTTCTCGAACGTGTCCGGCGAGCGGAGAGCCGCCAGGTCATCGAGCGGCGTGCGATCGAGCTTGGCTTGCGCGCGGCTGTGGATTCCGAGATCGTGATTCTCTCCGTACCTGACTCGCTGCCCCGGCCATGACACGACCCATTCGCCGCCTCCAACTGATCACAGTCGTGCTCGTGCTCGTGCTCGTAGGGTTGGGCGCGCGCGCAGCGCAGATCCAGATCGCGGAGGGCGCGAAGCACGCTGCGACGTCCCAGGCCCACCGAACGGAGCGCAAGCAGCTCGCCCCGCGACGCGGAGCGGTTCTCGATCGACGGGAGACGGTGCTCGCGGACGATCAGCTCATGTACGCCGTCGGAGTGGCTCCGAACGAACTGCGGGATCCCGACGCCGATGCGCGACTGCTGGCCACGCACCTCGACCAACCGGTTGCGCGCGTGAAGCGTCTCCTGCGGCAACGGTGGGTGGAATTCGGTGTGCACACGTCGAGTGCGGTGCAGCCCCTGCGGGCCGTGCGCGGCGTGCATCTCGAACCGCGCTGGCGACGTCGCTACCCGCTCGGGTCGCTGGCCCGCGGGCTCCTCGGCCGTGCGCCGACCGCGGATCGGGAGGCAACCGGGCTCGAGGCGGTGTGGGACACGCTACTCACGGGGGTCCCGGGCGAGGCGGTCGTGTTGAAGGATCGGACGGGCCAAGAGTACGAGTCTCCGGCGCGACTTGGTGCAGTGCCCCAGCCCGGTGACGACGTCATGCTTACGCTGGACGCAGACCTGCAGGAGATCGCCGAACGCGCACTCGACAATGCGATGGTGCAGTTCCAGGCGGAGGGCGGTGACATCGTCATCGTTGCCCCGACGACCGGAGAAGTCCTGGCGATCGCGTGGGAGGGGCCCAATCAGGCGAGCCCGATCGTCGCTCCTTTCGAACCCGGGTCGACGGCGAAGCTCTTCGCCGCAGCGGCCCTGGTGGCCATGGGCAGGGTCCGCGCGACGGACAGCGTCTGGACGGAGGGCGGGAAGCTGGAGCTCGAGTACCGGACCGTGACGGATGATCACCCGGAAGGGTGGCTGACGCTGGCCGGCGTCATCCAGCACTCCTCGAACATCGGGATCGTGAAGCTCGCCGGTCGGCTCTCGCCGGAGGAGCAGTTCCACTACCTGCGGGCCTTTGGGCTCGGCACGTTCACGGGGATCGAGTTTCCGGTCGAAGCCCGCGGATCGGTGCCGCGCCCCGACCGGTGGAGTGGTACGACGGCCGCGAGCCTCGCCATGGGTTACGAGATCTCGGCCACCGCCCTGCAGTTGGCGATGGCGTACGCCGCCATCGCCAATGACGGCGTCTTGCTGCAACCGACGCTGCTCAAGGAGGTGCGCGCCCCGGACGGCAGGGTGCGCTACCGTCACACGCCGCGGCCGGTCCGCCAAGTCGTATCGCCGAACGTCGCCCATGCCCTCAGGGACATGCTGCGCGCGGTTGTCTATCCCGGTGGCACGGGGGAGACGGCGGCACTCTTCAGTTATGAGGTGGCGGGGAAGACCGGCACGGCACGGCGGGCCGGCCCCGGTGGGTACGTCCTTGGATCCTACACGTCCACGTTCGTGTCCATGTTCCCGGCAGAGGATCCGCAGCTCGTGATGGTCATCAAGCTCGACGACCCGGAGGGCGCTTACGCTCGCCTGACGGCTGCACCCGTGACGCGATCGGTGCTTCAGCAATTGCTTGCGACCCGTAGCAGCGTGTTGGACCGTACCCGCCTGTCGACGGCACGCGCGCAATCCTCCGAGGTGATCGCCCTGCCTCACGAGAGCACGGAGTGGGTGACCGAATGGCCGCGCACGACGGCGCCGGAGCCCCCGGAGCTCCGAGCCGTGCCGGACGTCGAAGGGCTGACGATGCGCGCCGCCGCGCGTGCGTTGCACGATGCCGGCCTCCGGGTCCAGTTGTCGGGGTGGGGCACCGTGCGGGAGACGGCGCCCGGCGCGGGTACGGAGGTGCCATCGGGCACGCTCATTCACGTCTCCGCTGCGCGCGGCGCGCGCGAATGAGAGGCATGGAGGCGATCCTCGCGGCGCTGCGGTCCGCCGGGCAGGTAGTTGCCGAGCCCGAGACGGTGCCGCCGATCGAACGCGTCACGGACGACTCCCGGAGCGTCACCCCCGGGACCCTCTTCTGCGCCGTTCCCGGGACGACGTCGGACGGCCATACCTTCGTGCCGGACGCGGTGGCGCGCGGCGCCGTTGCACTCGTCGTCTCGCGCCCGGTTGCGGCGTCGGTGCCGCAGGTTGTCGTGCGCGACACGCGGGTCGCGCTTGGGACCATCGCCAGCACCTGGTACGGCGATCCCGCCGCCGGCATGACCGTGCTCGGTGTTACGGGCACGAACGGGAAGTCGACGACGGTGGCACTCGTACGGCATCTTCTCAATGCCGATGGCCACGCCGCCTCCATCGGGACCCTCGGAGCGGTCGATGGCGAGGGACAGACTGTGGAAACGGTGGGCAATCTGACGACCCCCGGTGTCGTCGGTCTCCAGGCGGCACTCGCAGATCTCAAAGCGCGCGGTGTGACCCGCGTGGCGCTCGAGGCGTCGTCCCACGCGTTGGATCAAGGGAGGTTGGCGACCCTCGTGCTCGCCGGTGCCGTGTACACGAACCTGACGCACGAGCACCTCGACTATCACCCGACGCTGGAGGCATACCGGGCGGCGAAGGCGAAACTGTCGGATTTGCTGGCCCGCGACGGCATCGAGGTCGTGAACGCCGAGGAACCGGCGTGGGACGCGCTGCCGTCCAGGGATGAGATCCGCCGGGTGACCTTCGGGCGTGGCACGAAGAGTACCGTGCAGGCGCACGACATCGTGCTGGACGGTGACGGCGCCCGAGCGACATTCGTCTTTGATGGTCGGGGCCAGGCGATGCAACTGCCGCTCCTCGGTGACTTCAATGTGGCGAATGCCCTCGGCGCCTCGGCGCTGGCGTGGGGTCTCGGCGTCGATCCCGGGTCCATCGCCGAACGACTGGCGTCCGCACCGCAGGTTCCGGGACGCCTCGAACGCTTGGTGGCCGGCGACTTTCTCGTGCTGCGCGACTATGCACATACTCCCGATGCCCTCGAGCGCGCGATAGCAGCCGTTCGACCGTTTACGCAGGCTCGAGTGATCGTGGTGTTCGGGGCGGGCGGTGATCGCGATCGCGCGAAGCGTCCGCTAATGGGCCGGGCGGCCGCACAGGGAGCCGATCTCGCGATCGTCACGTCGGACAACCCGCGGACGGAAGACCCGGATCGTATCATCGATGAAATCGAACGGGGGATGGGAACGACCGAGCACGTGCGGATCACCGATCGTGAGGAGGCCATTCATCATGGGCTCACGATTGCCCGACCGGGTGACTGCCTGCTGCTCGCGGGGAAGGGGCACGAGACGTACCAGGTGGTCGGGACGGAGCGCCGGGCGTTCGACGAGCGAGCGATCGTTGCCGCAGGCCTGGCGCGGACGGGCGGCAATACATGACCTGGACTGCCGAACGAGTTGGCCGCGTGCTCGGGACGCCCGCAGCCGTCGACGGGGTGTTCCGCGGGATCTCGACGGACACCCGTTCGATCACACCCGGGGATCTGTTCGTTGCCCTGCGGGGGGAACGGTTTGACGCGCACGCGTTCTTGGACGATGCACTGGCGCGAGGGGCCCGTGCGGCGGTCGTGCAGCGGGGAACGGCGTCGCCGGCAGGGCTGCCGGTGTTTCCGGTCGCTGACACCCTCGCGGCGCTCGGCTCGCTCGCGCGAGATCGCCGCCGGGAGATCACGGGCCCCGTCGTCGCGGTAACCGGGACGAACGGCAAGACGGCAACGAAGGAGATGCTCGCGCGCGTGGTCGGCGCACGGTGGACGGTGCATGCGACTCGGGCCAACCTCAACAACTTGATCGGGGTGCCGCTCACGATTCTGGAGTCGCCCCCGGATGCCACGGCACTGGTCGTGGAAACCGGAGCGAGTGTGATCGGTGAGTTGGCGCGGCTGCGCGCGATCGTCGAGCCCACGGTCGGCGTCGTCACGAACGTCAGCGCCGGGCATCTGGAAGGGTTCGGAACACTCGACGGCGTGCTGCAGGAGAAGGTGAGCCTAGTGGAGGGCGTCGACGTCGCCGTGGTCGGCACGGTGCCGGAAGGCCTGGCCGCCGCCGCGCGTGCCGCGGCTCGCCGTGTCCTCGTGGCCGGCACCGCGGCGATGGCGGATATCCGGCCGACCGAGTGGCATCTCTCGGGTACCGGCTGCGCCGTCTTCGCCTTCGACGGCGTCGAGATCCGCCTGCCGGTGCCGGGACGTCATCAACTCGAGAACGCGATGCTCGCGCTCGCTGTCGGTCGGGAGTTGACGATCCCGCTCGAGCTCATGGCCGAGGGGTTGGCTGCGGTGTCGGTACCGTCCGGTCGGGGGGGGATCATCGAGGCGGGCGGCCTTCTGGTGATCGATGACACGTACAACGCGAACCCCGGCTCGGTGCGGGCATCGCTGGAGACGGCGGCGGCCATGCTGGGCGACCGGCCGCTCGTGGTGGTGCTCGGTACGATGCTGGAGTTGGGGAATGACAGCGCGCGCCTCCACGCGGAGATCGCCGAGCACGTATTGGCGATGCAGCCGCACCTCGTGGCGGTGACGGGTGCCTTCGTCGACGCCTTCGCGCCGTGGGCGTCCACGCTCGGTGACCGGTTGATCACGGGCGCCGACCCCGCCACTTTGGGAGAGCGCGTCGGCGAGCGTCTTGGGGGAAACGAGTTGGTGGTGCTCAAAGCGTCGCGCGGCGTGCGGCTCGAACAGGCCATCCCATTCCTCGTGCCAGAATAGTAGAGGCGCCGTGCTCTATCATCTGTTCACACCGCTGGCGTCGGACTTCCTCGTCTTCAACCTCTTCAACTACATCTCGTTCCGGGCAGCGGGAGCGGCCGTCTCCGCCATCGTCCTGTCGTTTGCCTTTGGGCCCTCGATCATCCGTCGACTGCAGAATCGACGGGTGGGGCAGGTGATCCGCGCCGAGGGGCCGGCCTCGCATCAATCCAAGCGCGGCACCCCCACGATGGGCGGCGTCATCATCGTGATGGCGACGTTGGTGCCCACCCTCCTGTGGGCCCCGCTCACGAATCGCTTCGTCATGGTGGCCACGATCGCCACGCTCTGGATGGGATGCATCGGGTTCGTCGACGACTATCTCAAGGTGGTGTCGGGCAAGACGCGCGGCCTGATCGCGCGCTACAAGCTGGTGGGCCAGGTGACGTTCGGCGTGCTCCTGGGCACGTATCTGCTCGTTGCCCCGCTTTGGACCGACATGCCCGCAACCGGCACGACGGTTCCGTTCTTCAAGTACGTGCTCATCCTGTTCCCCCCGGTCCTCTACGTGCTGTTCGTCACCGTCGTGGAGACGGGAACGAGCAATGCGGTGAACCTCACCGATGGCCTGGACGGTTTGGCAACCGGACTGACGGCGATAGCCGCGGCGGCGTTTGCGGTCTTTGCCTACCTGTTCGGCCGCATCGACACGGCTGCATATCTCTTCGTGTACTACAT
>JBDHJO010000089.1:0-4919 GCA_039586875.1 Gemmatimonadota bacterium | reverse complement strand
CTTTCTGTGGTTCAATGCGCATCCCGCGCAGGTGTTCATGGGCGACACCGGAAGCCTGGCGATCGGGGGCGCGTTCGGCACGGTCGCCATCCTCCTGAAGGCCGAGTTCCTCCTGCTGCTCGTCGGCGGTGTCTTCGTGGCGGAGGCGGTGTCGGTGCTGCTCCAGACCGGCGTCTATCGATGGCACAAACGGCGCCGCGGCCGGGATTACGCCGACCAACACCGCGTGTTCCGCATGGCACCGCTCCATCACCATTTCGAAAAGCTGGGGTGGCCCGAATCGCGAGTGGTCGCTCGGTTCTACATCGTCGGCATTCTCTGTGCGCTGTTCGCGCTCTCGACGCTCAAGATTCGATGATCCCAGATTCGTGGCGAAACGGGGAGGTCGCGGTCATCGGATTGGGGCGAAGCGGGTTGGCGGCCGTCCGCTGGCTCACCAGTCACGGGCTCCGTGTGTACGGATCGGATGCGGCCGACAGCCCGGTGCTTCGGGAGGCCGTCGCCGACCTGCATCAGGTGTCGGTCGATCTCGGCGGCCACGACCTCGATCGCATCCGTGCTGCGGTGGCCGTCGTTGTGTCCCCCGGTGTCCCTCCGGATGCTGTCCCGATCGCTGCGGCTCGGGAAGCTGGCGTCGATGTCGTCTCGGAGATCGACCTCGGCGCGCGGACGCTCGACGACGCCAACCTCATCGTGGTGACCGGCACCAACGGCAAGACCACCACGACCGGGCTGATCGCGCACCTGCTCACGGCGGCAGGGGTGTCTGCCGTGGCCGCAGGGAACATCGGCCGCCCGCTCACAGACGTCGCAGGCGATCCGCAGCGTCCCTCCTGGGTCGTGGTGGAAGCGTCGTCCTTCCAGCTGCATGACTCGCCCCATCTCCGTCCGCGCGTCGGTGTCCTGACGAACCTGGCGCCCGACCACCTGGATCGCTACGCCGACGTCCAAGCCTATTACGCGGACAAGCGACTCCTCTTCCGCAACGCGACGGATGGCTCGCAGTGGGTCCTGAACGGCGACGACCAGGCAGTCATGGATCTCGCGCGCGGGGTCGACGGCGTCGTGCGGCAGTTCAGTCTCAATCGACCCGCCGCCGCGTGGTTCGATCGGAGCACGGACACGTTGCAGGTCGATGGGGAGACCGTGATTGAGCGGCAGGCGTTGCCGTTGCTGGGCGACCACAATGTGGCCAACGCCCTCGCGGCGATGCTCGCCGCGCTTGCGGCAGGCATCAAAGGTCAAGACCTGGCAGATGGTCTGCGCTCGTTTCAGGCGCCGCGCCATCGTCTCGAACCGGTGCGGGACGTCGGGAGCGTGGAGTGGATCAATGATTCCAAGGCAACCAACGTTGCCGCCGCATCGGTTGCGCTCCGCGCCATGCAACGACCGTACGTGCTCCTTGCCGGTGGGCATCCGAAGGGCGAGTCGTTCGAGGCATTGGCAGCGTTGCTGCCGCCGCATTGTCGCCTGGTCGTCGCCTACGGTGAAGCGGGGCCGGACCTGGCCAGGGCGCTGGGCACCGCGGTGAGGGTCGAGGTGGTCGAGCGGTTCGACGATGCGGTACAGCGTGCCGGGACCGGGGCCCAGCCGGGAGACGTCGTGCTGCTGTCACCGGCCTGTGCCAGCTTCGATCAGTTCAGGAACTTCGAGGAACGGGGCGAGCGGTTCCGCCAGCTCGTGGCCGCGCTCTAGATGCGCACGATGACCCCCCCCGCCGCGTGGGAGCCGCGGCTTCTCGGAATCCTAGCGGCGGTGTTGTCAGTGTTCGGCGTCGCTGCCGTCTACGGCGCCTCGAGTCTCTGGGCTGTGCGCGAGGGATACGGTGGTGCCTACTACGCGCTGAAGCAGTTCCAGGGGGTGCTGGTTGGCGTTGTCGTGCTGCTGGTTGCCGCGCGCACCGACTATCACCATTGGCGCCGCTTCGGCTGGCCGTTGATGGCGATTGCCGCAGCGGCCCTCCTGGTCGTGCTCCTGCCGTTCACGCGTTCCATCGCGCCCGAGGTCAATGGGGCGCGCCGGTGGCTCGATGTCGGTATCCGCGTCCAGCCGTCCGAGTTTGCCAAGTTTGCGGTCGTCGTGTGGACGGCCATGCTGGCTGCCAAGAAGGGTGAGGCCATTCGCGAATTCAAGACCGGGTTGCTCCCCTTCTTGATCGTGTTGATACCGGTTGCCGGCATGGTCGTGCTCGAGCCCGATCTCTCGACCGGCACGATCATGCTCTTGATTGCCGGCACGATCCTGTTCGTTGCCGGTGCACGCATCGGGCACTTCCTCCTCCTGGGGCTCGTGGCCGTTCCGATCCTCTGGCACGAGGTGACGTCGGTACAGTATCGGTTGGCGCGATTGGTCGGGTTCCTGGGCTCGGGCGGCGATGCAGCCGATGCCGGTTGGCAGATTCAGCAGTCGCTGATCGGACTCGGAGCCGGCAGGGTATTCGGCGTCGGGTTTGGAGAGGGCATGCACAAGCTCGGGTATCTCCAATACGCGTATTCCGATTTCATCTTCAGCACCATCGGCGAGGAGTGGGGGTTCGTTGGGGTGGTCCTGATGCTGGCCCTGTTCGGAGGCTTCCTTCTCATTGGCCTTCGCGTGGCCCGACGGGCGCCCGATCCCTTCGGCACGTACCTCGCGACCGGCATTGTGGTCATGATCGGCCTTGCTACGGTGCTCCACATCGGGGTCACGTTGGCCGTCGTGCCGACGACCGGGATATCGCTCCCGTTCGTGTCGTTTGGACGGTCGGCGCTACTGATGACGTTCCTGGCGACCGGTGTGTTGATCAACGTCGCTCGACAGGGCGGCGAGCCGGATCGATCGCGGCGATGAAGGTCCTGATTGCGGGTGGGGGAACCGGCGGGCACCTGATGCCCGCGTTGGCGATCGCCGATGCCCTCCGAACAGCTCGATCCGACGTGGAGGTCGTGTTGGTCGGGGCCGAGCGTGGTATCGAGGCTGAGTTGCTGCCCGGACAGGATGTGCCGTACCATCTGCTCCCGTTCGAGCCGGTGCATCGGCGTGCCTGGTGGCGCAACGTTCGGTGGCCCTTGCTCGTGCCCCGGCTTCTGCGGGCGGGCGCTGGCGTGCTGGATGCTGAGCAACCCGACATCGCCGTTGGAACGGGTGGGTACGCGTCCGGGCCGATCCTGTACCAGGCTGCTCGGCGCGGGATTCCGGTGGTCCTCCAGGAACAGAACGCGTACCCCGGCATGGCGACCCGGCGATTGTCACGACGTGCGCGCGAGATCTACTTGGGCTTTCCCGAAGCGGAGGCGTACCTGAAGCTGGGTGCCACGACCCGCGTCCATGTGTGCGGAAACCCGATCCGGCCACCGCCCGATCCTCGGCCTGATCGGAAGGAGTCCAGGAAGAAGCTCGGGCTTCCGACGGAGGGGCCGGTGCTCCTGGTGTATGGCGGGAGCCAGGGCGCTCGGAGCGTGAACCGGGCCGTGGCTCGGGCCGTTGCCGATGGCCACTTCGACGACGTGGCACTCGTTTGGAGCGTCGGATCCAAGCAGTGGGCGGAGTTCGGCGACCTCGATGCGCCCCCGAACCGCATCGTGCGGCCCTTTCTCGATCCCATCGCCGACGCCTACAGCGCCGCGGACCTCGCGGTCGCACGCGGGGGCGCCATGTCCACGGCCGAATTGCTCGCGTGGGGTCTCCCGGCCATCCTGGTTCCGCTGCCAACCTCCGCCGCCGGACACCAGACCACCAATGCCGAGGCGTTGGCGGCTGGTGGAGCCGCCGTGCACCTCCCCGACGCCGAGCTCGGGTCCGATCGGTTGGTCGAGGAGGTTTCGGCACTCCTCGGTGACCCCGAGCGACTGCGCTCGATGGGGGCCGCAGCGATGAGCCGGGGACACCCGAACGCAGCCCAAAACATCGCTGCTCACATCGTGGGGGTAGTGAGCTAAGTCCAATACCTTTCGCAACTTTCGGGTTCTTCGTATATTGGCGCCCACTGATGAACCTGTTCGCTGCGGAGGACCCTCGACCCATCCATTGCATGGGGATCAGCGGAGCAGGGATGAGCGCCATTGCGCTCGTCGCCCTGCGGCAGGGGGTCACCGTCACCGGATGTGATCTGCAGCCTGCGGCAGCGTCGGATGTCCTCCGGGCCGGCGCCACCGTCCTCGAAGGGCACGATCCCAGTCACATAGAGCAAGCCCGAGCCGTGGTCCACACCGCGGCCATCCCTGCCGATCATCCCGAGCTGGAGGCCGCGCGGCGCGCCGGGCTCCCGGTCCTCACCCGGGCTCAAGCGCTGGCCCAGATCGTTGCCGGTGGCACCGTCGTTGGTGTCGCCGGAACACACGGCAAGACCACCACGACGGCCATGATCACCGCTGCGCTTGTGGGCGCAGGGCGGGATCCCACGGGACTCGTGGGCGGTCGGGTCGCAGTATGGGAGGGTAACGTTCGGTTCGGGGACGAACCCCTGTATGTCGTCGAGGCCGATGAGTATGACCGCTCGTTCCTGCAGCTCGACCCCTCCGTTGCCATCGTCAGCAACGTCGAAGCGGACCACCTCGAGTGTTACGGGTCGATCGACGAGCTCGAAGCGGCTTTCGTGGAGTTCGCCGGTCGTGCATCCCGCGCGCTGATCGGCACGGATGACGGTGGCGCGAGACGCGTGGGCGACCAACTTGCAGTGCCGGTGTGGCGTGTCGGTGCGTCCGCAGATGCGGATGTTCGCATGACGGATCCCGTCCGGGGCGCGGATCGCAACGCGGCGACGGTCCGTCTACCCGACGGGCGGACGGTAGATCTCGAGCTTCGCGTGCCGGGACTGCACAACCTACGCAATGCGACCATGGCGCTCGCGACGGCGGCGGCGCTCGAGGCCGATCTCGACGGCGCCATTACGGGCCTGGCTGCGTTCGGTGGTGTCGGTCGTCGATTCGAACACGTCGGAG
>JBDHJO010000293.1:0-2637 GCA_039586875.1 Gemmatimonadota bacterium | reverse complement strand
CGTGTATGGCCCAGCCCCCTTGACGAACATCGCGCTGTACCTGCAAGACGATGCCGACGCCCAACGCGTCGTCGACACCGTACGTGATCTCGTGGCCGGTCAACCGCTGGACGTGCGCAGCAATCGGGGACTCAAGACCGAGGTCTACCGTATCTTCGAGGAAACATTCGCGATTACGCGGATCTTGCAGGCCATGGGCCTGCTGATTGCCGCGTGCGGGATCACACTCACGCTCATCGTCATTGCACGCGAACGGGTGTCCGAGCTCGCCTTGTACCGCGCGCTCGGGGCTCTCCGCGAGCAGATCTTCACCGTCTTTCTCGGCAAGGGTTTGGCGATGGCCGCGCTGGCACTCGTGCTCGGAACGGTGGGCGGCACCCTGCTCGCCATCATCCTCATCTTTGTGATCAACCGCGCGTTCTTCGGGTGGACGATTCAGCCGTACTGGCCGTGGGGAACCCTCGGACTTCAGGCGCTCGCCATCCTCGCCGTCGCCGCGGGCGCCGCTGTCTATCCTGCTGTCCGTGCTGCACAAACGCCCGCGGCCGAACTGAACCGAGACGACCTGTGATCCGATTCGTCACACTCCTGGTCCTGATGGGTCTAACGCCGCAGCGTGGCGGTGCCCAGGCTGAATGGCGCGCAGCGGATCCGAACTACGCGTGGTCGTTTCCACGCGACCACTGGGCACACCCGGCGCACAAGACAGAGTGGTGGTACTTCACCGGCATCGTGGCGGACACCGCGGACTCTACACGGCGCTTCGGTTACCAGTTCACCTTCTTTCGGGTAGGACTCACGCCCGACTCGCTCCCCTACCGATCGGAGTGGGCAACGCCCGCACTCATCATGGGCCACGCCAGCGTCTCCGATCTGGCCAACCGAGAACATGTGTTCAGTGAAGTCCTGTACCGCCCCAACGGCCATCTGGGTCGGTTCGGTAAGCCCGGAGATTCCGTGATCGCATGGAGCAGTGCGCCGTACGGGACGGACGACCGGTGGACCCTGGCGTGGCGCGGCGACGGGTTTGACTTCCAGATGCGCGACGACGCGAAGTCGATCGCCCTGGCCCTGTCGACGCGACCGGCGAAACCCTTGGTCTTTCAGGGACCGAACGGGTACTCACGGAAGGGTGCCGGCCGCACCGCCGCGAGCCTGTACTACAGCTTCACGCGCCTCAGCACGGACGGCGTGGTGACCATCGGGTCGGACACCGTTCTCGTCACGGGGGAATCGTGGATGGACAAGGAATTTGGCTCGAACCAACTTGCCGACGATCAAGTCGGCTGGGATTGGTTCAGCCTGCGACTCGATGACGGGCGAGAGGTCATGCTGTATCTACTGCGGTCCGAGGGCGGCGAGACCTTCGCCCGCGGCACGATGGTCGAACGCGACGGACGCACACGCTATATCGATGCGGCGGACTGGACGCTCACCGCCCTCGACACCTGGCGCTCCGAGGAGACCGGCGCGACCTACCCAAGCCGGTGGCGGCTCCTGTTGCCCGCACTGGAACTCAATGTCGAGATCCTTCCGTTCTTCAACGAACAGGAAAACGTGACGCGACTGGTACCAGGTCTGTTTTATTGGGAAGGCGCGGTTTCTGTGCGAGACGCCGATGGCGATCGTGTTGGTGAGGGTTACGTCGAGTTGACGGGGTACGGGACGCGCAGTCGACCCGCAATCTAGCCCGTCAGAAACCGATTGCCGCACCACCGCGGCGCGGATCGGCAACACCTTCCACCATTCCATCCGGCGTGACGTGGATCGCGTGGAGGTCTCCAATATACGGATACGGCTCATCGAGATCGTATCGCTCCTCCACGACGTGTCCCATCGCCTCGAGCGCCCGCAACGTCTCGGGCAGCAGCCCACCGCGTTCGTATTGGAGCCGGTCCGGTAGGTGCTGGTGGTGCAGCCGCGGCGCCGCGACCGCCCGTGTGAGCGGCATGCCGTAGTCCACTACGTTCGAGAGGTTCTGAAACACGTTTGTAATGATCGTCGACCCCCCCGGCGACCCGAGGACGAGGAACAGTGCGCCGTCCGGATCGAGTACGATCGTCGGTGTCATGGCGGACAGCATGCGCTTGCCGGGCTCGATCGCATTGTTCTCCCCCTGCACCAGTCCGAACTGGTTCGGGGCGCCGGGCTGGGCGGCGAAGTCATCCATCTCGTTGTTGAGCACGAAGCCTCCACCCGTCACCGTGACCTTACTTCCGAACCACGAGTTGACGGTCGTCGTCACGGCGGCGGCATTGCCCTCGGTGTCGACGACCGAGAAGTGCGTGGTGTTCTGCTCCCGCTCGGGCACCCCGAGCCCCGGGCCAATGTCCTTCGCCGGCGTTGCACGTGTCGGCTGGATCGTGCGCCGGCGATCGGCAGCATACTCGTCGGAGATCATGTGGGTCACCGGCATCCGCACGAAGGCTGGATCGGCCAGGTAGGCATTGCGATCCGCATAGGCGCGCTTCCAGGCTTCGGCAACGACGTGGATGGCCTCCGGAGTGTGCCAGCCCAACGCCTGCAGATCGAATCCCTCGAGGATATTGCTCATCGCGGCGAGTGTCGCCCCCCCCGACGACACCGGTGCCATAGAGATGATCGTGTGGTCACGGTACCCGAACACGATCGGCTCGC
>JBDHJO010000292.1:0-2639 GCA_039586875.1 Gemmatimonadota bacterium | reverse complement strand
GTGGGCTTGGCAGTCTCGGTCGTTGCCGTCGCTGTGGTCACCTCCGCGCGACGGGCGGCGCAGTGACGGGGGAACGGAACACGCCA
The DNA here is from genome assembly GCA_039586875.1 of Gemmatimonadota bacterium. Lineage (GTDB taxonomy): Bacteria > Gemmatimonadota > Gemmatimonadetes > Gemmatimonadales > GWC2-71-9 > JAOTVV01. The sequence continues at coordinate 2,553 of JBDHJO010000292.1, read as the reverse complement.
TGCAAGTGCTTGCCATTCATGCGTACCGAGAGCGATCTTGCATCCACGATGCGACGCTTGTTGTCAGTGTGCGGATTCGCCGTCATCATGGCGGCCTGCGCCCCGGGTAGCCCCGTCTACTTTGGGCCGCCAATTGTCACGCTCGGCGGGAGGGTGGCCGACCTCGAAACAGCGCAGCCGCTCGCCTACGTCGAGGTCTGCGTCTTCACATCGGACACGCTGTGCATCCAGGCCGACAAGGGCGGTTCGTACAGAGTCGCCTTCCTTGTGAGCAACCTCCTCGAGGGTGGACGCGCCGACGTGCGGTTCCGAGGTGCGGGCTATCCGACGGCACACCTCGAACTCGCCGACTTGGTCGAAGGTACCTACCCCGATACCCACTGCCTGATCTCGAGGCGTGTGACGCTCAGTCGCGCGCCGGTCACCTGCCTCTCGCCCAACGAATAGCACGTGCCCCCAACGCCACCGTGTACGGCCCTCGGCCGTCAGTGCCGAGAGCTGTCGGTCACGCTGCGCATCGCCGACAAACACGAGGACAGCCAGACGTTCCTGGACGCCGCGGCGACGTGGCTGACGGGCCACACCGAGCACATCAGAATGGGTAAGCCGCACTTTCGCGGGTCTGCTCTCGTGGTGGATGCGGTACTGCACGTGCCGTGCAAGTATCTGCGGATGCCGAAGGCGGCACATGGCGAACGGGCGAGCTGTACCGCACACGGCCACCACGGCCGCACGCCCTCCGAAAGCCGGTTGCCGGCTCCGAAGCCGCCGGGGTTCCGGAATCCTGACGGCTCGTTCGACGTCATCTTCAAGACCCGTCGGCAGGCGCTCCCCCTCCCGCTCAAGCGATCCGCCCGACGGCAACTGCCGGTTGCGGAGTCGGCCAATCCGTGCGCGATCGCTCCGTGCCGCACCGCGGACAACAAGCGCGGCGCAGCATGCTGCCGAGATCTCACGCTCGAGATCATGACCCCCAAGTCAGACGCGCGGATGGAATTGCTCCTGCGGGCACGGAAATCGCCCTACCTCTGCAAGGTCTCCCGCACGAGCGACGATGTCGTCGAATGCGAGATGATCTCCGCCTGCGGATACCTCGATGACGATGGGATCACGTGCGCCTTGCATGACCGCATCCTGCCCAACGGCCGGTTGGCCAAGCCCTCGATCTGCTACGAATGGCCCGACCTCGGCCCGGACGACACCGGTCATCCGGGGTGCGTCTTCCTCAAGGACGGGAAGGTCATCGGACATAAAGGGCGGTAGTGCCTCGGCCCTCCGGGCCGCGACCCCGTTCCAGCAGTCCTGCTCGACCTGAACCTCTCATCGTCCCTCCCGCGTTCTGCATCCTCGCCCCGGGTGCGGTAGCCGGCCGGGCCCCCCGTGTGCAAGTCGGAGCCGCTCGGTCGTCCTCTCCAGTAGCACACACTGAGAGGCTGTCATGAAAACGCTTGCATGGCTTTTCCTTACGGTCCTGGGCGCCGGATCACTCCAGGCGCAAGGTTGGGTCGAACCACCGCCCGGCCGGATCGGTCACGTCGTGAAAACGAGAACGGTCGTCACGGCCCGGGTCGTCGGCCGTGTTGCGCAGGTCGAAGTGGAAGAGTGGTTCCGCAACGACGGCGGCACCCTCGGCGAGGGCGACTACCTCTACCCGCTTCCGGGCGAGGCGGTGTTCTCGAACTTCTCCCTCTTCCAGGGTGACAATGAGCTCCGAGGCGAGACGATGGATGCCGCCGAGGCCCGCGCCATCTACGAGGAGATCGTGCGCAGAAAGCGCGATCCGGCGTTGATCGAGTTGGCGGGACACGGGTTGATCCGCGCGCGCATCTTCCCGATCGCCGCGGGTGAGACGCGGAAGATCACGCTGCGTTTCTCGCAGGTGCTCGACCGGATCGGGGACGGGCTCCAGTATCGGTACGCCGCCGGCATCGCCCGTGGTCCCGTCGTACAGCCAGTGGGAGAACAGACTCGCCCCCGCGTGCGGAGCCATACGCCCGTCGATTTCACGCTGATTGTTGCATCGGGCGATGCGTTTCGCGATCCGTTTTCGCCGACGCATGAGCTCGACGTCCGCCGTTCCGGCGGCCGCCTCGAGGTCCGTCCGGTGGGCACGGTCCACGGGGATCTGTCCATCGTGATGCCCTTCGCCCGCAGCGAGGTCGGCATCAACATTCTCACGCACCGCGAGCCGGGAGACCGTGGGTACTTCATGCTGACCCTGACTCCCAACCGCGCGCCCCGGGGGACCGCATCACGGGACGTCAGCGTGGTGGTCGATGTGTCCGGATCCATGTCGGGCCACAAGCTCGAACAGGCGCGCACCGCCCTGCACCAGTTGCTGGGCACGCTGGGTCCCGACGATCGCTTCCGCCTCATCGCCTTTTCGACTCGGGTGCGGGCCTTCCGCGCCGGCTGGACATCCGTGGACCGAGCCGGGCTCCGCGAGGCGCGTGCGTGGCTCGATGCGCTCTCGGCTGACGGCGGCACCAACATCGCCGACGCCCTTGAGGAAGGATTCCGGCTCCCGAGTCCGGTAGGGCGTCTCCCAATCGT
>JBDHJO010000291.1:0-2640 GCA_039586875.1 Gemmatimonadota bacterium | reverse complement strand
CAGACGCGGCCTGCACGCTCGAGATGGTGGAGGGGGCAGCCCAGATCACCCGTATCGAGCTCACGACACGCGGAACGGTCGAGGGGATCGATGCGGCGGCGTTTCAGGAGGCAGCGGAGTCGGCCAAGGAAAACTGCCCGGTGTCGAAGCTTTTCAGAGGGAATGTGAGCGTCACGCTGGACGCCGCGCTCGAATCGTGACGGCCCTGCCGCCGAAGCGCATCCACCGAGGAGACCGCGAGATCGTGGTCACGTGGGACGACGCGCACGTGGCGACGTACCCCGCGCGCGACCTGCGGCTTGCGTGCCGGTGTGCGATGTGCCAGGAGGAGATGACCGGCCGACCGTTGCTGGATCCGGCGACCGTTGCTGAGGATGTGGCGGCCACGGCAGTTGCGTTGGTGGGCAGCTACGCCATCCGGATCACATGGACGGACGGTCACGACACCGGCATCTACACCTACGAGTGGCTCCGGGCCAACTGCCCGTGCCCTCAGTGCGTTCCCGAGCGCGAGGACGGGTTGACCGAGCCGGGCCAGGACTGATCGTGGATCCGGTCTGTCACACGCTTGTGGGCGGCGCGCTGGCCCAGACGGGGCTCAAGCGCCGCACGGCGCTCGGCACGGCCACGCTACTCATCGCGGCCAACCTGCCCGACATCGACGTGCTCGCGTACGTGGACGGGCCGACCACGGCCCTCTGGTTCCGCCGGGGGTGGACCCACGGTGTGCTCGCGTGGCTCGTCCTGCCCCTGGTGCTCACGGGGGTGATGGTCGCGATCGATCGGCTTTGGCGCCGACGCCGCGGCGGGGAGCCGGCGCGGCCCGGAACTCTTCTCGCGTTGGCCGGTATCGGTGTTGCGACGCATCCGCTGCTCGATCTGCTCAACACCTACGGCATACGCCTCCTCATGCCGTTTTCCGATCGGTGGTTCTACGGTGACACCCTGTTCATCGTCGATCCTTGGGTGTGGGCAGTGCTGGTGGCCGGCATCGTGGTCTCCAGGCGCCGTGAGCGCGCCGGTCGGGCTGCCGGGGCGGGCACGCCCGCGGTGGCGGCGTTGGTGCTGCTCGTGACGTATGTCGGCACGATGGCCGGGCTGAGCGAGCTGGGCGAACGGAGCGTACGAGAGGCAGCGCTGGACGCCGGGCTTGGGGAGCCGGTGCATGTGATGGTGGCGCCAATGCCGGCGAATCCGCTGCGGCGGTGGGCGGTCGCCGAAATCGAGGAGGAGTACTACGTATCGCCGCTGCCGCACCCATTCGCGAGAGCAGCACTCCAGCCGGTTGGTCTCAGCCGGGAGCCCGAGGGGCCTGCGGTGGTTGCCACACGGGGGCCCAGAGCCCGGCAGTTCCTGAGCTGGGCCCGGTTCCCGTACTTCGCGGTGCGGAGGATCGACGATGCGCCAGCGGTCGTGATTGGTGATGCGCGGTACACGCTCGAGCCGGTTGGGTCCTGGGCCAGCGTGATCGTGCCGTTGGCGCCCGACCCGGAAGAATAGGGCGGGCGGGGTGCAGCGAAGAGGGGCGGCCAGCAACGCTGGCCGCCCCTCGGTGCATTCACGCCCTGACGGCGTCAGTCCGTTGCAGGTGCCACGGAGATTCGGGACCACGGAGCCGCCTGTTCGCGGTTGTACCGCTGCACCCCGTCCTTGGCAAGGCGAATGCCGCGAATGACATCCCGCATGAAGTCCGCCGTCAGTTCGCGTGCGTCGATGGGCAGCGTGGTCGATGCCACGTAATCGTTCAGGTAACAGCGACGCTCCGAAGCCGAACCGTCACTCCGGGCGAGCATCCGGTTGTGCACCAATTCAATGTCGATCCGCAGGCGGTCACGATACGGGAAGATCTGGGCAATCACGGATCCACGCCCGATGCCGTCGGGGAAGCGAACCGGAGCGACGAAGCGATATCCGCTCCCGTCCGATTCGGAGCGCACGTCCTCACCGGCCACTGCCCGCTCGAGCACCTTTGTGAGCGCCGGAACCAGCGCATCGAAGGTCGCATCGAGTTGGCGGTATGCCAGCGACGAGCCGCTTTCAAGGCACCCAGTCATCGAATCTCCAGTCCAGGTCATCTCGTTCCTTGCCCCACTCTCCTACCCCATACTACGAGCCAGAAGCATGCCAGGGTTCCCCACCGCGATTCTTAACCACGTCAAGTCCTTACACGGCAGAAGGTTCTGCGCTACCCCTCTGGAGCCTAACGGAGCATAGCAAACGTTCCCGTTCCAGGGAAGTGTCTCCAATGGCGCACAGTGCGCCATTTCGGCGGGTCGCCGTGCTCTCCGGCACCGGTCCTACTGGCCACGCGTGGCAGCCTCTCTTAGAATGCTCGGTGAATGGGACAGAACCTGATGCCGATGGATGGTCTCGCAGATGCGCGTGGCCGGACCATCGAGAGCCTGCGGGTGTCGGTCACGGACCGGTGCAACCTCCGATGCAGCTACTGCATGCCGGAAGAGCACTATGTGTGGTTGCCGCGCCCGTCGATCCTGCACTACGAGGAAGCAAGTCGCCTGGTCGGCATCTTCGCGAGTATGGGGGTCGGTCGCATCCGCCTCACTGGCGGCGAGCCCCTGCTGCGGCAAGACCTCTGCGACTTCGTCCGGCTCCTCCGGGTGTGCGGGTCGGTCCGAGATC
>JBDHJO010000290.1:0-4212 GCA_039586875.1 Gemmatimonadota bacterium | reverse complement strand
CGTTTCGATCGGCATGCACGATGGTCGCTGACCGCACGGTCCACTCGGCGGATACGAGGATCGCGTCGATTCGCTCTCCGGACCGTTCTCCGGTGAACCCGTTGAACGTTCCGTCTCGAGCCGATCTCGGGTGGGTCGCACTATACGTGTCGACCAGCGACGCCGTCTCGGTGTTTGCCTGCATGCCGGACGTTGGAGCCAGCAGGAGCCGCGCCGGGTTGTCCACTCCCGCATTGAAGTCGCCCAGCACGATGGATGGGACCTTGGGGTCCGCGGCGCGAAGGCGTGCAACGAGGAGCTCGGCACTCCGCACGCGAGATGGCTGCGACTCGTGGTCGAAGTGGACGTTGTAGACCATGAACTCGGTGCCGTCAGTCACATCCGAGAACCGGGCCCACGTACAGATCCGCGTGATGCGGTTTCCCCACGACGTGCTCCCGGGGACGTCCGGCGTATCGGACAGCCAAAACGTCCCCTGGTCGAGGACCTGCAACCGGTCACGGCGGTAGAGAATGGCCGCGTACTCGCCGGCCTTCCTGCCATCGTCGCGTCCCACGCCGATCTCCCCGTATCCCGGCAGCGCCTCATGCAGCTCGTCGATCTGAAACCGCAGCGCTTCCTGTAGTCCCAAGACATCGGGGTCGGCAGTCCGAATCACGTCGGCAACGAGATCCGCCCTGTTGCGCCAGTGGTTCTCACCATCCTCGGCCAAGCCGTAGCGGATATTGAAGCTCATGACGTTTACGGACGTGTCCGGGGTACTGCACGCCGGCACGGTCCCGGCCAGGGCCAGCAGGACGAGCCCGAGCACACGGGGGCGAGGACAGTTCGGAGAATGCATCGCGTGCCTTACGGGGCGTTGGGCCGTACCACGCGGCCCGGCAGGTTCGCGGTCCGTTCGCCGTCGCGAAGGACCCAGGATCCGTTGACCATCACGTCGTCGATGCCTAGTGGGTACTGATGTGGCCGCGCGAACGTGGCGCGGTCGCTGACTGTGGCTGGGTCGAAGACGACGATATCGGCCCACGCGCCCGGCACCAGCACGCCGCGTCCGGAAAGCCGCAGGCGCGCCGCCGGCATGCTTGTCATTTTCTGGATTACTGTCTCGAGAGGCATGGCGTTGCGGTCTCTTGCGTAGTGGCCGAGGACGCGGGGAAAGGTGCCGAAACTACGAGGGTGCGGCATACCGGCAGCGAGCGGGCCCTCCACCGCGAGCGCGGATCCATCCGAGCATACCATGCCCAGTGGATGCGTCAGCATGCGCTCGGTGTTCTCCTCGCTCATGCCGAAACCGACCATCCCCGTCCGCCCGTGGTCGCGGCGGATGAGGTCGACGAGCAACTCGTACGGCTCCGTCGCGCGCGCGGTTGCCAACGTACCCAGCCGCTCGCCGGCTGCCCAGGCAAGTGCCTCACTCTCCGTACCCGTGATCTGGACGGCGTCCCAGTCGCCGAGTTCATCGATCTTCGCCCGCACATCCTGCTCGATCCGTGCGGCAGTCGATGGGTCGTCGAGCCGATCGATGAGCCCCGTGGTGCCGCCGTCGCGCGCCCAGATTGGAAAGAGTGCGCCAATTCCGCTGTCCCTGCGCTTTGAGATGCGACACCTGGACGGGGACCCCGGCGAGCCGGCCGACGTTGAGGGCTTCTTCGATCGCCCCGAGCAGTTGGTCATCCTCGTTCCGCATGTGCGAGCTGTAGGGGAGGCCGGTGTCTCGAAGCGGCGTGGCGACCGCGACGAGCTCGTCAAGTGGGGCGAACGCCCCGGGGACGTATTCGAGCCCGGTCGACAGTCCGCACGCACCCACCGCGAGCGCAGCGCGGACGAGTTCCTGCATCCGTGCCACCTCGTCGGCGGTGGCGGGTCGGTCCGCCTCGCCGATTACCAGCTCACGCACGGTGCCGTGGCCAACCATCGATGCGAGGTTGACGGCCGTGCCCTGGCGTTCCAACTGCGCGAAGAACCCACCGAGGTCATCGAAGGTGAGCGTGACACCGTATCGCTCATGGTACCGACCACGAATAACGGCGGCGGTTTCCGCACCCCACGGTCCGATCGAGCTGCCGTCTTGCCCGGTGATCTCGGTCGTCACGCCCTGACGGATCTTGCTCTCGGCCAGTGGGTTGATGAATAGACCCAAGTCGGTGTGCGAGTGGATGTCGATGAATCCGGGACAGACAGCGCGGCCGCGACAGTCGACTGTCTCCGCGGCGCCACCGGGCAGGCGACGCCCAATCTCTACCACTCGTCCATCGCGCGTCAGAAGGTCTGCGACAGTCGGAGGTGCGCCGGTCCCGTCGAACACGAGCCCGTCCTTGAACAGCACTTCAACGGTCTGCTTCATAGGCCGAGGAGGGTGCAGCGTCCACATGCCCGCAGCCATGCCGAGCGCACCGTGGACGAAATCCCGTCTACGCATGCGTCGTCAGGTCCCGCTTGAGGTCAATCGTATGGCGAGCAGCGGCGCGCCGGTCATCGCGAGGACACGGCGAATTCGGGAGGTCGACGGAGGTGAAACCCCGTAGCGGTCTGAACGGCATGGGCCAGGGTCATCAGTGCTTCCTCTCCGAAGAGCCTGCCGATGAAGGAAATACTCACGGGCGTCCCGTCGTCGTTGAACCCGTTCGGCAAGGTGACCGCCGGGTGTCCCGTCAGGTTCGTGGTGAGGAGTACGCTCCCCCCGTAGGACGGAGTGATGAACACGTCGACGTCAGCCATCGCAGTTTCCATCGCCTCCATAAGCATGGAACGCATGCGGTTGGCCTGAACATACTCAACGGCCGGGACCAGCCGCGCCTGTCTGAATTCGTTCGGCCAGGCACGGGCGACCTGCCGCACCAGGAGGTCGTCGCGGTTCGAACGCGTGAGCTCGTCAAAGGCCGCTGCCGCTTCGACGCCGAGGATGAAGCCCATGGCGTCGACCGGAAACTCGGTCGGCAGTTCGACCGGTATCGGGTCGATGCCCAGGTCCTGCAGCGCGGCGAGGCTTGCCCGGTCGTCGTCCGAGGCGTCCTCGCTGGCAAAGGCGCTTGCGTAGTAGCCCACCCGGAGATCCCGCGGTGACGCGCTCGGGTTCCACCCAAAGGGCAGCGTTCGGGCGGTGGGATCCTTGCCGTCGGCGCCGTGGATTGCGGCGAAGACGAGGGCGCAATCCTCGACCGTCCGGCAGATCGGTCCGAGTTTGTCCATGCTCCACGACAATGCCATGGCACCGTGGCGACTGACCCGCCCGAATGTCGGCCGGAGCCCTGTTGCGCCGCACCGGGTCGACGGCGAGACGATCGACCCCAGCGTCTCGCTTCCAATGCTGAACCCGACGAGCCCCGCCACCGTTGCCGACGCCGAACCGGCCGACGATCCGGACGAACCTTGATCCAGCTTCCAGGGGTTGCGCGTCTTGCCGCCGAACCAGACATCGCCCCACGCCAATGCGCCCAAGGTGAGCTTTGCGATCAACACGGCGCCGGCGTCCTCGAGTCGCTGAACGACCGTTGCATCGTAGGCGAGCACCTGGTCCTGAAACGGTGTCGCGCCCCACGTCGTTCGATACGCGTCTTCGGCGAGGAGATCTTTGGCGCCCCACGGGATGCCGTGCAGCGGCCCGCGATAACGGCCTGCCGCGATGTCGGCGTCGGCACGCTGTGCCTGTTGCATCGCCAGCTCATCGGTGAGGGTGACGAGGCACTCGAGGCGCGGGCCGTACCGGCGCATCCGGTCCAGGTACATCGTTGTGAGCTCGACCGACGTGACCTGCCTCGTGCGAATGAGCGCGGCAAGGTGGGCGATCGGCCAGAAGGCTACCTGCTCCAGCTCCGCCGGACGGCGCACGCCGGCAGTATCCGGCAGCTGTACAGCGCGCGGGTCGGTATCGGGTCGACGGCCCGGCAGCACGGGATCGAAGCGAAGTGCCGGTGGGACCTCGTTCCCGATCGGAACGTCGCGGAGTCGTCTGAATGCCTGGAGGTTCTCGTTGACGCTGTCGAGCATGAGATCCCGCTCGGCATCCGTGAAGGCAAGACCGGAGATGTCCTCGGCGCAGGCGATCGTGTCCGTCGTGACCGCCTGCTGGTCCTGCACGAGCGCCCAGAGCGCAGCGGGGAAAGTCGTACCGCCGACCCCGAGGCCTGCGAGGAAGCCCATGAACGAACGGCGGTCGATGCGTTCGGCGATGGTTGGTTTGGGCTGGTCGGCCATGACGTTCTCGACTTCGGT
>JBDHJO010000289.1:0-3807 GCA_039586875.1 Gemmatimonadota bacterium | reverse complement strand
CGTTCCGCGCCCGAATCCCACGATGCGCCGGTCCTCCGATGTCACGATCTGACGAATGCGCGTCCCCGACTCGTCGAACACATCGTATACCCGCTCCGACGCGTCGGCTGCCATGGCACGCGCGACGACGAGGAGTCCGTCCGCCGTGACCATGGCGGCCTGGTCGAGGAACGGCGGCATGACGTCCGGCCACTCCTGCGTTTCGATATCGGGGCGCGGGGGGCGTCCGACGCGACGCTGCCCGTTTTCGACTTCAATGCGAATCCCGTTCATGGCGACCGCATCGGCCCAGGCGTCCTTCTCGGCACCGGTGATCTTGACCGGCTCGTAGGGCACCGAGGGTCCTCGCACCGTCTGTGCGCCCGTCGAAAGCCATTCGACGTGATAGTCCCCGTATCGTGCAATGCCAACACGACCGTCGGAAGTCACGGCCCATTGGTCTCGGCCCGCAAACGGACCGCCGCCGCCGAGCATCACGCGCATCTCGCCTGGCCGCGTCGGTCCCTCCATGGGCGGGAACGTCACCGTACCCAGGGTGTCGACCACCTGAGAACCCGGATCCCAACGGAGCAGGGGCGCGCGTCCGCTCGAGGCGGCTTCCTCGAGCCCCGGCATCATGATGCCCGCGAGGTCGAAGTAAATGCGTCCCGCGTTGTCGGCGCCGCGCGGGAAGATCGGAATGCCCGCCGGCAGGCGCATGGGGATCGTACTCGTGCTGAGCTCGCCGTCCGGCAGGACGACCGTCATGCGCCGGTTCAGCCGATCCGTCAGGAGCGTACTGTCCCCGGAGAGCGGGAAGAGCCCGGCAGGCATCTCGTACTCGCCTGGTCCGCGACCCTGTCGCCCCAACGCTTCCTTTGCGCCACTCGAGGGGTCGACCCGCCACAGCGTCTGTTCGGTCGGGTCGGCTACCAGGAGGCGCCCATCGCTCAACTCGCGGAGGCCGGCGACCCGACTAAAGGGCTCGTCGAGTGTGGCGCTCGGTGCGGCCAACGTCGTGACGGGTGGCGATTGCGCCGGCATGGAAGCCGGCCACAGCAGCAGGCCGGGAAGCGTCGCGACGGCGATGCGGAGTTGCTGGCGAAGCAACGTCATATCCGGTACCGCTCGATCCACTGCAGATCGTCGGCATCCGTGCGAGCGAGGTAGACGACCCCAGTCGAACAGGTCGAAGGTTTCAGGCGTACCGTCGGCGACGTGTCGCTGGACCCAGAGTGTACCGCTCGGTGTGGTCCACATCCCCGTCGGGTGGAAGGCGGGCTTGTGCTCTGGCCAGTCCATGTCGTCCGGGTCGGGCCTCGGTATGGTGAACGAACGGCCTCCTTCGCCGCCGGACACCACCGTGACGGCACTCCCGCCCATGCGATCGGCCCACGCCGCCTTGTCGGCATCGGTGACCGAGATCGGTCGATAGTCAACGGCCGGCCCCGCGGTGCGGTGTCCGGATCGGCTCACCCACTCGACGCGATAGGGTTCGGCCCAGACGAGCGCGGCCCGCCCATCGGGCCCGGCTGCCCATCCGGGTTTCGGGGAAAGCGGTCCACCGCCCGCACCCGTGATCCTGGCGCCGCCGCCCGAGTTGAGACTGATCGACTGCATCGCAGCGGGGTTCGGTAGCATCGCCACCGTATCGAAGCGCTCCGCGTCGAGCTCCCACCGCACGATGGCGACGGAATCGGGCAGTCCGTTGGGCCCGACTTCGAAGCTCCCGCGCGTCTCGAAGAACAGGCCACCCTTGTCATCGCTGACCCGCGGCATGACCATGACCACGCCGGCGCCACCCTCATGGCGGTAGGACTGCTGCATCGACGTCGACCGGTGAATTCGGCCTTCCGGCCCGATCACGCTCAGCCGCATATTCCCGAAGTCGACCAGGAGTGTGGAGTCACCGGGCAGCGGCAAGAGGCGACTGGGGATTTGAAACTCACCGGGGCCCGAACCCACGCGCCCGACGTCATCCAGATACTCGCCACGAGCGTCGAGGAGGCGAACGGCCTTCTCCAATCTGTCCGCAACGAGCAGACGCCCGTCAGAAAGCTGGCGGATGCCGCTGATGTCAGAAAACGGTTCACTGAAGGTCGCCAGCGGCGACCCGAGCGAGCTGGGGGTTGGGTCGCTGCCTTGGGCGGACGATCCGGAAGCGCCGCCGATGGCGAACGCGGCGGCCGCCGAGACAACGGGCAGAAATCGAAGCATGAGGCCTCCTGAGCGAATGAGCGTATCCTCTGAAGGGTAGTGGATGCATGGAACGGCGATGGAGTCGCATTGCAACCAAAGGCGGACCCCAGGCGTCATACGAAGCGAAATGGAAACGAAAGCTCTATATTAGGCATACCCATACGGATGCTGGGGCATTTTGACGGTAACGGTCGTGCCGACACGACTGGGGAAGAACGGGGCGGAAGCTATGTCCATAATCCGGAAAGTGGTCTCGTGGGGCGTCGTCGTGGTGGTCCTGGCTGCGCTGGCGACGGCGATCTTCCTCCGCATTCAAGGTGCCGAAGGCGGCGAGTCCGAGGAGGGAACGGCGTCCGTCCCGGAAGGTGGTGCTGACTCGGTCAGTGCCGGCCGCACGTTCGATACCAGCCTGCCAATCCCGGTGGAGGGCGCCGAGGTCGTGCGCGACACGCTCGTCATCTCCGTGGCCGCGGCGGCCGAGGCTGCTGCCGAGCGGCGCGCACCACTCCTCGCTCAGGTCCAGGGACGGATCACGCGGCTTGTAATCCGGGAGAATGCGCGGGTCAGCGCGGGGCAGGTGCTGGTTGAGATCGACACGACGGAGTACGCGCTCGCCGTGGCACGGGCGCGTGCGGCCTTGGCTCGCTCCGAGGCAACTTTCCGCGAGCAGACGCTATTCGACGACCAGATCGAGGACCAGGCGGTCCGGGAGGAGCGACAGCGGATCGCCCGCGCCAAGAGCGGATTGGAGGAGGCCGAAGTCCAACTGCAAGAGGCGCAGCTTCAATTGGAGCGCACCCGAATCCGCGCGCCGTTTGCCGGACGGGTGGCGTCGGTGAAGGTGGTTGAAGGGCAGTTGGCACGGCCTGGAGACGAGCTCCTCACGGTGGTCGATCTCGATCCGCTTCGCATCGAGGTGCAGGTGCTCGAGGGCGAGGTCCGGCTCCTCTCTGAGGGCAGCATGGCGAGCATCTCCTTCGCGGCATTCCCGGGCGAGACCTTCACGGGCCGGATCGAGACCATCAATCCCCTCGTCGAGCGAGAGACCCGCACGGCCCGCGTCACGGTGACCATCCCGAATCCCGACGGGCGGATTCTGCCGGGCATGTACGCGCAGGTCTCGCTGGAGGCGCGCAAGTTCCCGGACCGCATCCTCGTCCCGCGCTCGGCGGTCCTGGAGCGGGATCGGCGCACGATGCTGTTCGTGTTCGAGGGTGAGGGCGATGTGGGGCTCGCCAAGTGGCGGTACGTGACCACGGGATTCGCGAACGACTCGGTGGTGGAGATCATCCCGCACGAGGACACGCAGATGGTGGAGCCCGGGGAACGCGTGCTGAGCGACGGTCACAGCACCCTGATCCATGACGCGCGGGTGCGGCTGGTCGAGAGCGTGCAATTGGAAGGTGGGCGGCCGCAATGAGGGCGGCGCTCCTGGTAGCGGTCAGTCTCGTGATCGCCCCGACTGTGGGAGCACAGGAACCCACCGTCATCAGCCTGGACCGCGCCATCGAGCTGGCGCGCGAGTTCAATCCCGCGTACCGACGAGCGCTCGCACAGGAAGCGGCCTCGGGTGCGGGCGTTCGGGCGGGGTTCGGAGCGTTCCTTCCGAGCCTGAACGCGAACGTCAAC
>JBDHJO010000088.1:0-11146 GCA_039586875.1 Gemmatimonadota bacterium | reverse complement strand
TGGTGCAGCGCCTTCTGGAGCTCGCCCTTGACCCATCGGTCGCGCTCCACTCCCAGACGCTTGTCGATCCCGGCGATCGCCGTGGCGTCACCGAGACGTCCGAGCTGTCGGGCGCAGAATGCCCGCACATTGCGGTGTCTGTTGGTCAGGCCGTACAGCAGCGCCGGGACGCTGCCTCGCGAACTGCTCTCGACGAGTGCGTTCAGGGCAGAAGTGACGATCGAGTGGTCGTCGAGCGCCAGCAGCTCGCTCAACATGGCTGCATGGCGCTTCTCCGCGACCTCGTCCAACAGCGTGGCGAGGCGGCGCCGGTACTCCAGGTCGGCCTTCTCGTCCTTGATGATCCGGATGACCGGGCCGACCAGCGAAGCGCCGAAGGTGTCGACGACCTTGCGCATCGCAATCCGCTGCCGGTGATTGTCCTTGTCGTCGCGAATCGCCGCGAGGAAGGGTCGAACCGCCTTCTCGATGTCGCCGGTGAAGGGGTGCAGTCGGATCTTCGGGGCGCGATCGTAGCGGTAGTAGGTCGTGAGCATCAGGATCGCCAGCGTCGTCTGGTAGATGCGCCCGCCGTAGTCCGCAAACGGGCCCCTCGGGGCCCACGAGCCGCGCAGACCCTGAGTTGACTTGACATCCTGCTCGTCGAGCAGCGCGGGGATCAGCGCGTCATTCCACTTCTTCCAGAAGGGATCGCCCATCTGGAACAGCGCGAGGGTCGCGTAGTACCAGTAGTAGAAGTCGATGCGGTTCCCGGCCGGTAGGTCCTCCATCATCCGGTGCGCCGGTAGCACCAGACGCGAATCGTTCTGCTTCGCGCCGAGGAACAGCCGCGACGTCATCGCCACAGCCGTCAACCGGTTGCCGTGCGTACCGGCGTCGTATCGGTTCTGGTAGCCAACCTGGTAGTAGGGGCTCTGCGTCATCCGGTCGACGAAACGCATCGCGCCACGGAAGCCGGAGACATCGAGCTCGGCCTTGAAGGCCGAGTTGAGCGCCAGGATCACCCAGCCGGTGACCGACATGTCACCGAACTGGTTCGCCTCGTAGCGCCAGCCGCCGGACTCCGGGTGCTGGGCGTAGGCGAGGAAGTCGACGGCGAGCTGCGCTGCGGTGCCGAGGCGCGGATCGGCGGAGTACGCGTAGACCTCGCACAACGCCTGGGTTCCGAGCGCGTGGTTATACACATAGTGGCTGGCGGTGGTCTCGAAGCGGCCGTAGTCGACGAGCTGACGGGCGAGGAATCGGGCGCCCTTCGCAACGACTTCGGCGTACTGTCCCGCCTTCGTCGTGTGGCCGGCGCTCGAGAACGACAGCAGCGCGAGGCCGGTCATCGCGATTTCCCAGTCCGCGTTGCCGGAGCCGGCGCGACCTTCGACCTTGGGGAGCTTGAGGGGGAACGACCGCGCTCGCCACGCGCCGTCGTCATCCTGGATCGACGCGAGGAACGCCAAGCCGCGCTCGACGGCCTGCTCGGTCCTCGCGCCGCCACCATACTTCCTGGCCAGCTGCAGCCGCTCGCGGCGGGTCAACATCCGTTGCGCGGCGTTCAGGCTCGGCCCGTCACCGCTGCGGCCCGCCATGCGGCGCGGTGCCGGAGGCCTCGCGTCGGACGCGGCGCGGAATCGCCACTGGGCTACGTCCTCCCAGTGCTTGCGGACGTCGGCGACGACCTTGGCCAGCTTCGCATCGTGCGCCGTCGGATCGAACCCGAACGCCCGCTGCAGGTGCGGCGCGACGAGATCGAAGGCCGCTTGCCGGATCTCGAGACGATCCGAAGTGCGCATCGCTTCGATCGCCGCGGCGACGGCTGCGATCTGCAGCGGACGCCAAGTCGTGCCGATGTCCGCGCCGATCAGGATCCCGAGCAGGGTGGGAAACGCGGCGTGCCCGCGGCGCCTGCGGTCACGCGCAATGGGGAACGTGACGTTCGCCAGGTGCGGGAGAATCCTCGGAACCTCGGCCACGATCGCTGCCCGCGCGGACTCGATCCGGTGCTCGGTCGTCTCGCTGGGCTCGAGACGCAGTCTGACCGTCGACTCGACGAAGTCGTCGAGGAGCTTGCGCAGTCGTCGGTGCTCGGCCGGCGCCCGATCCCGATGAATCGCGCGCCACGTCAGGTCGTGGCCGCCTGCGACCATCGTCCACATCGTTGTGGCGGCCCGGCCGACGCCCAGGTGGGGACCGCCGCCGATCATGTTGCGGTGGTGGCCGGGTGAGTGGTACCAACCCTCGAACGCGCCGCGCCCGGTGCCGCTGCCGGCGAGGCAGTTCTCGCTGACGCCGCCGTTGTAGCCCTCGAGGCGCACGCGGTCCGAGGGTGTCCGGTTGCGCGGCACCGGCGACCCGTGTCCGAAGTAGCCGAGGTCGACCATCTCCTGGCTGTGTTTCTTCGCGGAGACGTTCAGCCGCTCTTCGAGCTCGAACGGCCGCAGGCCAAGGGTGCGCCGGTACGAGTTGAGGATGCGAACGAACTCGCGCTCGACGGCGTCCAGGCTCGTCGCCGCCTTGGCGTTGTACGAGTCGATCGCGTCGGCGACGATCGTCTCGATGACCAGTCGCTCCCACGGCGTGAGCCGCTTGCGGTGCCGCAGGATCTCGGCGGCGCGGTGGAAGATGTCGAGCGTCTGGTCGCACTTGTGCTTGACCAGCAGCCAGAGCGTGTCTTCGAGGCCGGAGGTCCGCCGGCCCGGCAGCAGGTGGACAGTCGTCACGGTGCTGCCACGGGCGGGCCGGACGACCCCCGCGTCGAGGCGTTTGATGCGCGCCACCGCGAAGAACCGATCGACGGCAGCGATCGCGCCCTCTCGGCGCCGCAGTCTCTCTTGCAGTTTCCAGGCCTGGTCGGGGTCGAGCCGATCGAGAGCGGCGAAGTCCCGCTCGACGTCCCGATGGAAGTCGGCGTACATCTCGCAAAGCTGCTTCCGGTACGCGTCGACCCTGCCCTGTTCGAGCTTGCTGTACCGGTGGATCAAGGTGACGGCCTCGCGCTGCACCCCGCGCAACGCCTCGCGCTTGTCGAGGAGCTTCTTCCGCAGCTTCGGGTTGGCGGCGTAGCTGCGCAGCCACGAGCGGACCGTCGCGTAGTCCTCGCCCAGGGTCGCACGGATCGTTGCGACGGCCTCGCGCATCCGGTTCTCGCCGACGCCGGTGCCGAGCTTCTCGAACGCGTCCCGGTTCGGACGCGCCGGGTCCGGCGCGACCGGCAGGACGAGCCCCTCGATCCGCACCGCCGCCAGGGCCTCGAGCGCGTCGTCCAACGCCCGGCAATGGTCACGCGCAGCCAGCGACAACCAGACGCCGCGGTAGCGGAAATAGCCGCCTCGCGGCACGCGCTCCCGGCGCGCTCGCGCCAGGATGACGTCGGTGTCGTTCTTGAGGCTGGCGTCGGCGTCCCGCGCCCGGCCGAGCGCCGCCTCGCCGATCGACGTGTCGCCGAACAGGAAGGCCAGCTTCGCCAGCACCAGCTCTTCGTGCGCGGTCTTGCGGAGCGTGGCAGCCTGCAGGAGCAATCGCGCCGGGGCCCGGCCCGGCAGCTTGTTGAGCGGGACCAAACGCTCGAGGAGTTGCGCCTCCAGGCGGACCAATGCGACGTCCGCGGCGATGCGCTTCTTCCGCTCGGTCTCCTTGGCAGCCTCGAGCTGCTCATCCAGGTGGACGAGCAACTCCGCGTGGCGCAGCGCGCGCCGATACTCCGTCACGTCGAGGCTCTCGTCAGCCTGGGCCCACAGGACCACGCTCAGACCCAGGCTGGCGAGGATGCCGAGCACACCACTGCGGAATGGCTGGCAGGAATGGGTTGGCATGGCGAGGGACTCCAGCTCGTCCGCATTGTATCACTCGTCCCGCTGGCAGCTGGTCCGCTCTTCCTCGAGCTGATGGCCCAGTACGCCGCCGCCCTCCAGCAGGGACTGCCCGATCCTCGAAAGTCGGTAGCCCAGTACACCGGTGTGGGCCATCAGATGCCGCTCGGTCTGTTGATGGTTGGGTGCCCTCTCCAGTCTCACTCCGTGCGCGTCTCCGTCACGTTGGAAGCAGCGCTTGTTCTTCAGCGCTTGTTCTTCGTACCCCCGTGAATAGAATGCGGGTCTTCGTCACATTGCACTCGGCATGGCCCCCCCGCGCGCCTTCCCTGGACAAATCGCTTTCCTGGCGATCGTTGTCTTATCGAGTGTGTCGACTGTCGTCGGACAGGCGGCAGAGATCTTCCGAACATTCGACGTGACGCTGATTGCCTTTGACGATCAGAATCGACCGGTTCCCGGCGCGCGTGTGCGCGCCTACGCGGAAGATCAGGACATCCTGATCCCGGTTCGTTCGTTTGTCACGGCAAACGCCAAGGGCCTGGCTCGCCTGCCGCTTCCGCCCGGTCACTACACACTGGTCGCCGCGGGCAGGATCGACACATCAGTGCTCCTCCTCCAAACTCGCGTCCGAGTCACAAAGGACGTCAGCGTGCGTCTTCGGGCCACACACCGACACGCGTGGAAAGTGCTGGGAGCAACGCCGAAGACGCGCGTGCGCGAAATGGAGCTCGCACCGCGATCCCTGCCGTTCCTTCGACTGACGTTCCCGGTGACTGCGTCCGCTGGCACGCTGCTGACGGACCGCGTGAACACCCCGCACACCGTCCTCTCCGGGTCGATGGACAACCGCAACCAATTCGTCCTGGCCGGCCGCACGGGCGCGGACGGAATCGCCTTCGCCTGCTCGCCGGCTCGCACCGCGTGTGTCTTGTGGAGCAGTCCGATCGGGGAGGTCTCACGACTGCTGCTCGATGTGCGGACAGGTCCGGACGATCCGTTCGGGCGTCAGATCGCACTCGTCCGCAATGCAGCGCTGCGAATCTCTCGCGGAACGGGTGATCTGTCGTACTCCTACACGCACCCGGGGGTCGGAGACGTGCAATTCGCGCGGTTGGCGTTCGAGTTCCGCCCGCAGAAGCCACTGACCCTGCGCGTCGGAGGTCCGCTCGTGGCCTCGGTCTGGCACGAGAGCTTTCAGCGCAGGCCCCGCAAGGGAGGAGAAGACTGCTACCAGGTACACCTGTTCTTGCGCGATGCGAATGGCCACCGTCTGCTCGGCACGGCGGCAGGCCGCCGATCCGGTGCACGCACGGCCAAGCAAGCCAGCGTGCCCCCGCGCCGTCGATCCTGCATCCCCGCGACCATCCAGATCCTGCGCGGTCAGCGCATCTTGCAGACCGTCGCCAGCCCGCGAAGCTTCACTTGCGAGTTCGAAAAGCTGCTAATCAAGGAGCAACTCGCTGCACGCCGGTACAGAGTCACCTCCGGCTTGCTCGCGGAGCCCGTCGTCGTGCGGGGTCGGACCGCCGCCAGTTTCACGCAGGGGCGATACGGCATCACCGCGCCCGCCGAACTCGCAGCCGAAGCCCGATGCTTCTTGACGGCAGCCAACACGCTGTACGACGCCATGCGAAAGATCACGGGCTCACGACCGCGTTGGGGCAAGGGCCGGATCCGCATCCGAGCGGCGATGCCGCCCTCCGTCCGCGCGAGCGCCGGCGGCGGCGGTGGCAGCAACTTCACCATCCGGGACCTGATGAAATGCGTGACCGTGCGCGACGCGTTGATCGAGACGCCGATCATGCACGAGTTCCTGCACACCTTCCGCTTCAAGCACGCGGACTACATGAATCTCACGGGATTTCGCGTGCGTCGCTCCCTCGACCCTCAGGGATTCCGCTCCATGGGACACGTGCAGGACAATCATGCCGAGCTGGTCGACGCTTATCTGAAATCGGGCAAGGGCCGTGAGAAGCACGCGACTCACGCGATGGCGCGGATCCTGCTCGAACGCCACGGACCGGAAGTCTTCGACCGCTACCACAAGCGGAGCGGCACACGCGACGCAATGGTCGCACGCGGCGACAGCGAGGCGCTGGTGAACTGCATCTTGCTCTCGCGGCTCGCGGGCGAGAACCTCGCGTGGCTCTTCAACTCGGTCGGAGCGAACATCGATCCTCGCCGGATCGCGCGGGAGATGTGACGACCGATCCGTCACCCCCGGACCACATCGGCAGCGAGGACAACCTTCGCGCGGTGAACACGCCATCGTCCAAGAGGCTATCGCGGTACTCGACCACGTATCTCTTCGCGCAACCGCTCGAGCTCCTTGACCCGGTCCGCGACGAACAATCCGTCTCTCGGCAGTGCCAGGCCTCGCTCTACAAGGGCGAGTGCCCGCTTCGGGTCCGTGTCCACAAGATGCGTAGCCAGGTTCTTGTAGACCACATGCGGCACGGGGCCCGCAACCAGGGCGGCCTCGTACAACTGCGCCGCGCGTTCGTGTCGGCCCGCCGCGAAATGCGCGTGCGCCAGCGCGAGCCGGGCGCCTTGCCTGCGCGGGAAGGGGTCACACTGCATCGCCCGCTCGAGAGCGGCGGTCGCGTCGTCACCCCTGCCGCAGATCGCCAGGTTCGTTGCCAGCTCGTGCCAGTACTGGCCTCGCCTTGGCGCAATGCGCGTCGCCTCCTCGAAGTACCTGGTGGCGCCGGCATCGTCACCGCTCTCGACGCGGTCGGCGCCGCGGGAAAACGCCCAGAGGTCGCGCCGGCCGGCCAACCAGGCCGCGAATGCGGACTGCGCCGCGCCTACCGATTGCCTGGTCACGGCCTCGAACGCTGCTACCGCACTACCATCCCGCTGCGTCGACGCACCCACCGCCGCCAGAAAGCGACGCAAGCTACCCTGCTCCCGCAGCCACTCTAGCAGCAGCGCACCCTGCCCGCGGACGAGGAGGCTCGGTTCGTCGGACCCGCCTGCAGACGGCGACAGCAGCTCGGCGAGGGGCAGAAGCCCGCCCTGCTCGAGCGCGGCGTCGACCGCCGCGAGTCGGTTGCCACCGACAAGCCCCGGACAAAAGTGGCCATCGACGAGCACGCCGCAGGACAGGTACTCCGCGATGGCTTCGTCGAGAGCGACCGGAATCTCGTCCCAGGCCACGTCGATCACCCGGTGCACGAGTTCGTGGGCCAGCGTCTCGGCCTCGTCGAGTCCGAGCATCTGTCCGAGGAGGAAATTGCCGTGCACGTAGATGGCACCGTCGGAGGGCTGGTAGCTCGCGCGTTCCGAGCGGCCGACGTCGCCGGCACACTCGAGGTAGCCGGCGCGGTCGTAGAAGAAGTACACCGTGAGCGGCACGCTCGTCGAGATCCCGAGCTCCTCGCAGATCACCTTCGCCCAAGCGTCGATGAAGCGCGCGTAGTCCGCGCGCACCGGTGCCACCATGCGCGCGTCTGTAAAGAGGCTGCCGTTTCTCAGCGGCACCTCGACGGTGCTCTCGCGCTGCGCCCATTCTTCACCCCGGGGCCCGCTGACCAGCTGCCGCGCGGCCATGGCAGCGACCCACGACAGCATGGCCACCGTGAGCACGTAGACGACCAGGCGGAGCACGGAGAAGCTGCCATCGGGACCGTGCAACAGCGAGCGTTTCGTTCTTCTCGAGGATGAGGTCGACATTGTGGCTACCGAAAACTCTGTCCCCGGCCCCGGCCCCAGACCCGCTTCCTGGCAGCGTTCGAAGCGGGATCGCACGGGCCACTCTGACCCTGTCGCGCTCGCGTGTCAAGATGTCACGATGCCCTGGATCGTGGCTCCATGTCGACAAACTCAGCCCCTGGCTCATGGTGAAGTCGGCTCCTGGGAGTATCATCCTCTCCCACTGCCCGTGGTGAACCACAAGACACAATCCAGCGATACCGACGCTGCAGCAGAAGAGCTGCAGCTGCGGCTCTGGCATGAGAAGTCGTTCGCCGAACGCTTCCGCCTGCTCGGTGAGCTCTGCGAAAGCACGCGATACCTGGCGCGCGTGGGGCTTCGCAGACGATACCCCGAGGCGGACGAACACGACATTCGGATGCGACTCGTCGCGATGTCCCTCGACCGCGAGACGATGCTGCGCTGCTACGGCTGGGATCCTCTTGAGCACTGAGCACGTTCCCGAGCCCGTGCTCGTGGCTCTGCGAGTCGGCGAACTGCTCGACGCGCTCGGTATCGCTCATATGGTCTGTGGCTCCGTGGCGAGTTCACTGCAGGGCGAACCACGCTCCACCTACGACGTCGACTTTGTCGTGGACCTGACCGCGTCGCTCGTCCCGGAGATCGAGACAGCTTTCGGCTCCGAGTTCCATGTCGACGCAGCTGCGATCCGATGGGCGGTCGATAACGCGTCTAGCTGCAACATCATCCACAAGGACACGGCGATCAAGGTCGACTTCTTCGTGCTTCGACCGCGGCGCTTTAGTCGCGAGGAGTTGTCACGAAGGCTCAGCTGCGTCGCAGCGGTGGCCCCAGAGCGACGTCTGTTCGTCGCGACCCCCGAGGACATGGTGCTCACCAAGCTCGAGTGGTATCGAAGGGGCGGGGAGACTTCGGAGCGTCAATGGCGCGACGTCACGGGTGTGCTGAAGTCTCAGGCCAACCGACTGGATGAGGCCTACATGGAACGTTGGGCCAACGAGCTCGAGATCGCGGACCTCCTCGCGCGGGCCATCGCTCAGTCGGCAGGCGAATGAGACTGTTGTCCCTCCCGAAAACCACGCCGGCAGCCACCCCTTGCCCCATCTCCAAGCCACGTCCATCGTCGCCCGACTCGGTAGGTACGAAGGGCCGCCCTCCGGCCGTTCACCAGAGGGCGGCTTCGTCCACATCCGCGAACGGCTCCCCAGTGCATGCCCGAATACGAACTTTGTCGGGGAGATCAGCTGCGCACAAACGCCGATTCGCCACGATGGCGAGTTCGCCCACAGCGGATCTCCGCTGCCCGATACCGCCTCGGAACAACCTCTCCGGCGCAACGTCGCAAGTCGCTTTTTGACAGTGCAATCGAGTTTCGGAGAGGACGAGTTCGTCTGCCTCGGTTGAGCCCCGGGATCCGGTTCCGCGCCCTCCGTACCGATGGCAAAAACTTCCGAGATCGTGTATATCCATTCCCCGGGGTCATACCCCTCCGGCGGCTTGACTGGGCTCGCGTCTGAGTCCAGCGGCGGTCTGGACCTTCCGGAGGACAACGGCATGAGAACCATGAGCACGCTCGCGGGCATCATTGCCTGTAGCGCTGTCGTCGGCGGAATCAGCGCTCAGGAACAGACAGGCAGCATGAAGTTCAAGGCAATCAAGAACTTCAACTTCATCATGCCGAAGGAGGCGGTGTGGACGCCGACGACCGGTGGCATCGCGGTGAAACACCCGGGCGGCGATAGTTTCCGGGCCGCCAAGGACGGCGTGCGGATGAGCGTCGACACGAACGCGGACGGCGAGTTCGACAGTGTCGTGAAGGGCAGCAAGGGCTACCTCAAGTTCATCAGCAAGAGCGGCGGCGAGAAGTTCCAATACGCCGCGCGCTTCAAGGGTGGGAATGGCAAGTACGACTTCGCGTCGAGCTGTGCCATGGTCGGCTCGGTCGCCGGGGTCCCACTGCAGTTGTTCGACCTGAACAACAACGGCTCGTTCAACGAGCTGGGCGAGGACGCGATCATCGTCGGCAAGGGCAAGGCCGCGACCTACCTGTCCAAGGTGATCAGCCACAAGGGCAAGCTCTACAACCTCAGCGTCTCGGAAGACAGCAAGACGGTGACGGCAAGCCCGTACGATGGTCAGGCTGGCAAGCTGAATCTCGCATCTGGATTCCGCAGCAAGGGCAAGCTCGAGGCCGCGCTCGCCTCCGACGGCAACGGCAACACATTCAACGTGGCTGGCCACAGCAGCGGACTTCTGGTTCCGGTCGGTGAGTACACGATCATCGGCGGCTTCGTGAAGAAAGGCAGCCAGACCGTGCGGATTCACACCGGCAAGATGAGTCCCCTCAAGGTGAGCGCCGACGCCACCAACAAGCTCCGCTGGGGCGGCCCACTGGCGGTGGTATTCACCCATACTCTCGCAAACGGAGAGGTGACCGTCGATCCGAAGGACCTGCACTACTACGGCAAGGCAGGCGAGGAATACTGCAACTGGGCGCCCAACGCGAAATCACCCAAGTTCGTGGTTCGCAACACAGTGACCGGAAAGGACGAAGGCGGATTCATATTCGAGGGATGTTGAGGCGGTGGCTTCTCAGCTGGCTCAAGGCGAGTCAGCGACAAGTGTGAGGAAGTCGACGTCACCATGACCTTCAACACCGCCCTGTTCGGCCGCATCCGCGGAAAGTCGGGTGAGGAGTGGGTCGCCCCGACCACGGAGGCCGACGCCGGCAACTAGTTCCGGCAACTGGTTTCTGCCGTAGTTCGATCGCCGAGTGCGAGACGGCCGGTCGTCTGCGTACGAAGCGCGGGCTTCTTGCGGTTGGGCGCAGGCCAGAGTGCTTCGGGCATGGCTCAGCGGCTGTTTCGCAGCCGACCAGGTGGCACCGCCCGACCAAGGGCCCGAGTGGCTACGCCGATTGGACACTGCGGTCTACGAACCCGGAGGGCCCGCTGACCGGATCGCAATGACCCACAATGTCCTTGGTGTGGCTCTTGCCGCACCAGCACGAAAGCCACTTGAGGAGGACCGCGCAAGGGCCTCATCCATCATGCAACATACCCCCCGACAACCGCAGCACGCCCGACGCTGAGCTGGTGAACGGGGGCCATGGGTGCTCCCAATCCAGCTGCGAGCCCGGAGAGCGGACCGCTCCCTGCTCGCTCGCGCCGGGAGCTGCTCACGCGGGAGCTGAGCTCCCGCCAGGCGCCGGCGCCAGCGGAGCGCCGGTACGCATCGGGCTTGCACGCCTCGGTCGTGATCCAAACCACGTACTGGAGGATCCCGATGAGTCAAACCCGCCTCGCGGTCGGCTTGCTAGCCGTTCTACCCTGTCTGTGCTGTTCGTCGTTCGAGGGCCGAGAGAAGCCAACGCCATTGCCCCTGCACACGGTCGACGGGACTTCGGGGCACTTCGCCGTGCCCTCGGCCTTTCTGACGAACCCCGCGGCGGAAGGAGAGCTTCTCGGCCGCCCGTCGGTGGGAACGATCGGTGTGCACCTCGGCAACGGCAAGTATCTCGAAGTCTACACGCTCACCGAGACAATCGGAGACCGGGTCGAGGTCGGCTACGGCTTCAACAACCTCAACGTTGGGGATACCTACGAAGACATCGGTGCGGCGGCGGGGACGCGACCCAGCGGAGACAACGTCCATCTCCACAACCTCAC
>JBDHJO010000087.1:0-11194 GCA_039586875.1 Gemmatimonadota bacterium | reverse complement strand
GAACTCAACGGCCGGTCCTTCGGTCGGCGCGACCTCGAAGCTCAGGACGAAATCCCCGGGTTTCGGGCGCTGGGTGTGAAAGAGTCTCGGATTTTCGTGGAGATGGATGGTCCAGGTCTCAGGCTGTGGCTCCATCCACACCGAGTATGTCCCGGCCGGCACCTCGCGACCGTTCAACCGCATGTCCTTGTCGACGTCGAGCGTCGTCGCCCAATTGGCGCCGGGTGTCCACATCTCGCCCCAGTGGACGACGCCGCCGAAGAGGTCGCGTCCTCGAGCACCCGGGCGCGCGTAGTCGATCGTGAACGTCGTGCCGTCCACGGTCTGACTGACGGAGGCCCGCTCGCTGGAGCGAATCTGCGACTGCGCATGGCGCGGGAGGGCGACGGCCGGGAGTAGCGCCAACGCCATGAGAGCGATCATGCGGTTCATGGAGAACTCCGGTGGTGCGGAGGGCGCCGTTACGGGGTACCGTATCGAGCGTCGATCGAGGCGCGGATCTCGTCGAGGGTCTTGCCCTGTTTGAAGAGCCGGTGCGCTCGCCGCGCCTGGCCCTGGCAGATGTCGCACCACTGCGCCATCCCCTGCTCTTCGAAACACGTGAGCAGCGAGTAATACTCGGGGATTTCGGCGCACCCGCACGTGCAGCGGATGCCGTCGGCGATCTCGGGCATCTCGCGAACCATGTCGTACACGGGCGCCGCGGCAGGATTCTGCAGCTGGTCGGCGGTCAGCACCTTCGATGCGTCGACGCCGGGCCGCGGATCCGGATGCGTCCCCTGCACCCGATGCCCGTGACCACAGCGGGCCGCCCCGCGGAGGTTGGCCGGGATCATCGTGAGCGCAGCGGCGGCGACGAATCCGAGAAAGGAGCGGCGACTTGTGGCGTGCGACATCGGGGACCTCGTATCACGGGCGTCGCAGTGTTGGCGGGCGACTGGCATCGGTCGGTATTTACCGAACCACCGGTCCCTTGTGCAACCCAGGTGGCTCCTTCGGGTTCCCCAAATCGAAGGCGCCGGACGGCCGCCATCGCGGATCCCGTCCCCCTTCCGCGACAGCGTACCGCCGCCAATATTCGTCGGCAGCCGGATCCGACGTGATCCGGCGTGCCCCGGACGGTTCGATCACGCCCTCCCTGATCGTCCGCCATCGGAGCGCCGACGACAGACGTGAGACGCTGGATGATGCTTGACCGCAACCGGTGCAGTGGTCTTCACTCCAGGTCGGATTCGCCGGCCGGCTGCGCCGTCCCCACCATCTCCGTGGAAGAGGAGTAGCGACGATGAACCTCCCTCGTAGAGCGTTGTTCTTCGTATGTGCGGTAGGCGCCTTTGGCCTTGCCGCCAAACCGCTTGGCGCGCAGGGTGTGACGACAGCGGCGATCAGCGGGACCGTCTCCGATGTGGAGGGCACCGCCCTTCCGGACGCCCAGATTCTGGCGGTGCACCAGCCGAGCGGCACGCGGTACAGTGCCGTCGCGCGGGGTGGGGGTGCATTCAACATCCCCAACGTGCGGGTCGGCGGGCCGTACACGATCACCGTTCGCCTGCTCGGGTACACAGCGCAGGAGGAGACGAACATCTTCCTGAGCCTCGGTCAGGACCTGAGCCTCGATTTTCGACTCTCGGAACAGGCGGTGCGGCTCACGGCGATCGAGGTGACTGCCGAAGAGGACGAGATCCTCAACGCCGACCGAACCGGAGCGGCGACATTCATCAACGCCGAACAGGTCGCGCTCCTCCCGTCGATCAAGCGGAGTACGCGGGACCTGATCCGGACCGACCCCAGGAACGACGGCAACTATGCGTTCGCTGGTCGCAACTGGCTGTTCAACAACATCTCTTTGGACGGTTCGTACTTCAACAACTCATTCGGCTTGGACGATCCGGCCCCTGGCGGCCAGACCAACGCCGAGCCGGTTCCCTTCGACGCCGTCGCACAGGTCCAGGTCTCCGTCGCCCCCTACGACGTGCGCCAGAGCGGATTCACGGGGGCGAACGTCAATACGGTCACGAAGAGTGGCACTAATCAGTATCGCGGGTCCGCCTACACGTTCTTCCGCAATCAGAGTCTGCAGGGTAACACGGTGAGCGGCTCGCAGGTGATTGCGAATCCGGATCTGAGCTTCATGCAGAGCGGCATCTCCTTTGGCGGTCCATTGGTCCGTGACAAGCTGTTCTTCTTCATCAACGGTGAGATCGAACGCACGGACGATCCCGGCACGAACTTCGTGGCAAGTGCGGGGGGGGCTTCAGGGCTCGGCATCTCACGCGTTGACGCCGCGACGTTGAATGCCATCAGCCAGCGTATGATCGACGAATACGGCTTCGATCCGGGACCGTATCAGGACTTCATCCACGAAACGAACAACGACAAACTGCTCGCGAAGCTCGACTGGAACATCAACGAGAACAATACGTTCTGGATCCGATACAACTACCTGGACGCCTCGCGGGATCTGCCGCCCCACCCGTTCGTGCTGAGCTTCAACAACAGTGGTCGGGGGCCCAATTCGAGCAGCCTCCCCTTCCGGAGTTCGGGGTACGCGATCAACAATCAGGTCCACTCCGTCGCGCTCGAGCTGAACAGCCGATCGACGTCGTGGGCCAATCGGTTCTTCGCCAGCTACAACCGCTTCCGGGACTTCCGCGCGCCGTTCGCGGCCTCGACGCCCGGCGGCGACGACGGGCTGTTCCCGACGGTCGAGATCGGCGAGAACGGTGTCACCTACACGACCTTGGGCCAGGAGCCGTTCTCGATCCACAATATCTTGGACAGCGATATCTGGCAGGTGACCAACAACTTCACCTACTTCGCCGGGAAACACGCAGTTACCCTCGGTGGGAACTTCGAGTATTACCAGTTCTTCAATTCGTTCAACATCTTCCGGCACGGTGTGTTCTTCCTGCCGTACAACCCGACCGGATTCGGCGGAACGACCTTCGCATCGCTCGACGACTTCTTCGATGCAACCGACCCCGCCAATCCGAATCAGGTCGATTTCGGCTCGTTCGTGACGCCGGCGAGCGCACCCTACAAGGGCGAGCTGATCGACATCGGCCAGATCGGTCTGTACGTCCAGGATGATTTCTCGGTCACGGACCGGTTGAATGTCACGGCTGGCCTCCGGGTGGACTTCCCCCTCTACTTCACGACCCCCGTGGACAACCCGTTCTCCGTCGGCCTCACGGCCCTCGACCAGAACGGCAATCCGGAGGTGGTCAACCAAGCCCGCCTCCCCGGCGCCACACCGCTGTGGTCGCCACGGTTGGGGTTCAACTGGGACGTGACGGGCAACCGCAGCACGCAGGTGCGGGGCGGAACCGGGATCTTCACCGGGCGCGTGCCGTTCGTGTGGCTCGGCAACGTGATCTCCAACCCCGGGGCCAACCCCAACCTGTGGGCGCCGTTCTCCAACGAGGGCGTGGAGCAGATCCCGACCCGGAAGGGCTCGATCCTGCAGCAGTCGTTCGACCTGAACGCGATGGTCGAGGACTTCAAGTGGCCCCAGATCTGGACAACGAATATCGCCGTCGACCAGCAGCTCCCCGGCGGGTTCCTGGGTACGGTCGAGTTTCTTGCCGGCAAGGACATCAACGCCATCTACATGCGGAACGCTGACCTTGTGCGCCCCGTCGCCAGCATTCCCGGTGCGGACGGCCGCCCGTACTACGGTGGTGCGGGGAACAACGAGCTCAACCCCGACGGGGGTGCCGGGATCTACGTGATCGACAACACCTCCGAAGGTCACAATTACAACGTCACCGTCCAGATGCGAAAGCTCTTCAGCTTCGGCCTGAACACGCAGTTGTCCTACAGCTTCACAGAGGCCAAGAACAACTTGAAGTCGACGGAGATCGCCAGCGTGTTGTGGCAGGGACAGCCGGTCCAGGGTGATCCCAACAGACCGCGGCTGTCCAACTCCGAGTTCGGGCAGCGCCACCGTTTCATCGCCGGCGCCACGTACACCAAGGATTGGGGTGAGGGCCTCTTCGGAGCCACGCAGGTCGGTGCGTTCCTCGAGATCAGCCAGGGCAACCGATTCTCCGGGGCCGGCGGCAACCGGTACTCGTTCATCTATGCGGGTGACGTGAACGGTGACGGGCAGGGTGGCAATGACCTGATCTACATTCCGGCAAATCAGAGCGAGATCGTGCTGGACGACATTCCGGGTGGCGCGACAGCTGCAGAGCAGTGGACGGCACTCGATGCCTTCATCGAGCAGGATGCATATCTGAGCGCGAACCGCGGCAAGATCGCGGAGCGGTTCGGTGCGCTGAACCCGACGTACCACACGCTCGACCTGCGGCTGTTGCAGGACCTGGTGTTGCACTCAGGCGGGACGCGACATGCGTTTCAGGTAAGCATCGACTTCCTGAACTTCACGAACCTGTTCAACTCGAGTTGGGGCATCCGGAAGGTGGCAAGCCCTGCAGCTACTTCCCCGCTCACGTTGACGCAGATCGATGCGGGCGGGGTACCACACTTCAACTTCACCGGGCCGAGTACGACCTACGTCACGGACCCGAGCTTGCTGTCACGTTGGCAGATCCAACTGGGCGTTCGGTACATGTTCAACTGACCACGCCCGAAGTTCGGTGGTTTGGGTCGGGGAGTAATCACTCCCCGGCCCGTTCCTTCTGCTCCACCACGTCTTGCACTCGCGTGGGCACTGCACCAGATTGCGCGTCCGACCACCTCCCACCCCGACCGAGACCCACATGGCTCCACTGC
The DNA here is from genome assembly GCA_039586875.1 of Gemmatimonadota bacterium. Taxonomy (GTDB): domain Bacteria; phylum Gemmatimonadota; class Gemmatimonadetes; order Gemmatimonadales; family GWC2-71-9; genus JAOTVV01. Next base: position 6,457 of record JBDHJO010000087.1, on the reverse strand, counting down.
CTCTCACTGCCGTCATCTGGGACTTCGACGGCACCCTCGTCGACACCCGCCAGCGCAACTTCAGCGTGGTGCGTCGTCTCATGGCCGACGTCACCGGTCGACCCGCCGACGACATACCGGCCCTCACCACGCTGGCACACTACAGCATGGTCAATCGCCAGTACGTGAACTGGCGGGATCTGTACCGGCACGAGTTCGGGTTCTCCGAAACAGAAACCGATCGCGTCGGTATGCTGTGGAGCGAATACCAACTCAGCGACGACACACCGGCAGCGCCGTTCGACGGCATCCCCGACGTCCTCGATGCGCTCGGTGCGGTTCCCCACGGCATCGTGTCACAAAACGCGAAAGATCAGATCGAACGCGCCCTCGAACAGGCCGCGCTCGCCGAACACTTCGGATTCGTCATCGGGTACGACGGTGTACCACTCGATCGCCAGAAGCCCGCGCCCGATGGGCTCGTCGCGTGCATTGAGTCGTTGACGGATATGGCCGAAGGGCGTGTGCTGTACGTTGGCGATCACGAAACCGACGTCCGCTGTGCACAGAATGCACACGATGTACTCGCTGCGCGCGGCGTGCCGGTCACGGTCCAGAGCGTGGCGGCCTCATTCGTCGATCCGGATGAATGTGCAAGCTGGAAGACCACGCCTGACTTTGTCGCGCGTGTGCCTGGCGACCTCGTCGCCATCGCCCAATCAGATGGACGCAGACGACACGCAGACTAGCGCCCTCGACATTCGCACCTGGACGTGGTACCTCCTTGACGGCTGCCCGTCACTCCACCTATCATCGCGGACCCCACCGCCAGAGGTAGACTCATGCCACGTCGCTTCCTTCTCACGCTCGTCGTAGTGACCCTGCTCGCCCCGGCGACTGCGGAGGCGCAGGCGGATAGTGCCTCGCTGATCACACGACTCGGCGCGGACACACTCGCCGTCGAGCGCTTCGTGCGCACCGCGGGCCGGATCGAGGCCGAGGTTCTGCTGCGCACGCCGACTGCCCGTCGGACCGCATACGCGATGACCCTGTCCGATGAAGGCGGGATGACGCGCTTGGACGCCGTCACGCGGAGCGCCGGATCCGACGCCAACGAGCTCGGCCGGATGACGGTGGTCCGCCTCGGCGATTCGCTGCAGATCATGCGCCGAGGGCCCGACGGGGAGGGCCGCGTTACGGTTGCAGCGGATGTCGCGGCCCTGCCGTTCATCGACATGGTGCACTGGCCGTTCGAGATCGTGTTGATGCGGCTCCGGGCTGGGCAGACGACGGACGCCGAGGTCCCGCTGCTTTCCGGCACTCGCCTCGTGCCGTTCCGCGCCGGCGATATCGGGCCCGACGCGATGACGATCACCCACCCGACGCGAGGCACGATGCGGGTGACGGTCGACGGGATCGGGCGGCTCGTCAAGCTCGACGCCTCGGCAACGACGCGGAAGCTCACCGTCGAGCGCGGCACGTGGCTCGACCTCGCCCCGATCGCCAACGCCTGGGCTGCTGCGGACGCCGCCGGACGGAGCTTTGGCGCGCTGTCGGGCCGTGGCGCTGCGGAAGTCGAGGTGGCGGGCGCGACGATCACGCTCGACTGGGGGACGCCGTCCAAGCGCGGCCGAGAGATCTGGGGGACGCTCGTCCCCTTCGGGAAGGTATGGCGCACGGGGGCAAATCGTGCGACGCACTTCACGACCGACCGAGACCTGATCCTCGGATCCGGTGACGACGCGCTCGCCGTGCCTGCGGGTACCTACACCCTGTTCTCGATCCCCGAAGCAGGCGGCGGCGTACTCATCGTCAACACGGAGACCGACATCACCGGGACGGCCCGCGATCCGGCCCACGATCTCGGTCGCGTGCACCTCACCGCCCGGCCGCTGCCGGGTCCGGTCGAGGCCTTCACGATCACGGCGTCCGCGGAGGGCGCTGGGGGCGTGCTCCAACTGCAGTGGGACATGACCGAACTGGTCGTGCAGTTCATCGTGCCCTGACCGCACGCATCACGCGTGCGAAAATCAAACGAGCGCGTCCGGCTTGCGGACGCGCTCGTTGCGCTCTACACGTCGATGAGGTTGGTCAGGCGGTCGCGCGCGACAACTGCACCACCGGTGCGGCCTGCACGCTGGCCTTGAGATACGCGTTCGGATCGTGCTCGAGTGCACCCGCGGGAAGCCAATCCCAGAACGGGCCGAGGTCACGCCGCACGCGGTCCCGGTAGAACGCCGGCAGCACGTGGCTCTCGCCCTCGAAGTAGTCGCGGAACCGGCGGTCCGTGACCAACAGGTTTCGGACTTCGCTGTAGAACTTGATGCGCCCAAACCCCTCGGACGAGATGGCACGGACCACGTTCATCCACCGGGGGATCGTCCCCTTGATCGCCCGGAACCGAGCAGCGATGGCCTTCCACGAGACGCTGTGCTTCGTGAGATCGATGACGTGATCGTAGAACTCCGGCCACTCGTAATTGGCCGGTTTCACGTTCATGGCGTGATTGTTATTCAGGAAATGGAACGGGAAGGCGAGCACCCGATTGGCCTTCTGGTACTCCAGGTTCAGGGGTGCCGCCCGGCCAAACGCGGATAAGAGCGAATAGCCTGGGAACGCTCCCGGTGCCAGGTCGACGAACTTCTTCGTCAGCTCGAAGGGCTCCGGTCCGGCATCGCTGTCGAGGCCGAGGACGAAATTGGTTTGGATATACGGAATGTGGCGCTGGATGGTCGCGACGTGATCGGCCACCCGGTGGACCTTCGCCAGCCCCTCGTTCTTCCCGGTCTTCGACTTGTTCCCGAGATCGAACCACGACTCCACCCCGGGCAGAATGGCCTTGAACCCGTTGCGTGACAGCCGTTTCAGCCGGTCCTCCGACAGGAGCGACAGACTGCTCTCGGCAATGAAATCGATCGAATCCGGTGCCACGACTTCCTCGATCGCGCCCATGTAGTCGTCGAACCGTACACCGAAGTTCGGATCGTGCCACGCCACGCGCGGCCGACGGTACTTCTCCTGCAGGAACGTGAGGTCGTCCTTGAGAATGTCGAAGTCGAGCGGCTGGTAGGGGATCTCGGAGTCGATGCAGAAGCTGCACGTGTACGGGCAGCCCAGGCTTCCGATCATCGGGACGATCTTGATGATCGGCGCCTTGGCCATGGTCTGCTCGACGAACTTCCAGCGTGCGCGCACTCCAGGCAGGCTCTCGGGCTGCCGGTCGGCTTCCAGGTGCAGGCCGAGCGGCCGGTGCGGCTCCCTGTCCCGCAGGACCTCCCGGACCAGCTCGCGATTCGTGAAGCCCATGACGTAGTCGAAATACTTCCGGGCATCCTCCGGGTAGCAGCGTGCATGCGGCCCGCCGAGCACGGTCACCGCGCCCTTGGCCCGGAACAGGGCGCTCAAGGCATAGGACAGCTGCGCGGCCTGCGTAAACGAGCCAATGAACACCACGTCGACATCGCTGGGAAGCTCGTTGGCGAGGTCCTCCAGCCCGGTATAGCACACAAAGCTGACGTCATGTCCGTCTTCCTCACACCACGCCGCCAAGACCTGGGGCATGATGCTGGCGAAGTTCGCGTGCATCAGCCGCGCCCACAATGTCGAGGTCGGCCCCTTGGTCACGAGGTCGATGATGCCTATGCGGAGTGGTCGCACCTGATCCTCCCTACCGGTCGCGTGTCGTCGACCCGGCTTCTACCGGAATCGTCGCTTGGCACGGTGGCGCCGCCGCTGGGCAGCTGCCTCCTTGATGCGTCTTGCCATGCTGGGCTTCACGTAATAACGCTTCTTCCGAAGATCCTGCAGAATGCCCGACCGCTGGACTTGACGGCGGAAATGCTTGATCGCCCAGTCGACGCGGTCTTGGTCAGTCAGGATCACCTCCATGGACACCACTTCCCTTCCCTAGCGGGAACAAAACGCAAGTGGGGACACCCCGGCCAACGCCGTGGTGACCCCACCAGGTTGTACCGAAACGCGCTGCAGCTTACGCGTCCAGCCGAGTCACGTTCTCCGCCGCCGGCCCCTTCTGCCCCTGCACCACGTCGAACTCGACCCGCTCACCTTCGCGCAGCGACTTGAAGCCGGTGCCCTGGATGGCGGTGTGGTGGACGAAGCAATCCTTCTCGCCGTCGTCGCGCGTGATGAAGCCGAAGCCCTTGCTGTCGTTGAACCACTTGACGGTACCGTTGATACGCATTGCCCTACTCCTGTTGTGTTCCAGTGCTGATGTACGTCGGAGTCCGGGTATCCGTACCAACCGATCGTGCATCGTGCTCGCGGTGAAGGCGCCCGCGTCGCGCTGCCGGTCCGAACTGACCTGCTGTCCCCACCGGCGGGGTTGTCCAAGATACAACACAAGCGGGAACCTGCGCGATAACGCCGATTCCCGCCCGTTCATCGCTCGTGCCCCTGGGGTACCGCTGTGGCGTGTACCGGTCGTGAAGCTAACCTCTCGCGGGCATGGGCGGAAGGGGTGGGCCCTGCGCCGAAGGCCGCTTCGTGTTATACTTCCAGGGCTTAGCAGTGAACCGCGAGCTGGTATCCCCCCCTTTACAGGACGGTCCCCGGCTCAGGATAGGGACCGGCACGCCGCACGGCGCCGCTTCTCTCCAAAGGTTCAGACAACGCGAATGACGCTGACCGCCGACACGGTGTCGCCGGCCTGTATTCGCTTTAAGGAAGAGGAAGCAGCTTTTGCACGACGAATGCGCCTTTACGGCACTCGGCTTGAACGCAGTACTCGTACGGGCCGTGCGTGACGAGGGCTACACAGCCCCGACGCCCATCCAACAGGAAGCCATTCCCGTAGCGCTCGAAGGACGGGACGTGGTTGGATCCGCCCAGACCGGCACCGGCAAGACGGCAGCGTTTCTGCTGCCGATCCTGCAACGCCTCTCCCCTGGCTCGGCAGGTACGCTGCGGGCGCTGATCCTGGTGCCGACGCGGGAGCTCGCCGAGCAGGTGCTCACGAGCGCCGAGGCGTACGGGAAGTACACCGGAATCACCGCCGTCGCGATCTACGGTGGTGTCGGGATGGAGCCGCAAACGCGGGCACTGCGAGAGGGTGTGGACATCGTCGTCGCCACCCCGGGGCGCCTGCTCGACCACATGCGGCGCGGGCACTTCGACAGTTCCGCGGTCGAGGTGCTGGTCCTCGACGAAGCCGACCGCATGCTCGACATGGGGTTCGCCCCCGACGTCCACAAGATCATTGCCGAAATCCCGCGGGAGCGACAGACCATGCTGTTCTCGGCGACGATCTCGGTGGACGTCGATCGCCTGGCCCGCCGGGCCATGCAGGACCACGCGGCAGTCGAGATCGGCCGGCGGGCGGAGGCGGCAGAGGGGATTGAGCACATGATCGTGGCCGTGGACTGGGCGGACAAGCGCGGAGCGCTGGCACACCTGCTGGAGCAGGTGCCGCCCGACGGCCGCGTGCTGATCTTTGTGCGCACCAAACACGGTACGGACAAACTGGCGCGCCATCTCCGGCATGAAGGTATCCGGGCCCAGGCCCTACACGGCGGCATGACGCAGGCGCTCCGCAATCGGGCGCTCGATCAGTTTCGCGACGGGAAGACGAGGATCCTCGTAGCGACCGACGTGGCTGCCCGCGGCATTGATGTGGACGACGTCGCCATGGTCGTCAACTACGAGGTACCGGAGGACCCGGAGGTCTACATCCACCGGGTGGGCCGGACAGCCCGCGCGGGTGCCAAGGGCCTGGCGCTCACGCTCCTGTCACCGCACGAGTGGTTCCTCATGCGTGGGGTCGAGAAACTCATCGGCCAGAACTTCCAGCGGCACGTGTTGCCGGCGTTCGAACCGGCGGTGGCCCCTGTTCAACCGAAGGAGCGGGAGGACCCCCCTGCCCCGCCGGGACGCTCGATCCGGCTCCGCCGGGGTCGCGGGCGAGGGCGCTAGGACTAGTACGATCTCGAACCAGCACGACTGAAGCGTGACAACCAGCCTTGGCCGATGTCCATTCGAGTCAACCGTTCGAATTGCCATGGAGATGACCTATGCCCTTCTACCAGTGCACCATCTGCAATGAGGACGGCTCGCCGATCGCCGACGACGTCCGGGTCCTCATCGAAGTGCAGGAGGGCGGACCCGGCTGGTACGGGACGATCACGGCCACACAACTGACCGCCCTGACAGCCGGACATACCTACACCATCACGTTGGGCGACGGGCGTAAGGGCACGTTTCGCGTGAAGCGAAACACCGTCGCCGGTGATGTCGACCGCGCGATCGCCATCACGGGAGCTGAGCCGCTGGCCTGAGCCTCCCCCCCACCGGCGAGGTTATGGGGCGTCGTTCGCCGGCGCCCGGGCCGGCCGTCGCTCCCACCACAAGATCGGAGCGTCTCGCGTGTCATTCCCGAACTCACGAAGCGACCCCGCATCATACAAGCGGCCGTTGAGCATCACGAGCTCCACGGTCTCCGTGTTGCGGATATCCTCGAGCGGGT
>JBDHJO010000288.1:0-2663 GCA_039586875.1 Gemmatimonadota bacterium | reverse complement strand
TGGCACGGTCATCGACGCGTCTGTCTGCGCTTGCGTAGCTTGAGGCGCATCGGTACCCCCTGGAATCCCCAGGCATCACGGAAGCCGTTCTCGAGGTATCGCCGATACCCTTCCGGAATCGCATCAGGCTCGTTGGCAATGAGCGCAAACGTCGGGGGTCGCTGCCCGATCTGCGATCCGTAGAACAGCTTGACTTCACGTCCGCCCTGCTGCGGCGGCTGACTGCGACTCGACAATCCCTCCAGGACCCGGTTGACCTCAGCCGTCGGCACGCGCCTCTCCAACTCGCGCGCCACCGTCACGATGGCATCCAACACGGTCCGTGCCCGCAACCCGGTCAGTGACGAGACGTACAAGAACGGCACGGCGCGTAAGAAGCGCGCTCGGTCCTTCAGTTCCCGCTCGCCGCGCACCGCGGTCGTGGCGTCCTTGTCCTCGACCAGATCCCACTTCGTCACGGCCACGATCAATCCACGACCCCGATCCCACGCCTTCTGCGCAATCTTGAGGTCCTGGACATGCATGCCGAGCGACGCATCGACCACCACCACACACACCGTCGCCCGCTCGATGGCACGTTCCGTCCGCAGGGTCGAGTAGAACTCGATCTCATCCTCTACTTTCGCTCGCTTCCGTAACCCCGCGGTATCAATGAAGTTGAGAGTTTCACCGTGATACCGCAAGGGGGAGTCGATCGCGTCCCGCGTGGTGCCGGCCTCGGGTGAGACAATGGACCGTTCCTGGCCGAGTAACCTGTTGACCAGGCTGGACTTGCCGACGTTGGGTCGTCCCAGCACGGCCACTTGGATGCCGGCCTCCTCCTCGGGATGGTCGTCGCTGGGAAGCAGCGCAACGATCCGATCGAGCAGGTCGCCGCTTCCCCGCCCCGTCGCGGCCGACACCGGCTGCGGCGCCCCAAGCCCAAGCGCATGGAACTCGTGATGCGACGTGTCCTGCGCGAGTTCGTCCGCCTTGTTGGCAGCAACGATGACCCGGGTCGCGTGCCGTCGGAGCAATGCGGCGACCTCCTGATCCACCGGGTGCGTGCCCGCGATCGTATCGACCACCAACACGATCACGTCCGCCTCGGCGATCGCGACTTCGATCTGGTTGCGGATGCCCGCATGCACCACGTCTTGCTCGGTACTCCATCCCCCCGTATCCACTAGCCAGAACGCCCGCCCGTTCCAATCGGCCGTAGCGAAGTTCCGATCGCGGGTCACCCCCGGGCGATCGTCGACGATGGCCCGGCGCCCGCCGGCAATCCGGTTGAAGAGCGTCGACTTGCCCACGTTCGGCCGACCGACGATGGCGACGGTGGCGCGCTTCATCCGAAGAACTCCGCGTCGGTCAGCGCATCGGCAAAATCAGTCGAGAGTCGAACGGGCACCGGCGCGGTGGTGCTGAGATCCCGCCATCCCATGTCGTCGAGGAACTGCCCCTGGTCGTTGACCGCTTCGGCGGGCAGCAGAGCGACGTCGACCGTCGGTGTCTCGAGCGCCCGCAACACGTCGCGGCCCGGCAGGAGCCCCGCCGACGTGACCGACGGCCCGAACAGCGTGTTCTCGGCGACGAGCAGCTCGAACGTCGCCCCGGTAAGATTGGAGAGCGTGTCGATCACCAGCGGCATCAGCCGAGCCATCCCCGTTCCCGTCACGATCCCTATTCGTCGCCCGCGCAGATTCGGAATGTTGTCTGCCGCCGTGCGCACCGCTTCCTCGAGAAAGCGTACCGCCCCGACGCCGTTTTCGACCTGCTCAAATCCGTCGTAGGCCTCCGCGGAAGGAAGCAGGTGGCCCGCAACGAGATAGAGGTCGTCTGACCCGTAGGCCCATCGGCAGCCCCGCTCGACGGCCGCGCGCTCCGCGCAACGCTCCACGATGGCGATCGCCTCGCCGCACTCCTCGGCTGTCGGCTCCCGCACGAGATGCACCTTGGAGTACTCCGTGAGACCAACCGGTACGACCGATACCGACAGCACGGCGTCACCGAGCGCGTACAGGTCCGTGAGCGTGCGCTCGAGTACCGGCCCATCGTTGACGCCGGGTTGCAACACGACCTGCGTGTGGAACCTGATCCCCGCATCGGCGAAGTCGGCGAGCTGCGGGAGAATGGACGGCGCACGGGGGTTGCGAAGGAGGCGGCGACGAACGATCGGATCCGTCGCATGGACGGAAACGTAGAGCGGACTCAGTCGGTACTCGACGATCCGATCAATATCTTTCGGCTTGAGGTTTGTGAGTGTCGCGAAGTTCCCGTACCGAAACGAGAGTCGGTAGTCGTCGTCTCGGACGTACAAGGGCGCGCGGAGCCCCTCCGGCAGGCCGTCCACGAAGCAGAAGTCACACCGATTCGCACATCGGCGGATACTTGGTGGCTCGAACTCCAACCCGAAGAACGTGCCTTCGGGCCGGATCACGTCGAACTCGTAGGGTTGGCCGTCTGGCGCGCGCGCTGCCACGACCACATGGGCGTCGCCCGTGTGGAACTCCCAATCGAGGAAGTCGTCAAGCTCCCGGCCATTGACCGAGAGCAGTTCGAACCCAGGTTCGATCCCGAGTTCTGCCCCGAGGGATTCGGGGGCCACCGCACGGACTCGTATCATCGGATTACACACGTCCTCTGCCGCCCCGCTGCGGGACGGGCGACAAAGTTAATCTCCC
>JBDHJO010000086.1:0-11250 GCA_039586875.1 Gemmatimonadota bacterium | reverse complement strand
GGCCGGTTCATTCGCGACACCGACGGTAACCCAACGGGGGTGTTGATCGATCGCGCGCGCAATGTGATCAACGAGGTCATCCCCGAGCCGTCGGAGGCCGAAAACGAGCAGGCGATCCGTGCGGCGATCGCCGAAGCGAATCGCGTGGGGCTCACGGGCATCCACGACGCGGGAGTCGACCGCGAGATCATCACGCTGTACGAGCAACTCGCCGCTGCGGGCACGTACGATCTCCGCAATTACGTCATGATATCCGACGACAGTCTCACCCTGCCCTACTATCTGGATCGGGGGCCCGCACACGCGTTGCACGACGGTCGCATCTGGCTGCGGTCCATCAAGGTGGTGGCGGACGGGGCCTTGGGGAGTCGCGGGGCCGCGCTGATCGAGCCCTACGCGGACGAACCCGACTTCAGCGGTCTCGTGATCGCGACGACGGACGAGATTCGGGAGATCGCCATCCAGGGCCTCGCGCACGGCTTCCAAGTGAACGTGCACGCTATCGGCGATCGGGCAAATCGCATCGCGCTCGACGCCTTCGAGTCGGCACTTGCGGAGCATCCGGTCGCCGACCATCGATTCCGCGTCGAGCACGCGCAGATCGTGCATTTCCAGGATCTGCCGCGTTTCGCTGAGCTGGACGTGATCCCGTCCATGCAGGGCAGCCACCAGACGAGTGACATGTACTGGGCGATCGATCGGCTCGGATGGTCTCGCGTGCAGGGGGCGTACGCGTGGCGCACGCTCCTCAACTCCGGTGTCGTGATCCCGAACGGATCCGATTTCCCGGTCGAGTCCCCGAACCCGCTGATCTCGTTCAAGGCGTTCGTCACCCGGCAGGACGAGAACGGGTGGCCGGCAGGCGGGTGGTTCCCGCACCAGCGCACGACGCGGCAGGAAGCCTTGCGAAGCGTGACGATCTGGCCTGCGTACGCGGCATTCATGGAGGACGTGGCCGGCTCCCTCAGCCCGGGGAAGTACGCCGACTTCGTCGTCCTCGATCAGGACATCATGACGGTCGCACCCGAGCGTATCCTGGACACCCGTGTGGTGATGACGGTTTTGGGAGGCAACGTGGTGTACGACGGGATGGACCGCGAGTAGGTCGGTCGCTGGCGTATCCGGGCTAGATGGGGTGTTCGCCGGTGATGACGGTGCCCAGGACGGGTACCTGACGCCGCACGCCAAGCGTTCCGAACCACACGAGGGCGACGGCCACCCCGGACAGATAGAACGGAATGCCGACCCCCAGGCCTTGGAACGCGGCCGTCGCCCAGATCGGGGCAATCACCCGCGCGATACCGCCGAAGGCCTGTTGAACGCCCAACGTCTGCCCGAGCTCGTTGTGCGCCGCCCGGTGTGAGATGAGCGCCGATACTGCCGGGAAGAGACAGGCGGTACCGATCGGCACGAGTGCCAGGATGAGCCAGAGAGGGGCAAGCGTGCGCGGGATCGGGATGCAGAAGAGCCCCGCCGTGAGCAACGCCGCCCCCCACCGCATCAACCGCACCTCACCCAGCCAGTCGACGAGCCGGCCCAGCAACACCGCGCGCATCAACACCCCGATCGCGCCAACGTACACGAAGAAAATGAAGATCGACTCCTCAGTGACGCCGAAGTCGCTCGCCAGGTAGAGCGCCAGCACGCCCGTCATCGACATGAACCCGAGCATGCCGCCGGCGTAGATCCAGACGAGCCGTGGAACGTCGCCACCGGGGTGATGCAGGACCTCGAGCATCATCGTGCGAATCGTTCGCGGGGGCGCTGCACCGCCCTCCGCGCGCAGGCGATCCTGCTCGGGCCGTGACTCCGGAAGCCACCGCCACGCAAACACGATGTTCACGAGGCAGAGCGCGGCCGCCACGATGCCTGGCGCCGCGTGCCCCCACCCAAATGCGAGCGATCCAATGGCGGGGCCGATCATCACCCCGGCCCCGGTCGCGGCCGAGAGCCACCCGAGCGCCTTCGCCCGGTCCTTCGGCTCGGTCACGTCGGCCACGTACGCCTGGAGCACGCCGGTCGTCCCTGCCCCGACGCCCTGCACGATCCGCGACAGGAACAGCATCCACACACTGGTGGCGAACCCGAAGATCACGAACGCCACTGCGGACATGCCGAGACCGAAGAGGATCGACGAGCGCCGACCAACGTTGTCGGAGAGGCGACCCCACAGCGGCGAAGACGCGAGCTGCATGACCGAGAAGCTCGCGATCATCCACCCGATCACCCACTCCGCTGCGTCCAGCCGCAATGCGTAAAACGGCAGGAGCGGGAAGACCATTGCGAACCCCAGCATGTCCACGAACGCTGCGGCCATGAGCACCGACAGGCGCTTCATGCGGGAAGGACCTCGGGTCGCGGCCGATCACTCATCGCCTGTCCAGGCGAGCAGATTCATGAACAGGCGATATGTCCCCGTCACCCCCGCCGGAATCGTCCGGAAGAAACTCAGCGCAGCATACACGTACGTGCCCGCGCCGTACCGGCTCACGAGGAGCGAGCCACGGAGGTCATTCCCCTCGGGGTCGGTCATCTCCAACAGCGGCGTAAATTCGTCTCCCCATGGATCGCCGAAGTACAGTCCTCGTTCCTGGATCCAACCGTCCCAATCGGCGGACCCGATGGCGTTCGGGTTCCGGAAGATCGGGTGGTTCGGCTCCAGCACGTGCACCGGTGCGTACTCGTCCGTGATGCGTGCCGTCGGCCGCGGAATCCCCAGCAAGAAGGGCGCATACTCCCCTTCAGCGAACTGGCGTTGCTGGTACTGCACAACAACGTGACCGCCGGCGTGCGCGTAGGCCAGGAGCCGATCGTTATGGCGGCGCAGTGCCTCGTCGGTCTCGTACGCGCGGGGCCCGACAACGATCACGTCGTAGGCCGCGAGGTCACCGGTAGCCAGCACATCCTCCGTGAGGATCTCCACCGGAAGGCCAACGGCCTTCAGCGCTTCCGGGACACGGTCCGACGCGCCGCGGATATAGCCGACCGACGCCACCGCGGGGAGCTCGATTGGCGCCAGCCGGATCGTGCCCTGCGCTTCGCGCAGCCACTGCGTCGGGCGCACGTGCGGGTAATCGATCGTGCGCACGTCGCTGTCGAACGGGCTGCCGTCGTCCGCGGTCACCCGGGCCCGCACCGCCACCGTCCCACCTACTGCATCCTCGGGCCGCTCGACTCGGAAGACCGCTGTCCGTGTCTCCCCGTTGCGACCGAACGCGAACGGCTGAGCGGCAGACACCGCCCACCCATCGACGTCCAGCGCCACCGATCCCCGTGTGGAGTCCGCCGTGAAGTGGGTGAGCTCGACCGTCATGTCGGTCTCGCGGGGTCCCGTGCTCGACCAGACGAGGAGTGTCGGCTCGAGACGGACGCCCACCCTGGGCACGACCATCAGCGGACGGCGAATCTCACCGACGGCCTGATCGTTGTACCGGAACGTGACTTCCCGGAGCGCATGCACCGCGGGGCCTTCATCGATCGTCATCTCGACGTCCGCAACGAACGCTGGCGCGTCGAAGAGCATCCCGCGCACCGCAGGCTCGGTATCCGACCAGTCGTACATATCGCCGTGGCGAGCCCTGCGCAGGAAGTAGGGCTGCGTCGGCGACGCGGTTGCCGGAACCTGAACCGTGAAGGTGCGCTCGAGCTCCTCGCCGGAGGCCAGCCGCACGGGTTCGTCATCACCCACGCGGTCCCACCCGTGCGGCACCCGCACGCCGAGCCGGCGCACGCGCGCCTCATGCCGACCGGCATTGTACACGTGCACGCGCACGGTTATCTCGGTGCCGGGCACGAGGTGCTCCTGGTCGGCTGTCGCGTCGACCACCACGTGTCCTGCGACGAGCACCGCTCGGCTCACCAGCGAATCGCGTCGCGCCTCCGTGCCTTCCGCCCGCATCCGGCGGAGGATCTCGTTGAGAGCGGGAAGCGCGTCCGCGAGTCTTGGCGCACTCACGGCATCGCGCAGCGAATCGACCGCCGCCGTCACCCAGTTGGCTTCGCGCGGCAGTCCGGCGAACAGCATCGCCATCCCCGCACCCGTACGATCGCGCACCGGCGTGACGGCCGACTCCCGGGGGCCGATCTCCTGCAGCTGTCCCATGTCCTGCGACGAGTGCTGGCTTCGACTCGCCATCGCGATCTGGTGGAAGGTCCGCCCGTCGCGCGGGTCGATGCCGCCGGCGTTGAGCACCACCGACGTCGAGTCCCGACGGAACCAGCTTCCCCTGTAGAGCTTGCGTGGCTCCCACACCTGGAGCCCCTCCTCGGTGAGGAGCTCCGGGAACCTGTTCGGATCACCGGCGAGATCGAACACCTGGTGCGCCACGTATCCTGCTGCCTGGTGCTGGCCGTGCCCGTCTTGCTCCGTGCCGGTGAACACCGACACGATCACGTGGGGTCGGAAGCGCCGCACGATGCGCGTGGCGTCCTTCAATACCGAATCCGTCGGCCATCGCGCCATCGCTTCGTCGAGCGATCGCGTGTACCCGAAATCGAACGCCCGCGTCACGTACTGCCGGGCGCCGTCGATGCCGCGCGCAGCTTCCAGCTCACGCGAACGCAACAGGCCCAACCCCACGCCCAACTCCGGACCGATCAGGTTCTGGCCGCCGTCGCCACGCGTGAGCGACAGGTAGGCGACCTCCATCCCGTACTCCCGTGCCAACAGCGTGAGGAGCCGCGTGTCTTCGTCGTCCGGATGCGCACCGATCATCAGGACGCGACGGTGTTCGCCGATTTGTTGGAGCAATTGGTCGAGCGCCGGAGCCCCACCCGTGGACGGTGGGGCCAGCTGCGCTCCGGCGGGGACGGCCCCAACAAGGAGCAGCAGCAGAACGAGAAATGTCAGGCTAGGCTGCCTCGCGTGCGACGACGATGCTACGCAGCCGCTCGGCGCTCGGGTCCTGCGGATCGCCGAACGGTTGAGAATGCCCCCCCGGATCGAGGAGAATGGACGGACAGATGAAGTCGATGCGTCTCGCAAGCAACAGCTCCTGCACGGCTTTCGTGCTCACCGGGGCGGTGATGGCTACCGACTCCGCGCCGAGCTGCCGCATGACCTCGGCGGAGGCAAGCGCCTTCCACGGCGCTGTGATTTGGCCGTCCACGACCACGACCGACATCCCCTCGGGTGAGCGCAACGGGCGCTGACCACGGAACAGGAGGCGTTCCGACTTCACGGCTCGCCGCGCCTTGCCGATCGCCTCTTCCAGCGCTTCCATCACACCGAACCGAGGAGAGAACCCGGGATCGAGTACGGCGTCCCCATCCTCCGCCACCGCTCCGATGATCCCCAAGCCCTCGAGCCGCACGTTCCCCGCGACCACCACGTCGAAGTGACATTGGAGCCCCTGCGCGACGCTGGCCGCGACCTCGACCCCACCCGGCGTCACACCGACCACCAACACCGGCTGTCGTACGCGGGCATACACGCGACGAGCCAGGAGCGCCCCGGCACCGGAGCGTGACGGATACAGTGCAGCTTCGGCCTTGGCGGTCATCTCACCAGCCAATATACGTCACGCCCGCAACCCCGCGCGCGCTCAGGGGACGGGACTGTCGGCACTGAGGTAGCGATCGAGCCACGCGTGGACCTCCGTCCACCACACGCGACGGTTCTGCGGCTTGCCGACCCAGTGTCCCTCATCGGGAAAGTAGAGCAGACGGGCCGGCACGCCCTGTCGCCGCAGCGCGGTGAACATCTGCAATCCCTCGGTGTCGGGAACGCGGTAGTCGAGCGCCCCGTGAATCACCAGCGTCGGCGTTTCGAAGTTCTGGGCGAACCGGTGCGGCGACCACTGCTCGTAGTAGGTGCTGTTCTCCCACGGCGGGCCGCCGAATTCCCACTCGGGGAACCAGAGTTCCTCGGTGGCACCGTACATGGAGGTGAGGTTGAACAGGCCGGCGTGGGACACCAGCGCATCGAATCGGTCCGCGTTCCCGTTGAGCCAGTTCACCATGTACCCGCCGTAGGAACCGCCCGCGGCGGCAATGCGCGTCGAGTCCACGTAGCGGAAACGGGCCGCCTGCTCCACGCCGGCCATGATGTCCGTGAACACGCGACCGCCCCAGTCCTTCGAAATCTCGTCGGTGAACCGCTGACCGAATCCGGTGGATCCACGCGGGTTCAGCAACGCGACCGCGTAGCCGCCAATCGCGAACATCTGGGCACTCCACCGCGAGTGGAAGTTGTCGAGCCACGCTCCCTGCGGACCGCCGTGGATCATCACCACGAGCGGATACCGCTCTCCGGTACGGAACTGCGGGGGCTTCACCATCATGCCGTGGACTGTCTGCCCGCCCGCACCGACCCACGAAATCTGCTCGGCGGGATGCATGGTGACGGAGTCGAGCACGGCCGCGTTCACGTCGGTGATTCGCTGGGGGGTCCCACCGGTCTCGAGACTCCACACGAAGACCTGCCCGGGCCGATCGATGGCATCGTTGACGAATGCCAGCGTCGACCCATCGGCCGCCATCGACACGTGCGTGGTGTTCCCCCAGGCCAGACGCTGTTCGATGCGTCCGTCGAGGCTCGCGTAGTACACGGCATTGCGGTGCTTGTCCTGCGCCGTGAAGATCATGCCCGCGCCGTCCGGCGTCCACGCCATGGTGTTCACGGACCGGTCGAAGCGTCGGGTCACCTCACGGGTAGCACCAGACGCCACATCCAGGACGAGTATGCGCCAGCGATCGGACTCGAAGCCCGCGCGCTCCTGCGAAAGGAACGCGATGCTCGTGCCGTCGGGGGACGGCACCGGGTGCTGATCGCCTCCCGGCAGCGACGCGGTGAGGTTGCGAATCTCTCCGCCCTCGCGGTCGACCATGTAGATGTCGGTGTTCGTATGCCAGGCCTGGTCAGTGCCGACTTTCGTGGTAAAGACCAACTGCTCGCCGTCCGGCATGAACGCGTAGTCGCCGGAGCCCCCGAAGGGCGGCACCGGTACGTCGAAGTCCTGGCCGGCCAATACATCGACGGGATCCCCGCCGCTCGCCGAGATCACGAAGAGGTGGCTCCGGAGTCCATCCTCCCACGCACTCCAGTGCCGGTAGAGCAATTCGTCGTAGATGCGCGCGGCGGACGGGTTCGCCGTATCCGCTTCGCGATGCATGCTATTGCACGTCTCGTCCGGGCAAACCGAATAGACGTCCGACACGAAGGCCAGGTGCTCCCCAGTCGGTGCCCAGATGACACCGTCCACGCCGGCAGGAAGGTCGGTGAGCTGGCGTGACCGGCGTCCCGCCGGCCGATAGACGCGAATCTGGGGCGAACCGCCGCGGGTCGTGATGTACGCAATCTCCGTCCCGTCCGGAGACCACCGTGCCGAGCGACCACCGTACCGTCGATCCGAAATGCGTTGGGGCTCGCCGCCGTCGCCGGTCACCATCCACAGATCGGATGCGCTTGCGTTCTCGTCCAGATCGGTTGTGGTGAGGGTGTACACGACCGATCGCCCGTCCGGGGAGATCTGGGGCTCGGACACGCGGTCCAGACCGATGAACTCCTCGATGGTCAGGGGACGACCCTGCGCCAGGGCGACGGACGGCACCGTCGCCACTATCCAACCAATCGTGATCGCCGCAAAGGCTCGTCGCATCAGTATCATCTCGCATCCAGAACCGCCCAATGTTGCTTGCCCGCAAGCGCTTCCGCAACCGCACCGTGCTTCAGGACCGAAATGGTTGCACAGGGTATATTCTTGGAACACCCGAACACCTCACGGCATTCTCCAAGTGAGGTGCCGTTTCGCTTCCTTCGCTCGCGTGGGGCTCGGCATGACATCGGTCGCATCAGACGCACCCCAACCGTCCGACGCTCGCGGCGTCACCGAGCGCGAAGCACGCCGCGTTGCCGAGGATGCACGCCAGACCGAGTGGACGGCGCCGAGTTTCGTCAAAGAACTCTTCAACGGGCGGATGCACCTCGAGCTGATCTACCCGTTCCCCGACGTGCCTGCCGCGGAGTGGGCCCGCGCCCTGCCGTGGCTCACGGACCTCGAGGATTTCCTTCGGGCCAATGTCGATCCCATTGCCATCGATCGCGATCACAAGATTCCGCCGCACGTCGTGGCGGGGCTCAAGGAGCGCGGGTGTTTCGGCATCAAGATCCCGCAGGAATACGGCGGGCTCGGTTTTTCGCAGGCGGTCTACAACCGGGCCGTTGCCATGGCGACGAGTTACGAGAGCTCGGTTGGCGTCCTGCTGTCTGCACACCAGTCGATCGGCGTGCCGCAGCCCCTCAAGCTCTTCGGCACACCCGAGCAGAAGACGCACTACCTGCCCCGCCTCGCAGCCGGAGCAATCAGCGGCTTTGCGCTCACCGAGCCGGACGTCGGCAGCGATCCGGCCCGCATGCAGACGACGGCCACGCTCACCGACGACGGTGCGGCGTACATCCTGAACGGTGAGAAGTTGTGGTGCACCAACGGGACGGTGGCCGATATCATCATCGTGATGGCGCGGACACCGGACAAGCGGATCACGGCGTTCATCGTAGAGTGTGCCTGGCCCGGCGTGGAGGTCACGCATCGATGCGAATTCATGGGCCTGCACGGCATCGAGAATGCGCTGATGCGGTTCACGAACGTTCGGGTACCGAAGGAGAACGTGCTGTGGGGTGAGGGCAAGGGCCTCAAGCTCGCGCTGATCACGCTCAACACCGGCCGGCTCACCCTTCCCGCCACTGCGACGGTCACGGCCAAAGCGTGTCTCGCCGTGTGCCGCCGCTTCAGCCAGGCGCGGGTACAGTGGGGCAAACCGATCGGGAAACATGACGCCATCGCCCAGAAGCTGGGTGCGATGGCGGCGGACACCTTTGCGCTCGAATCGCTCGCCGAGTTGGCGGCGCTGATGGCGGACCAGAACAAGTTCGACATCCGCCTCGAGGCCGCCATCGCGAAGATGTGGAACACCGAGCGCGCCTGGCAGATCATCGACGATGCGATGCAGATCCGCAGCGGCCGCGGGTACGAAACCGAGGCGAGTCTCAAGGCGCGCGGCGAACGCCCGGAACCGATCGAGCGATTGATGCGGGACTTTCGCATCAACCTGATCTTCGAGGGTTCCAGCGAGATCATGCGGCTCTTCATCGCGCGCGAGGTCGTCGATACGCATTTGAAGGTTGCCGGGGCCATCGCCGATCCGGACGCGTCCGTCGGCGCCAAGATCGCTGCGCTCCTCCGGGCAGCATTCTTCTATGCCGCTTGGTACCCGACGCGTTGGCTCGGTTGGGGGCGCTGGCCGCGGTTTGCGGTGTTCGGGCGACTCGCGGGGCACATGCGCTATGCCGAGCGCACGTCCCGGCGCCTCGCACGGTCGCTCTTTTACGCGATCGTCCGATTCGGGCCCGGACTCGAGCGGCGCCAGGCGGTGCTGGCCCGATTGGTGGAGATCGGTGCCGAGTTGTTCGCGATCACGGCAACATGCTCGCGAGCCCAGTCACTTGAACTGAGCAAATCGCCGGAAGACCGAGCCCGCAGTGCCACGGCGATCGATCTCGCCGACAACTTCTGCCGCCGGGCGCGGCGCACTATCGAAGAACGGTTCGATCGGCTTTTCGACAACGAGGACGTGCACACGTTTCGGACAGCACAGCGCGTGATGTCCAACGAGATGCGGTGGGTGGAGACCGGCGTGCCGGAGGCCGTCGACTGATCCTGTAGCGACAATCCAACAGCGATTGGCACGGCGTGTCCGAGGACTCGCGGTAGGGGTGCTCTTGCGCGATCTTGGCAGGACGCAATCTTGCATCATACCGTTTTCTCACAATACGACGGCGCAAGAACGTGACTCGACTGACCTCGGATCCTCCCGCTCGTGGTCGCCGGTTCGGGACCGCTGCTCTCCTCGCCGCATGCACGGCGGCAGCCGCACTCATCACCAGTTGCGCCGATGACGCGGCGGGACCGAATACGACCGTCCCGGGCGCCGTCGCGTTCGCCCCGGACTTTTCCAGTCAGCAATCGGGGATCGTCCCGCTTCGGGATGCACGCATCACGCTGACGCGGGTGGCGGACGGGACGCTGGCGCTGGACACGATCGTGCCGATTGCGGCCGGCGACACCGCGCTCGATCTCTCGTTCACCGTGCAAGTTGAGTCCTCAGAGGAGCAGCTGGAGCTCTTCATCCGCCTGATCAGCACGGCGAGCGACACCGTCTTCACCGGCGGGCCGATCATCGTGACGGCGACGACGAGTGGGACGCCCCCCTCGCCGGCACCGGTGGAGATCGTCTACGTCGGCGTGGGCAGCGATGCGGCCGGCGTGCGGATTCTCACGACGCCGCCGCCCCTGTTCAGTGGCGACACCACGCTCATCGAGGCCGAGGCGTTCGACAGCACCGAGGTCGCGATTCCAAACACGCCGATCGGGTGGACGTCCAGTGACACCGCCGTGGCCAGGTTCCCCGACCCGGCCGTGGGCCGGGTGGTGGCCGGGAGCACCCGCGGCACCGCGCGCCTGACGGCCACGCTGCTGACCGGCCAGACGGCCACGACGAGCGTGGCGGTGCAGCCGGTGCCGAGCCAGATCGTGACTGCCTCTGGTGGGGGCCAAACCGCCCAGATCGGCGAGGCCTTGGCGAACCCGGTCGTGTTGGAAGTGCAGGGCGCCGATGGCCAACCGATCAGCGGCGTGACGCTGGTGGCGAGTGTGGCCGAGGGCAGTGTCGTGCCGAATTCGGCGATCACGACGGCCGACGGGCAGTTGAGCGTCACGTGGACACTTGGGCTCACGCTCGGCACGCAGACGTTGACGGCGCAGGTGCGCGAGTACCCGGCGGTGACGACGACGGTGACGGCCACGGCCAATCCGCCAACGGCGGTGGGCCTCACGATCGTGAGCGGCGATCAGCAGACGGGCGAAGTGAACACCCCCCTGCCCGACTCGCTGGTGGTGCTGGCCGTGGACAGCGCGGGCGCGCCGGCCCCCGGGGCGACCGTCCTCTGGACGGTGGCGCTGAACGACGGCACGGTGAGCCCGGCGTCGAGTGTGACCGATGCCAACGGCCTGGCGGCCACCGCCTGGACGCTGGGCACCTTGGCCGGCGCCAATGAGGTGGGCGTGAATCTCGAGGGTCAGGGCACGACGACCTTCTTCTCCGCCACCGGCACGGCCGGCCCGGCGACGCTCGTGGAGGTCGTGAGCGGCGACGGCCAGAGTGCCAACGCGGGGGCGACCCTCCTCAATCCGCCCGTTGTGAAGGTCACGGACGTCTTTGGGAACCCGGTGAACGGGGAGCCGGTGAGCTTCG
>JBDHJO010000085.1:0-11293 GCA_039586875.1 Gemmatimonadota bacterium | reverse complement strand
ATTGTCCGACACCGTACCGGACCGTGACGATGGACTTCAGGGGATATGCGTTGGCACGGCTGATGCTTGTGCTCGCGACGACAATCGCAGCCGGACATCTGCGTGCGGCAACAGCGGATGCACAAGCTCCATCGTGGATCGCGTCGCTCGACAACCTCGTTGAGGGTCTCGAACAGCCGGATGCTCCGGGATGCGTGGTCGGTGTCGTCGAAGACGGTGCGCTCAGGTACACGAATGCGTACGGGATTGCGTATCTCGACCACATGATCCCGATTACGCCCGAGACCGTGTTCGACGTTGGGTCGGTGTCCAAGCAGTTCACGGCGGCCGCCGTGGTGCTCGCCGCGCGATCGGGAGCGCTGTCACTCGACGACGACATCCGGCAATGGCTGCCGGAGTTTCCCGACTACGGTACGCCTATCACGATCCGCCACCTGCTCCACCATACGAGCGGCCTTCGTGATCACCTCCAACTCTTTGCCATCGCCGACGCCACCATCGAATCGGACGCTGAGGTCATGGCGATGATAGCCCGGCAGCGCGGTGTGAACTTCCCGCCGGGCACGGCGCATCTGTACAGCAACAGCGGTTACTTCCTGCTCGCGCAAATCGTGGAGCGCGCGACCGGCCTGACCCTCGCCGAGTACGCCGATCGTGAGATCTTCACGCCCCTCGGCATGCATGACACCCACGTACACGACGATCAGGGACGCATCGTGCGCCGCCGGGCCTGGGGATACGGCCCGGTCGATGGCGGCTTCCGCATGGGCTTTCCGCGACGCGCCGGGACCGTGGGCGGTGGCGGGGTGTACTCGACCGTCCCGGACCTAGCACGTTGGGTTGCGGCCCTGTTGCATGACGGTGTTGGCGGTGCGGGCTTCACGGAGGCGATGCTCACCTCCGGCACGCTGGCGAGCGGTGACCCCGTCCCCTACGCCGCCGGATTGTCGCTTGGCCAGCACCGTGGCTTCCGAACGGTGTTTCACGGTGGCTCGTCAGTAGGGTTCCGCGCCGGAGTCGTGAACATCCCCGAGGTGGAAACCTCCGCCATCGTGCTCTGCAACCTCAGCAGGATGGACGCGCTCGGAGGCGCGTTCACTGTCGCGGACATCGTGCTCGGCGATCGGTTCGGACCGGTGACAACGACCGCGACGGGCGATGCACGGCCGGACCGCAATGCGCCACCCGCAACATTCCTCACGCTGACCGCCAGCGAGTTGGCCGAATACGAAGGCTATTACTACTCCCCGGAACTGGACCACGGATACGAGTTCACGGCGACTGATGGCGATCTAGCACTATTGCGACTGAAGGGGCCGATGCCGTTCGCACCGATCACACAGGATGTGTTCGGCACCCGCAATGGTTGGGCGCGCGTCACGTTCACGCGCGATGCGAACGGACAGGTCACCGGGTACGTCATGGACATCGGCCGCGTAGACGGTCTCCTGTTCGAGAAGGAGATGAGATAGCTGGACCATCTGCCGCGTTGGCGCGGACCGGCAGAGCACGGCAGCGGTAGGCGACGCCCTAGCGGGGCAATCAAGCGCCGGCCGTGGGCTCGACTCGATGCCCCGAGCGCAGCGAGGGCCGACGGAAAGACGCCCTGGCGGGGCAATTGGAAAAGGCGCGGCCCCGGGCTCGATCAGAAGGCGCGAGCAACGCGAGCGCCGTGACGGGCCCTGGTGGGGCAATCAAAAAGCGCAGGCCGTGCGGCCTGCGCTTTGATTGCCCCGCCAGGGCTCGAACCTGGACTCTTCTGATCCAGAGTCAGACGTGTTGCCAGTTACACCACGGGGCAGTGCCATCGATTGTTATGGAGCTGAGGGGGCTCGAACCCCTGACCTCCTGGGTGCGATCCAGGCGCTCTCCCAGCTGAGCTACAGCCCCTCGCCGGACCTCCCGCTCGGGAGCCCTGCAGAGCGATGAAAGGTAGAAACCTCCGGCGGCACTGTAAACCCTTGACTTGCCACCGGTTTCTCCTGAAATCCCGCACTATTCCTCGGGAAACCGGACCTCCAGCACCTGTCCATCCCGCACCACGGTGGTCGCCGTGAACACCTCCCGAGCTTCGTCGCGGAGGACGTCGGGGATGGCTGAGTAGCGGGCCGAGATATGGGTCAGGGCGAGTTGCCTGACCCCCGCGGCGAGCGCAACCTGCGCGGCCTCGGTTGCCGTCGAGTGCTCCGTCTCCTTCGCCCGATCCAGTTCCTCACGCGAGAAGGTCGCCTCATGGATCAGAAGATCGGCCCCCTCCGCGGCCGCCACGACTGCCTCACACGGCCGCGTGTCGCCGCTGTACACCACGACGCGCCCCGGTCGGGTCGGTCCCACCAACGTGGACGGATCGACGGTCCGCTGCTCACCGTCGACTTCGAAGGTCACTGTTTCCCCTCGATGCAGCTGGCCCCAGAGCGGCCCTTCGGGTACCCCGAGCTCCCTGGCTTGCTCCGGATCGAACCGCCCGAGTCGTTCGTGCTCGCGGAGTGCGTAGCCGATCGCGTGCCGCCCATGTTGGACGGGAATGATCTCGAGATCATATCCGTCCCTTTGCAGCCGCTCACCCGGTGAGAGCTCGCGAATGTCGATCTCGAACGGTGAGCGCTCCACGCCGAGCTTCACCGCCGCGCGCAGATGTCGCTCGGCGCCGGCGGGGCCGTAGAGGTGTAACGGTTCTTCTCTGCCCTGTAGCCCCAAGGTGCGCATTAGTCCCGTGATACCCAGGAAGTGATCGGCGTGGAAGTGGGAGAAGAACACGTCGGCGAAGGTGAAGCCCACCCCGTAGCGCATCATCTGGCGCTGCGTGCCCTCCCCGCACTCGAACAGCAGCATCTCGCCCTCGCGCTGTACGGCAAGCGCGGACACGCCGCGCTCGACCGTGGGCCGGGCTGCGGATGTGCCCAAGAAGGTGATGGTGAGCATGGGTCGGATTTACGACCGGGGCGGCGGGAGGGGAAGGGGGGTTACGGGGCGATGGCCGACATTGCGTCGCGCCGTGGGCCCACTGGTGGTGGCTCCACGGCGACGCAGTCCCCTCGTCAGAACACGCTCACTTGGACGTACCGCCCAGGCCGCTCTCGGACATCGTCGAGCAACTTCCTGAGCGAGACCATCGTCTCGTGCATATCCACGTACAGCGTGCTGTCGGTGAGGAACCGGCCGACCGTGCCTTCCGGTGCGCGCATTTGCTCGAGCAGCAACGCGAGGTTCACCGCGACCGCCGAGAACCCCTCGGTCATCTCCCGCACGCCCAACGCGATGTCATCCATCTCGGACACGGACTTCTGGATTGCCGGATTCGCCAGGATCGAATCGAGGCGCGACGCGGCCGAGCTGAACGTCCCGATCGCCGCACCGAGCTCATCGACCATGGGCCCCGAACCGACATTCGTCACGACATCGAGGGCCCGCTCCGCAGCCACCATGGTGGCGCGGATCTGTCGCGCCGTCTCCGGCGACAGGAGATCGCGGGAACCCTGCAGGACCGCTGACGCCTGATCGGCCAACTCGGCCGCGCCGGCGGCGAGGTCCCTTTCTTCCGTTCCGATGATCATCTCGTCGGGATCGAGAAACTCCTCCGCCTGACCGGGTTCGTACAACACGAACTTCGCGCCCAGGAAATCGAGCGAGCGCACGGCAGCTCCCGCATCGATCCGTGGCCGCACCGAGCGGCTCACTTCCAGCTCGACGAGGACTCGACCGACCTCCTGTAATCGGACATGCGCGACCCGTCCCACGCTCACACCGGAGATCATCACGGGATCGCCTTGCGTCAGTCCCTGTACCGTCGTGAACTGCACGGGAACGGCGATGCGACCGCCGGTGCGAAAGGACTGGCCCGTGAGCCACATCAGGCCGCCGATCAGTACCGCCGCGGCCGCGATGACCAGCCCACCGACCGTGATCTCTTGTTTGAAGTACAGATCCATATTGCCTCGACTCGATCTCTCGCTGGCTACCCGAAATCGCGTTCCAGGAAACTCCGCACCGCCGGATCCCGACTCTCCCGCATTTCGTCCGGTGTTCCAACCATCCGGATACGACCCTCCGCCAAGAGGGCCACGCGGTCGCCAACCCGAAAGGCTCCCCGCACATCGTGCGACACGACAATGCCCGTGACACCCAGCTCGTCCTGAAGCTTCTCGATCAGCGCGTCGATGATGTCGGCGTTCACGGGGTCCAGGCCCGACGTGGGCTCGTCATACAGAAGGTACGTTGGTTCGCCGGCAATTGCGCGCGCGATACCAACGCGCTTCTTCATACCGCCGGACAGGTCCGCCGGGAACTTCTCGGCCGTCTCGAACGGCAGGTTCACCATCTCGAGACACAGACGGACCCGATCGCCACAGAAGGCATTGTCGCTCTGCTGGTCTTCATCCGTGATACCGAGCCGAATGTTGTCGAACACGTTCATGGAATCGAACAACGCGCCGAACTGAAACACGTACCCGATGGATGTGCGGAGCTTGGCGAGTTCTTTGCGACCGAGAAGCGGAACGGGTTGCTCGTCAACGTAGACCTCGCCCGCGTCCGGATGGATGAGCCCGTTGATGTGCTTGAGCAAGACACTCTTGCCGGTCCCGGACGGCCCAAGGAGCGCCATCGTCTCGCCGCGCTGGATCTGCAAGTTGACGCCGTCCAGCACCACATTGGTACCGAAACGCTTGTGAACACTCCGAAGATCGATCACGCGGTCCCCGCCCCGGATTCACCGGGATATCTTCCACGGCCATGACCCGACGCCTGCCAGCCAACGCCAACGCGTTCAAACGCCGCCTGCTTGCGTGGTTCCGGCGCGAGGGACGGGACCTGCCCTGGAGAGCGACCCGCGACCCGTATCACATCCTCGTCTCCGAGTTCATGCTGCAGCAGACCCAGGTCAGTCGCGTGGAGTCGTATTACGGAACGTTCCTCTCCCGCTTTCCGACGATCGATGCTCTGGCCGCCGCCCGGCCGCGCCACGTGCGGGAGACCTGGGAGGGACTGGGCTACTACCGCCGCGCCGCGAACCTCCATCGCCTCGCCCAGGAGGTCGTCCGCCAGCACGGCGGGATGGTTCCCGACGACCCCGCCAAGCTCGAGCAGCTCCCTGGGGTTGGACGGTATACCGCCGGGGCCGTCGCGACTTTCGCATACGAACGGCGCACCGCCGCGGTCGACACCAACGTCGCGCGCGTGCTCACTCGGGTGTTTGCGCTCGATCGCGCCGCTCGACGCAACGGGAACGGCACGCCCGCGTCCCGCGTCCTGTGGGACCTGGCCGAGCGATTGCTCCCGATCCGGCGCAAGGTCGCATGGGAATTCAACCAGGCCCTGATGGATCTCGGTGCCCGCGTGTGCGTGGCGCGCAAGCCCCGCTGTGCCGACTGCCCGGTCCGCCCTGCCTGCCGCACGGGCAAGCCACGACGCACGCGCCGCGCGTAACACCACCGGACCGCTCATACGAGCAGCACCTGCGACAGAAAGGCGTCGAGCGCCAGGATCAAGACCGATGCCGTCACCACCGCACCGGTGGTCGCCCGCCCCACACCTTCCGCACCCTTTTGCGTGCTGAACCCCATGTAGCACGGCACGACCGTCACCGCCAGGCCGAAGAAGACGGCCTTGATCAGCGAGTACCAGATGTCGAACGGTCGGAAGAAGTAGCGCGCGCCGTAAATGAAATCAGCGTTCGTGATCTCCAGCGTGTGCCGTGCCGCTCCCCATCCAGACAGTATGCCGGTGAGGTCCGCAAAGACCACCAACACCGGGAGCATGAGCGTGCCCGCGATGACCCGAGGGATGACGAGATGCGAAATCGGCGAGCGCCCGAGGCTCTCGAGGGCGTCGATCTGCTCGGTCACCCGCATGGTTCCCAACTCGGCCGCGTACCGCGCGCCGATGCGCCCTGCCAGCACCATTGCCGTGAGGACGGGGCCCAACTCCAGGATGATCGATTGCACGATGACGCCAGCTGCGAAATAGACGGGGATGCTGCCCGTGAACTGGTAGCCGGCCTGCAGCGAGGTCACCCCGCCGGCGAAGGCGGCGGTCAACAACACGATGAACAACGAGCCGACACCCACGTGTACCGACTGCTCGACCGTCCGCGGCACCCAAATCCGCCACTCGACCAACCCGCGCACGATCTCGACCACGAGGCGGGAGAATCGTCCCATGTGCGTCGCCGCGCGCAGCACGACGCGACCGATGCGACGCCGCGGGTCGTATGCCGGTGTCTCCACCGGGATTTGGTAGGCTTGCGAGAGACGCCACTGCTGATCGGCCATGGTGCCTCGGCTACCGAAGGTGGATCCGGTGGACCGGTACGATCACAATAGGTACCACGAGAGGAGCGAGATCACCGCCAGCACGCCGGCGACCGACGAGACGACCGCCATCCGTTTGCGGTAGATCTCGAATGCCGGCGGTAGCGTGCCTTTGTCCGACGCCACCGAAAGCGCACTGAGCCGGGACGCCGTCGGGAGACCGACGAACAGCACGATCAGGCCGGCCAGCAATCCCGTGACGATCATGACCCAGAGCTTCGCCTCGCTAAAGAGGTCCCCAAGCCCCTCCGAATACATCGTCATCGTCAGGATCACGCCAGAGCCCAGGGTCAGGAGCGCGCCAAATCCGATGACCATCGCGTGCAGCCGGCCCAGCATGCGAAACGTCCCCGCCCGGACATCCGCGGTCTCTTCGCGCGCAGAGAACGCCAGCACCATGCCCGCCAGCCCACCACCGATCCACATCGCGATGCCGAGCACGTGGACGAACAACACCAATCTCATTTACTCGTTGTCTCCTGACATGAGTTCCGCCGGAATCGGCTGCCGGGCGGAGAACCCGGCTTCGAGTTCGTGCCAGTGCTCCACGCGGGGCTCGCCGAGCTTCCAGCAGAGGTAAACATCGCGGCCGGCGAGTTGGCTATGAAAGTCGACCAGTCCACCTTCGAACCCCTTGAACACGCACCCCACCCCCGCCAGTTCGTTGATGTACTCGTTGATCCGCTGGGCGATCGCATCGACTTCCTCGCGCAGCACCACCTGTTCCGCGGTCTCCCCGGTCTCGGCGGTGTTCCCCGCAGCGACGACCTCGTACCGGTAGATGGCATCCCGCCATTGCTCGTACTCAGCCACAATGTCCTGCACGATGCGACGCACATAGGGGAGCGTCGCGTTGGCCTCGTCTACCGTGAAGTGTTTGACCGCAGTCTGTGTCATGGCCTCTCCCGGCAATATCGCCGGCTCAGCTGCCCAACCACAGGCGCACCAGATGCGCAACACCCACGCCCGCGTAGTTCCCGATCGCGTATCCGACCAGTCCCACCGCGACGCCGGGAAGAAGTTGGTCGGTGTATCCTCGCGCTGTCGCAAGCGCCATCGCCGAAGGCGGTCCCCCGACGTTGGCCTGCGATGCGACGGCGAGCGTCGGCAGATCGAAGCCCAGCAGACGCCCCGCACCGAAAAGTAACAGCCCGTGCACGACCACCACGACTACCGTGAAGTAAAACACCGCCGGCCCCACCCGCACGATCTCCATGACGATGGATTGCGCGCCGAGGCTCGCGAGGAAGAGGTGCAGGACATAGTTCCCCAGCAGGAGTCCGCCGGTCAACCGACGCACCGAGGGCACCTGTGCGACCAACAGCACGATCGTGGTAAGCCACAACACCTCGGGCACGCGAGGCACGGCACGCGCCAGCGCCGACGCCGCCCATACGGCGCCGACGGCCAGCACGACCAGGGTCGCGGTGTGCTCGAGTGTCAGGGGACCGCGGGTACGCGTGAACCGGGCTACCTCCGCAGCACCTTCCGCCGCCACGTCCGCGTCTGTCTGTCGATCCGTGCCCTCGTGAACCGGCCACCAACGCCGGAGTACAACCGGCACACTGAGGCACACCATCAGCCACGCTGCGGTTGTGACGTTGTCGGCTGCGACCGCGGCCGTGAAGACCTCTGGGCTCGTACCGACCGTTCGGCCGACTGCAACCATGTTCACGCCGCCACCGATGTACGTCCCCGCATACTGGCCGGCCAGCTTCCAGGTCTCCGGGCCGAGCGCACCGTACAACAGTGGTGCCGCGAGTGTCGCACCGAGGCCGGTTCCGACGGCGCCGAGCCCAAAGGCGGCTGCCATCCTCGGCCCCGCCCGCCGAATCGAGTCGAGGTTCACGCCAAGTAGCACCAGCGCGATTCCGAGGCTGACCCCGAGCCCGCCGAGCATCGAATACGCCGACGACTGGCCCGGGAGGATGCCGATGTTGGCAAGCACACCGGCGAAGAAGATGGAGAGCAGAACCGAGCCAAAGACGCGGGCCCTCGGCACCCAATGCTCCACCTTGATCGAGAACAGAACGACCGCTGCCAGGACCACGAAGACGGAGACCGGGGCGTCAACCCTCACGCGGTGTCCGGATCTCCCGGCGCGGACGCACTGGGGATCGCATCCAAGAACGCGGCGTGCGCGGGGTCCCTGAGGGCTGCCATCATCGCCGCGTAGCCCGTTTCGACATACGCAACCGCTTTGCCGACCGCGAACGTGACGGCTTGCTCGGCCACCGGCTCCACCAACAGGAGCGGCGTCGGACCGTCGCGGTGCCGGGCGATCTCTGCCTCGACCTGTGCTGCCATCAGGATGCGCAAGGACCGGCTGTGTGCGAGCAGCAGCTCGGGCATCGCCCCACTGGGCTCCGCCGGTGGGGCCGCGAAGCTCGGGCCGACGTGGACCGCGACGATACGCCCGGGATCGAATCGCGCGGCCACGTCGAGCGGCAACACCGACCGCAATCCACCCTCTGCCAGGGTGCGACCGGCAACCTCGACCGGCTGGTAATACACCGGCAGAGAACACGAGGCAGCGAGAACGTCGATTAGAGGCGCGCCTGCATCCCCTCCGTCGCCAAACAGGAGAAGCTCGCCGGTTCTGACATCCACCGCCGTGACCGTGAGTGGAACTCGAAGATCCGCAAACCGACGAGCCGGCACGAGATCGGCGATCGTATCCATCAACCCGTCGGCCTGCAGGAGGCTCTTGGCGAAGGGTCCGGCCAACAGACTCCAGGACATCCGCGCGACGTCGCGGCGGTTGAGGGCCAGCACGCGACGAAGTGCGTCGTCATACGTCGTGCCCGCGGCGTACGCTGCCGCAACGACGGCACCCATCGACGTGCCGACGAACCGGTCCGGCACGTATCCGGATTCATCCAACGCCTTGAGCGCACCCAGGTGAGCGGAGGTCTTCGCTCCGCCACCACTCAGCACACAACAAAACCTCGAACGCACACTCATTCCGCCAGATCCTCTCGGTGTCGTGTCCGCATCGCGCGGCGTGCGATCGCTGCGGCGTGCCGCCGCCGCTCGTCCCGTGTTTCCGGCTCGACCGGCCCGACCGGACGAGGACGCTCGTCGTCGTCGATCGCGACGAAGGTCACATAACAACTGTTCGTATGCCGCCGCGTCCCGGTTGGCACGTTCTCCGCCTCGATGCTCACCCCGACTTCCATCGATGTCCGCCCAACATAGTTCACGCTCGCGTGCGCGATGACGAGCTCGCCCACATGAATCGGCTCCTTGAAGTCGACCTGATCGACCGACACGGTCACACAGGGTCCGCCGGCATGGCGTATCGCTGCGACAGCCGCCACGCGATCGACGAGCGAGAGGATCACGCCACCGAACACGTTGCCGAGGTTGTTCGCCATGTGGGGCATCATGAGTTCCGTCATCGTCGTCTTCGAGGCGGAGACGGGGCGGGGCGAGAGATCTGGATCGGGCATCGGGCGTGCCTATCGTGGGACGGCGCGGGGCCGCGTGATCGCGACCATCAGACGCTCGTCGCTGGAGTCAGTAGTCCACCGGACGAAGGTAGCTCTCGCCGATTGCGGTCGAGCTGACCATGGCCACGGTCGGGAGGCGACGCTTCCAGTGTGTCGAGTGGAGTCGGCGCTCGACCAACTCGAGTTCCCGTTCGGTGAACCCTCGGGCGAGCACCTGCGTAGGTTTGAGTCCCCTGAGGAGCCAGTGCAGCATCACGTCGGCGCGGTCGTAGGCAATCCCCAGATCCTCTTCGTCCGTCTGGCCCTCGATGAGATCGGCGCTCGCCGGCTTTGTGACGATCACGTCCGGAATCTCGAGATACCGCGCGAGCGCGATAACCTGGGTCTTGAACAGATCCCCGATGGGATTGACCGGCGGCGAGTCGTCCGCATGCCAGGTGAAGTAGCCCATCAAACGTTCGGTCTTGTTGCCGGTGCCGAGCGGCAGCGCACCGTACTTCGCCGAATAATCGAACAGGGTGATCATGCGCAACCGGGCCATCACATTCCCGCGCCGTGTTGCATCGGCATCCGGATCGGCATCGTCGAGATAGCCGTCCACGGCCTTGGAGATATCCACGGTCAGCATCTCGATTCCGAGCGAGGTCGCCAAGATCTCGGCGTGTTCCAGACTCTCAGTGCTCGACGTGCGATACGGCATCCGCACACCCAGGACATTTTCTGGACCCAGGGCCCGCGCAGCCAGCGCGGCCGTGACCGAGCTGTCGATGCCGCCGGAAAGCCCCACGACGCCCTTGGCAAACCCGCGCCGGCGCGTCACCTCATCGCGGAGAAACGCGACGAGCCACTCCGTAACCAGGTCCGCATCGATCGCCAGTGGATCCCGCTCTCCATCGGGCATGACGACCGCAACCGTCGATGCCACGGGCGGTTGCGCACCTCGTTCGTCCGCCCCGGTCGACTCGACCGCCGGTGGCGGCGCCGCCGTCGTGCCCCGTCCCTGCAATAAGTTCAGAAACTGCGTTTCCAGGTCGGCGAGCAGCGGTTGCTCGAAGCGCGCGCGGGTGATCTCGTCGTGCTCGAGCGTTACCGGCAGCAGCGCTTCGTCGAACAGCGGACCCCGCGCGACGATCTCACCGTGCGGATCTGCGACGAGGGAGCTTCCCTGTAACCCCTTCCCTCCCTCGAAACCGGTCAACTGCGCGAAGATGACGTATAGCCCGTGCTCAGCGGCGATGCTGCGGGCGAGCAACTCCCATCGACGCACGCTCGCCGGCCTCCGTCGCGTGTCACTCCCCCTCTCGTCGTCCGGCGCGACACCGCGGGCTGGGGACGCACTGGGCACGATCAGCGCTTGCGCGCCGTCGAGTGCAGCGAGTGTCGGGACGATCGAGTGCCACGCGTCCTCGCAGACCGCGAGCGCAACACGACCCCACTTGGTATCGAACGCGCGGACGGCGTGGCCGTGTTCCACAAACCGCTCCTCGTCGAACAACCCGTAAGTGGGCAAGAACACCTTGCGATGCACATGGT
>JBDHJO010000287.1:0-3356 GCA_039586875.1 Gemmatimonadota bacterium | reverse complement strand
CGGTGAGGTTGAGACGTCCTGTCGGGTAGACTCTGAACGGAGACATCACGATGTCCTGGAATCTTCCAAAGGCTCGAACATGGCGGTCGGTGGTCACCGGTGTCGGTATCGCGCTGGTGCTGCCCGCCATCGTGTCAACCCAAGAGGTGACCCGGCAGTCGTCGGCCGACGACCGCGAATCGGTCGCCATCACGATCTACAATCAGAACTTCGGGCTCGTGCGTGAGGTGCGGGACGTCACGCTCGCGAGAGGCCGAGTGGCTCTCGAGTTCGCCGACGTCGCCGCCTCGATACAGCCCGAAACGGTTCACATCAAGTCCGGCCGCCCGGAATGGCTCCGCGTCCTCGAGCAGAACTACCAGTACGATCTCCTCAATCCGCAGAAGCTCCTCGAGAAGTATGTCGGCCGCACGGTTACCGTGTATCGGTACAACGAGAGCACCGGCAGAGACGAGCCCTTCGAAGCTGAAGTACTCTCGGTGAACCAAGGGCCGATCCTGCGCATCGGCGACGAGATCACGTTCAACTTCCCGGGGCGATTCACGTTCCCGGAGATCCCGGAAAATCTCATTGCGAAGCCGACGCTGGTGTGGTTGCTGGACAGTCGCGAAGTCCAACAGGAACTCGAAGTGTCGTATCTCACGTCCGGGCTGAACTGGAAGGCCGACTACGTGCTCGTGATCGACGAGCAAGACCGCTTCGGTGATTTGACCGGTTGGGTGACGCTCACGAACCAAAGCGGCACCGCCTACGCGGATGCCGAGTTGAAACTCGTTGCGGGGGACGTGCAACGCGTGTCCGGGCACCGTGGCCAGCCGCCGATGCCGATGGAGGCCCTGCGAGCTGCCGCGGACGAGGCAGGGTTCAGCGAAGAGAGTTTCTTCGAGTATCACCTCTACACCCTTCAACGGCGCACGACGCTGCTCAACAACGAGCAGAAGCAGGTGACGCTGCTCGAGGCCGCGGGAATCGGGATCGATAAGCAGCTCATCTTCTACGGGCAGCCCTACTACTATCGGGGCGCGTACGGCCAGGTCATGTCGAATCAGAAGGTCGGTGTCTACCTCGACATTCAGAATGCCGAAGACAACAATCTCGGTATGCCGCTGCCCAAGGGAATCGTGCGCGTCTACAAGGCGGATCGAACAGGCTCGCAACAGTTCATCGGCGAGGACCAGATCGATCACACCCCGCGTGACGAGCGCATTCGCATCAAGATGGGTGAAGCGTTCCATGTGGTCGGTGATCGTCGGCAGATGGAATACCAAGTGATCAGTTCGTGTGTTGCCGAGAGTTCCTGGGAGATCGACCTCCGCAACCACAAGGACGAGGACGTCGAGATCCAGGTGTGGGAGCCTATCGGTGGAGATTGGGAGATCCTGTCATCCAGCCACGAGGCGACCCGCGTGGACGCGCGGACGTTCCGATTCACGGTTCCGGTTCCGGCTCGCGGCGAGGTTACGGTCGAATACCGCGTCCGGGTCACAT
The DNA here is from genome assembly GCA_039586875.1 of Gemmatimonadota bacterium. GTDB lineage: Bacteria > Gemmatimonadota > Gemmatimonadetes > Gemmatimonadales > GWC2-71-9 > JAOTVV01. Next base: position 1,868 of record JBDHJO010000287.1, on the reverse strand, counting down.
GGTGCTGATGTCCTGATACCTGATCCGCTGCGCGACCGTGTCGATGCGGGGCGGCCCGACCAGGGTCGCCCCGTCTTCATGCGGAAACCTCTGAGCGCTGGGTTCGTACGGAGGAACGAGTGATGGGGGGAAGGGCGGACATGCGGATGCCACGAACGACTCTGATCGCAGCAGGACTTCTTCTCGGACTGGTCGGTGCCGGCTCGGCACAGGACAGTGCCGTGGTGTCGAATGGTGCTGCGCTCAATGTCGGTGTGGGGGGCGTCGGGATCAGTCTCGGTAACTCCCACCGTTGGACCGGCCTCCGGTTCAATGTGGTCGACCGCGGTGTCGAGCGGATCGACGGCGTGAACGTCACGTTCTGGCGACCCAAGCACAACGAACATGCGGTGTACAACGGTCTCTCGGTCGGGCTCGCTCCCGGCGGGGGTCGGTTCACGGGGATAACGGTCGGGATCGTCGGGGCTGTCGCCGAGCACGACATGGCGGGCATCAACGTGGGTGGTGTCGGGTTGGTCGCCAACGGCGCGTTGCACGGCATCAACGTAGGTGGGGTCGGTCTGGTAGCGGACGGTTCCGTTGTGGGGCTGAACGTGGGCGGGGTGGGCGCCGTCACGCAGGGATCCATGGAAGGCATCAACATCGGGGGGCTTGGGACCGTCGCCAGCGGGCACATGCGTGGGATCAACATCGGTGGCTTGGGCCTGGTGGTCGAAGGGGACGTCGCCGGTGTGAATGTGGGTGGGCTCGGCACGGTGGCCGACGGCAGCATGCGTGGGATCAACGTCGCCGGACTGGGGCTTGTTGCCCAAGGAACGATGGCTGGGCTCAACATCGGCGGGCTCGGTACGGTGGCGAACGGTGCCATGCAGGGGCTCAACGTTGCCGGGCTGGCAGTCGTCGCGAACGGGCCGCTCAACGGGATTTCGGTCGGGGGGCTCGCCGTGGTGGGTACCGAAGGCCTGACCGGGATCGCAGTCGCGGCCGCACCGAGGATTTGCAGGGCATGGCGGTGGCGGTTGCCTGGAACCGCATCGGGGAGCTGCACGGCGTGGCGGTTGCGGCGTACAACCGCATCGAGCGGGCGCAGCACGGCCTCACCATTGGACTGTTCAATTCGACGCCGGCACTCCACGGGGTCCAGATCGGGCTCTTGAATCACGCGGGGAACAACCGCGGACTCGCACGGTGGCTGCCGATCGTCAACGCCCACTTCGACTGAACCGCCGCCGTCCGCCGGCCGTTCGCTTTTCCGTTATCTTATCCGCTTCCCAGGCGAGGATCGGATACCTGCGTTGACCTCGACCACCGCACTCATATCGGAACCGACTGCCGTCTTTGCGTGGCTCGCGGCGCTCGTCGGTGGAATCTTCTGGTTGAGCAGCCTGCCGCGTCTCAAGTCACTGTTCAGCGTGACGCCGCCGGTGATCTACGCCTATTTCGTCCCGATGCTCTCCACGAGCGTGGGCATCACGCCATCGGCCTCCCCGGCGTACGAGTGGATGGTGCGGTACCTGCTGCCGACGGCGTTGCTCCTGCTGATGATCTCGGTGGATCTTCGGAGCCTCGTGCGCCTGGGCCCGATGGCGCTCTTCATGCTCGTCGCCGGGACGCTGGGCATCCTGGCCGGTGCACCGATTGCGTTGATCGTGTTCGGGCCGTTTCTCCCCGAGGAGTCGTGGAAGGGGTTGGCGGCGCTCGCCGGCAGTTGGATCGGCGGCTCGGCGAACATGATGGCCATTGCCCGCAGCGTCGGTACCCCGGATACCTTGCTGGGACCGATCATCGTGGTTGATACGGTCGTCGGGTATGGGTGGATGGGTGTGCTCCTGTTCTTCAGCTCGTGGCAGCACATCTTCGACCGGCGC
>JBDHJO010000286.1:0-2696 GCA_039586875.1 Gemmatimonadota bacterium | reverse complement strand
CGGTCCGGTCAGCAGGAAGTAGTCGAGGGCGACGCCGACGGCCCAATGGACGGCCACGGCCGCCCAGATGGCCCGCGTCCTCAGCGTCATCCATCCGAACAGCAGGCTCGCCGGGTACGCGGCGAGGAGTTCGATCGGTGGTTTCCCCAAATGGGCGAGGGTGACGATCCCCGCCTGCAGCGCGTTCGCCGCCTTCGGCCCGAGGCGGTCCTCCAGACCCAGTAGCATGAAGCCGCGGAAGAAGTACTCGAACCCGATGTAGTACAGCAGATAACCCACGACATGGGGCAGGAACGAGCTCGGGGCCAGCGAGGGGCTGCCGAGCGGGTAGACGGCCGCGAGCGCCTCCGACCCGCGGCTGCCATACGCGACCAGCACGGCGAGCGGCACACCGATGACGGCGAGCAGCAAGCCGGCACGCCATCGGCCCGTTCCCAGGCCGAGTCTCGCGGGTGATGATCCGAGTATCGGTCGGGTGAGCAGCAGGGGGACGACGCCCAGTAAGGCAAACGTCATCAGAAACGGCACGATGCCGGGCAGCCGGGGACCCGTCACCGCGAGCCAACCGTCGCCACCACCTTGAACGCCGATGGTGTCCTGACGCGCGATGAACCAGTTGATCGCAGGCAGGATCGGCGCCAGCACCAGCACCCAGACCCATCGGTGGCGCGGTGGAGTCGGAGGGTGCTCGACGGGCACTACCACGTTCGACTCCCGCTGGTCAACCACTCGACGGTCCGGCGAATCCCGTGCTTCAGCGATCGAGGGGTGTACCCAAGATCCTGCGCAGCCAGGTCCGACGACGACGGCCAATCGGTCGCAAAGAGCTCCACCCAATCCCTCGTGATCATTGGTTTGCGGCCGAACAATGCCGCCGTTTCCATCACGCGTGCAACCCCTTTGGCGATCCCGAGCGGCAACTGCGCAACCACACGCCTCGAGCCGATCACCTCGTCCACGGTTGCGAGGAACTCCCGGATGGACGCGTTCTCGCCGCCCAGGGTGTAGGCGCGCTCCGGTGAGCCGTGGCGAGCAGCGCGAATCATCCCGTCGACGACGTCGTCCACCAGCACGTAGTTGCCCCGGGCGTCTCCGTCGCGCAGGCGGAATCGGAACAGGCCGCGCCGGTAGTGATCGATGATCCGCGTGACCGCATTCGCCTCCGTGAGGGGTCCGGGGCCGAACACGCGGCAGGGGCGGACGATGATCGCGTCCACGCCCTCGGGTGTGCGTGCCCGCACCAGCGACTCCGCCTCGAACTTCGATTGCTGATACGCGGTGAGGATGCGCGGCCCACCCGCCACCGTATGATCCACCTCGACCAGGTTTGTCGACGTGTGAAGGAAGCGTTGCACGCCTGCGTTGCCACTTGCGGCCAGCACACGCGCCGTTCCCTGAACGTTGGTCGCGCGGAAGGCGTTCACGTCGCGTGCCCACACGCCGGCAAGCCCCGCCAGATGAAAAACGACCGACGCTCCGTCGACGAGCCGCTCCAGCGCCGACTCATCGGCGAGGTCTCCCTCGACGACCTCAACATCTCGATGTGACGGGTGCGTCCCGGTAGCACGCCGGCTCAACACGCGGACCCGAAAACCGTCGCTGGCTAATCGGCTGACCAGGCGCGATCCGATGAAGCCGGTGCCGCCGGTGACAGCGGCGAGATCGCCGTTATCGAGGTGCATGGAGCGAGGGAGCGTGCCGGAACTTCACGGTGCGGACGCGGCGGCATCCCGCAGGACCGCGGCCAGTTTCGAGGCGAACGACCGCGATGAGAACTGATCTTCCGCTCGCACGCGGCCGGCAGCACCCACTGAACGCAAGAGGTCTCCGGGCAGCCGCAGTGCCGAGCGAAGCACTCGCGCCAACTCGGCGGGGTTACGCGGCTCCGCGAGCCACCCCGCCTCCCGCCGTGCGCCGATGCCGCCGCCGACGATCTCGAGCGGCCCACCCTCGGCCGCCGCCACCACCGGAATGCCGCACGCCATCGATTCGAGTACCACCCGGCCGAACGGCTCCGGTTTGATTGAGTAATGCACCGTCAAGTCAAACTCGGCATACGCCAACTCGATCTCGCGTTGAAACGGCAGCATGTGGACGCGCGGATGATCGGAGGGCAGCTCGTCGAGCCCCGCGTCGCCGCCGTCTCCTGCCGCCTGGAGAGCGCCACTCGACACCACCCGGAACTCCCCGGTGACCCTTTTGAGCTCCTGCCCGAACTGCTGTTCCTCGTGCGTGCGGTAGATCGTCCCGCCCACGATCACGAGATGCACGTCGGGAAACTCCGCCGCGATCTGCTCGAATGCCTCGAGAACCTCCAGGTGTCCCTTCCACCTCGCGAAGACCGATGGCATCCCGATCAGTCGGTGGCTTCGAGGAAGCCCGAGCTGTCTGTGGATCCATCCCGTGCGATCACGGGGACGGAACCGGTCGAGATTGACCCCGTTGTGGATGATGCTGAGTCGACGCTCCCTGTCTTTGTTCCGAAGGGCCGCGGACCACGCTTGGTCAACCGCTTCGCTGTTTGCCACCAACCGAGCGGGGCGCCGCCGCGCCCCCGCAAGCCAGAATCGACGCCAGTTGGTTGGCGGGAACGTGTGGAGATGCCACACGAGGGGCCGGATCCCGGCCATCGATGCCGCGAGATGGCCCCGATACGCAACCGTGTAGACCGTGTCCGCTGCGATCACGAACGGATG